>NZ_JANSWL010000009.1:0-592 GCF_028539135.1 Butyrivibrio sp. DSM 10294 | reverse complement strand
GGGCAAGACTGCAATCCTTACCAACCAGATTTGTAGAATAAAGGATGATTTGTATCTCAGATTTCCGGGAACTAAGGAAATGCTCAGGCTTTCTTATATGCCTTTTTCCGGAACACTTAAGGAAGTGTGCATCAAACCATGTGGCAGGGATTTTGTGATTGATGTGGTAATGGATATGGGAATGAAGGGCATTGCACCAAGGGATGATTCTGTAATCCTGAAGGAACTTGCAGGAATGACAGATATTTCGGGAAAAAGAGTCATGGCAATTGATCCCGGAACGGACAACATCGCTGCGGTTGTTAATAACTTCAGCGCAAAGCCTTTTGTAATAAAAGGCGGTGTCATCAAGTCCATCAATCAGTACTACAACAAAGAGATGGCAAGGCTGTCTGCCTGCGCAATGGCCTGCAACAAGAGATATCGTACCAGAAGGATGAGTACACTCACTGAGAAGAGAAACAGGAGGATAAAGGATCAGTTACACAAGATAAGCAGACATATAGCCGACTATGCAAGGGATAACCACGTAGATGTAGTGGTTATGGGCCACAATGTATTCCAGAAACAGGAAGCAGATATGGGACATATG
>NZ_JANSWL010000088.1:0-514719 GCF_028539135.1 Butyrivibrio sp. DSM 10294 | reverse complement strand
GATAGGCACAAGGTGTAAGCACGGTAACGTGTTCAGCTGATGTGTACTAATAGGTCGAGGGCTTATCCAACGAATAGTTGGTATAGGAACAAAGGGAAAATGGATTTAAGATAGTTCAGTGTTCGGTTTTGAAGGTACAAAACTACATAAACAAGCAAAATTAAACGAAATACTAAATATATAAAAAACTTATAAATGAAATCTTAAAAGACGGTCAAATGCCCGTCTTTTTTGTTTTTTTATATTTATTTTGACTAAAACGTGCTATACTTAAAAAGGAAATTTAAACAATTTTCAATCGGTTTTATGTTAATAATTTTTTCTTTTTAAGGCGCGAGGTGAACGAATGGAATCAAAAATCCTGCTTGAAAGTGGTAATAACGAACTTGAAGTCCTTGAATTTAAAATCGATGACCATTGCTATGGAATTAACGTAGCAAAGATTAAGGAAATTATTGTGTATCAGGAAGTAACACCGGTACCTAATGCTCATCCCAGCATAGAGGGAATATTTATGCCCCGTGATACGATGATCACAGCCATTGACCTTAGAAACTGCCTGCAGCGAGGCGCATCCAAGGCCGGTGGACTATTCATTATCACCAATTTCAATAAGCTTGATATTGCATTCCACGTTGACTCTGTTGTAGGTATTCACAGAGTATCCTGGGCAGATATCATCAAGCCCAATGCAACGATTTCCAAGGCTGAGGAGAGTATCTCAACAGGTATCATCAAGTTTGAGAATCAGCTGATCATCATTCTCGACTTTGAGAAAATCGTATCTGATATTAATCCCAATACGGGTCTTAATATGGATGCTCTTTCCGACATCGGACCCAGACCTCGTAATGAGGTTCCGATTGTTCTTGCAGAGGATTCACAGCTGCTTAATAAGCTCATTGTAGATTCTCTTAACAAGGCGGGCTATAATAATGTGAGACATTTTGAAAACGGTAAGCTTGCATACGATTACATCAAGGCTTGCAAGGACAGAAACGAGCTTGGCAATATCAAATGTATTATCACTGATATCGAGATGCCTATTATGGACGGCCACAGACTTACCAAACTGGTAAAGAGTGACGATGCCACCAAGGATATTCCTCTTATCATATTCTCATCACTTGTTAATGAGGAAATGAGAAGAAAAGGAGAATCTCTTGGAGCCGACAGACAGTTGTCCAAGCCGGAAATCGGAAATCTCGTATCTGTAATTGATGAACTTGTAAATGCTTCAAGTGCAGGCTAATACTAACTGACTGAAACTCCCTTTGTTGGCTCAGTTATGAAACGTGTTTTCAGTGACTGTCTCAATGAAGGGAGATTTTTAAATTAAGGAGTAGTGACAGCTATGGCACAGGCGCTTAAGGAAATGTTACAGGACTCAGACCTTTGCATTATAGGCATAGGTGATGAGTGGAATTGGGTAAAAAAGGGGATAAGATCCGATTCCAGATACAAAAATATCTTAGAGTATTGTGATAATGAGGGTAATCAGTGGCTTCTACCTATCGTAGAATATGAATACGCCTATTACAATATCGATAATAAGGTAGCAGATGCTTACAGGGGACTTCGTAAGCTTGTTGGAGATAAGAAGCATTTTATCGTAAGCGACATTTTTCTTCAGGATGCACTTTTATTTGGTTTTGACTATGAAAGAGCAGTTTATCCTTGTGGTAATTTTATGTTCCTTCAGACCAATGATGAATCCGATGGACTTTTAAATGCAGAGAAGACTGAGGAATTCAGAGAAGTGGTAGATAAGATACATTCGATCATCACTGAGCATGACGGTTACTGGCAGGAAGGAATTACTTTTGCCAAACCTTTCAGAGATGGGAAAGAATGGTATCTTAATCAGAAAAGACCTGAATATAAAAAGATAAAATATAATGAGGCTCCCTATAAAGACGGCTGGGATAAGTATCTGAAGTATCTTACAGGAACCGTTAATGCAAAACTTCTTTTACTGGAATTGGGAGTAGGTCTTGATTATCCAACTGTTGTACGATGGCCCTTTGAAAAGGTCGTTTTTATGAATGAAAAAGCACATCTTGTGAGAGTTCACGAGAGGCTCTATCATCATACTCCGGAAATTGCAGACAGAACAGATTCGATAAAGATGAATTCGGTTGATTATATTTTGCAGGAGTGTAATGGACTATGACTAACGAAGAGTATCTTGATAGTCTGTTGAACAACGTGCAATCGAATAATAAAGATCCCAAATCTGCCCTTAATAGGATGTCTACTAAGGGGTCTTCTGATGCGCCGTCACAGGCTGCAGATGAGGAAATGGCAAGTCTGGTGCAAAACTCCAATGGCAATGAGGATCTGAATGAGATAGGAAGCCTTCTTAACAAGCTTGAAGATGGAGAGTTTGTTGATGGAAAGATGGCTGACCTTCTTGATGAGATTGAATCGCTGACAGATGTGGGTATTCCTAAATTTACTGTGGGCAACGAGCCTTCACACCTGGATGTAAGGGATCCCGAAGAGATAGCTCTTGATGAAGCAATAGCTGATGCTGAAAGAATGGACGCTGAGATACAGAGTGGCAAATTCGCAGATCAGTCTTTTTCTGATGCCGCTGAGAATGCTCCATCTGAGGGTGGAGAGACATCAATGGAGGATATTATACCTCCGGCGGCTAAACCTCTGGTTGATATTGAAGATGGCGACGACGCCCTTATGGAAATGGCTCCGGAAGTTATTATACCGGAAGATAACGCAGCATCCATAAGTAAAGATATTGATTCTGACGCCGGACAGACGCCGGAAGAGATCTTGACGGATCTTTTGGACGATATGCCGGGAGATAATCTCTCTGACCCTGAAATGGGACAGGCGCAGGATAGTTTAAGTGATGTTCTTGACAATATTCAGGACGAAGAGCCTATGTCGGGAGAGGAAGCACTTGGAGATCTGGCTTCATTGGCGGATCTTGATATTAATGAATTAAGTCCCGAGTCTCTTGAACAGGCAATGGATGAAGGTATTATTCCTGAAGAAGAGGCTCCTGAGGCAGAGGTTCAAGAAGCACCGGCTGAGAGCATACCTGACGCGGATATGTCTATTACTGAGGAAGTTCCTGCTGAGGATACTCCTGTGCCCGATACGGTCGCTGATGATCAGGTAGAAAGCCTGGATGATATTATGGCGGGAATGGCTGAGCTTGGACTTGATATGGGAGAAGATGCTGCAAACGAGGCCGCTCCTGACGGAACAAGCGCTGAGGAAGGAGCTGTCCCTGATGCGGGAGAAGTATCCGATGAAGCTATTCTTGATGATATGGCGCTTGATGAGCTGACACTTGATGACATGTCAATGGATGATTTGGCTGAGGAACCTGCTGCTGATACCGCGGGTGAAGAGGCACAGATTCCTTCTGAGGGAACTGAGGATGCCGGTCTTGGCGATGATATAGGATTTACCTTTGATGGCGGCGATCCTACTACTGAAAACGGTGGGGAGGCTGCGGAGGAAGATGATTTCAACCTGGAATCCATGGAGAAAGAGCTTAACGAGTTGGATGCAGGTACTTCCAAAGCAACAGATCCACCTGATGAAGGTTTGTCTTTGGATGATGTGTCAGCCGACTTTAATTTAAATGACCTGGAAGCAAGTCTCGATGATCTCCTTAGCGGAGAGGAAGGCAGCGGTTCTGCTGAAGGAGAAGTTGCTGAGGTTCAGGACGGAGAAACAGATAATACGCAGGCAGCCGAGGAGGGCTCCGAAGATACAGCAATGCCTGATCTGGACGCTCTTATGAACAGCCTTGCGAGCGATGATATTGAGGATCTTGAGAATGAAGCTGCGCGTGAGGGAGCATCTGACGCCGGGGATGGCCAGGAAGAAGATGTGCCCAAAGAAGATATTCTGGATGCACTGACAGAGGATGGCTTCGGAGATCTTGGAACCGAACCTTCCCTTGAGGATCTTGCAGCTATACCGGAATCGGCCGGAGGTACAGGCAAAGATGCTCCGGAAGATAAAAAAGGAAAGAAAAAGAAAAAAGGCGGATTAAAAGCGCTTCTTGCAAGCTTATTCACCGCTCTTACAAGAGAAGACGAGGAGATAGCTCCTAATGGAGAACTGGCCAGTCTTACCGATGAAAACCAGCAGGTTCTGAATGAACTTGGTGATGAGAAGCCTAAGAAAGAGAAAAAGAAAAAAGAAAAGAAGCCAAAGAAAGAAAAGCCAAAGAAGGAGCCAAAGCCCAAGAAGGAAAAGCCGCCGAAGCCGAAGAAGGAGAAAAAGCCCAAACCTCAGAAGGATCCCAGCATTCCGGAAAAGGCAATATCTCCCAGAAAGGTTGCAATCTCATTCCTTTTTGCAGCGAGTCTTGGAATACTGGTACTTATTCCTTCATTGGTTCTTCCCGAGAGGCTTGCTAAAGAGAGAGCTGAAAGTGCATATATTCATCAGGACTATGTAACAACCTACAAGGTTCTTCATGGAAAGGAACTGGATGAGAGGCAGACTCTTATGTATGAGCAGTCAAGGGTCCTGGCCTGGGGAGACAGATATCTGACGGCTCATGAAAACTTTGAAGCCATGAACATGAAGGAAGAGGCTCTTGATATTCTTCTTACGGCCATGAGAAACAAAGAGGATATTTTAGAAGAGGCGGCACAATTCAATGTTGAAATTCAGATTGAGAGTGTGTATTCTAAAATAGAATCGTTGCTTTTAGAGGAGTATGGCCTTACAGAAGAGGATGTGAAGTCTATCAATTCCATCAAGAAGGACTGGGATTATACGATCAAAGTTATGGAGATTGTCGGTACATTGAAACCGGTTCAGTAAAGGCGTCGATTACTAAATCAAGGGGGCCTTTGCCGAATGGTTGCAATTATCGATTATGATGCAGGCAATATTAAAAGCGTCGAAAAAGCATTTGAATATCTTGGCGCGTCTACAATAGTTACCAGAGACCCGAAGGAGATTTTTTCTGCCGACAGAGTGGTACTTCCCGGGGTTGGTGCATTTGGCGATGCCATGAGAAGATTATCGGAATATGATCTGATACCTACAATTAAAGAGGTGGTATCCAAGGAACTTCCATTTATGGGAATATGCCTGGGCCAGCAGCTTTTATTCGATTCCAGCGAGGAGGCGGATGGAGTAAGCGGCCTGGGCATTTTGCGTGGTAAACTCTGCAGGATTCCTGAGACGGATTCTCAGGGTAATTCCTACAAGATTCCGCAGATAGGCTGGAATAGTCTTAAGTTCCCCAGACAGGGACGTCTGTTCAAGGGAATCAATCAGGATTCATATGTATATTTTGTTCATTCCTATTATCTACATGCAGAGGATAGGAATATCGTGACAGCTACCTGTGATTACAATGTTCAGGTAGATGCTTCCGTAGAGTCAGGCAATGTCTTTGCCTGTCAGTTCCATCCGGAAAAAAGCGCAGATGTTGGAATGCAGATACTTAAAAACTTCCTTGAAATCTAAGGACTACACCAGATATCGGAGAAAATTATGCTTACTAAGAGAATTATTCCCTGCCTTGATGTGAATAACGGCAGAGTAGTTAAGGGTATAAATTTTGTTAATCTTGTTGATGCCGGGGATCCGGTGCTTGTAGGTGAGGCCTATTCCAAGGCCGGAGCAGACGAGCTTGTGTTTCTGGATATTACAGCATCCAACGAGAGACGTGCAACCGTTGCCGACATGGTAAGGGAGGTTGCCAGAAAAGTGTTTATTCCTTTCACTGTTGGCGGCGGTATAAGAACCGTCGATGATGTGAGGGCTATTTTGAGAGAAGGGGCAGACAAGGTTGCTGTTAATTCAGCGGCTATTGAGAGACCGGAGCTAATTGCCGAAGCTGCAGACAAATTCGGAAGCCAGTGCGTTGTTCTTGCCATTGACGCCAAGAGGAGAGAGGACGGAAGCGGCTGGAATATCTTTAAGTTCGGCGGAAGAATAGATATGGGTATTGATGCAGTCAAGTGGGCCAAAAAGGCTGTGGATCTTGGAGCGGGAGAAATACTTCTCACCAGCATGGACTGCGACGGAACCAAGGCAGGCTATGATATTGAGCTTACAAGAACCATCGCAGAGGCAGTTCCTGTGCCTGTTATTGCTTCAGGCGGAGCAGGAACCAAGGAGCATTTTTATGAGGCTCTTACTGATGGTAAGGCAGATGCGGCACTGGCTGCTTCACTTTTCCACTTCAAGGAACTTGAAATCTCAGAGGTCAAGGAGTATCTCAGAGACAGAAATGTTCCTGTCAGACTATAAACGAAGAAGGTAATTCAGTATGTCAATGATAACAGGAGACTGGTACGAGGCAGTAGGGGGAGAGTTCAAGAAACCCTATTATGCCCGGTTATATAAATTTGTGAAGGAGGAATACAGCAAAAACGTAATCTATCCCCCTTCAGATGATATTTTCAATGCACTTCACCTTACACCACTTAAGGATGTGAAGGTTCTTATCCTGGGACAGGATCCATACCATGAACCCGGACAGGCCCATGGCCTGTCTTTTTCAGTATTGCCCGGCAAGGCAGATACGCCTCCTTCTCTGGTAAATATTTATAAGGAGCTTCAGGAGGATCTGGGATGTAAGGTTCCCAACAACGGATATCTTAAAAAGTGGGCAGATCAGGGAGTACTTCTTTTGAATACAGTGCTCACAGTAAGGGCGCATGCTGCCAATTCTCACAAGGGAAAAGGATGGGAGCAGTTTACAGATGCAATTATCAGGGCTGTCAATGAACAGGACAGACCGGTGGTATATATGCTCTGGGGAAAGCCTGCTCAGATGAAAAAGAGCATGCTAAATAACCCCAAACATCTAATCCTGGAGGCACCTCATCCCAGTCCGTTGTCGGCTTACAGAGGCTTTTTTGGATGTAAACATTTCAGCAAGTGCAATGAGTTTCTTAAGGCTAACGGATTGGAGCCCATAGATTGGCAGATTGAGGATATTTGAGGATTATACAATTTACACTAATAATTTCGGGACATTTGTGTTAGCATAGGCATATTGTCACTTGCGGTGTACCGCATTAACATGTTAAAGTGTATATTATTTATGTATAAGTATGCATTCAGGAGGCTATTATGAAGAAACCGTTTGTAACCAAGTCTCAGATAGAAGAGATTGTTAAGAAGTACCCCACACCCTTTCATATTTATGATGAAAAGGGGATTTTAGATAATGCCAAAGCAGTATATGACGCATTTTCCTGGAACAAGGGCTTTAGAGAGTATTTCGCTGTTAAGGCTACTCCCAATCCTATTCTTATGGAGCTGCTTAAGAATGCCGGCTGCGGTTTCGACTGCTCATCCAAGACAGAGCTTATGCTCAGTAGCGCAGTTGGAGCTTCCGGGGCGGACATAATGTTTTCTTCGAATGATACACCGGCAGAGGAGTTTGCTTATGCAGACAAACTTGGCGCCATTATCAATCTTGACGACTTTACACATATTGAATTCCTGGAGGAAACTATTGGCAAGATTCCCGAGACAATTTCCTGCCGTTACAATCCGGGCGGAGTCTTCAAGATGAGTAACGGAATCATGGATAATCCGGGCGATTCCAAGTACGGAATGACAAGGGATCAGCTCTTTGAGGCTTTCAAGATTCTTAAATCCAAGGGAGCCAAGCACTTCGGTATTCATGCTTTCCTTGCCAGCAATACCGTTACCAACGAGTATTATCCTACGCTTGCAGGTCAGCTCTTTGAACTTGCTGTTGAACTTGAGAAGGAAACGGGTGCGGATGTGGCCTTCATCAATCTTTCAGGCGGAGTTGGAATTCCTTATACACCTGATGCTGAGGGCAATGACATTGCTGCGATCGGCGCAGGAGTTAAGGAGCAGTATGAGAAAATCCTTGTTCCTGCAGGAATGGGAGATGTTGCCATTTATACCGAAATGGGCAGATTCATGATGGCTCCTTACGGCGCACTTGTTACCAAGGCTATTCATGAGAAGCACATTTACAAGGAGTATATCGGTGTGGATGCCTGTGCAGTCAACCTTATGAGACCTGCAATGTATGGCGCATACCACCATATTACAGTTCTGGGCAAGGAGGATGCTCCTCTTGACCATGTATATGATGTAACCGGATCTCTTTGCGAGAACAACGACAAGTTTGCTATTGAGAGACAGCTTCCCAAGATTGATATGGGAGATTACCTCTTTATCCACGATACAGGTGCTCACGGCTTTGCTATGGGATATAATTATAACGGTAAGCTTAAGAGCGCAGAGCTGCTTCTTAAGGCTGACGGAAGTGTTGAACTTATAAGAAGAGCAGAGACTCCAAGGGATTATTTCTCTACCTTTGATTGCCTCTCTGTTTTTGCCGAACTGTCCAAGATTATGGATGAAGAGCGTACATCGTAATGAAGGAATTTGCTAAAGAGAAGATAATATACGGCCTGGCAGCATTTCTTAGCTGCTGGGCAATACAGCTGCTATCCGGGATTACTGTCAGAAACCCTCTGACAGTAGTCTTTTTTGTGCTGATTCTGTCGGAGTGGAAGAGGCTAAGTGAGAGGGATGCAGATATCTTTTCGGCGAAAAAGAGTGCTATTGCTGTTGGCGCAGGTGTTTCATTTCTTGCAGCCGGCGCAGCGCTTTATGTAAAAGGAGTCCGGCTGATCTCAAATTTTGACAGCGGATTGTTCAAGCTTCTTACACTGGCAATCGTATTTTGCGGTGTTTTCTGTATAGGTCTTCTGCTGGTCATGGAGATCAGATATAGGTGGAGCAAGTATTTTATAGGAGCTGCGGGAGCAGGGAAGAGTAAGGGGTATTTCTTAGATAAGTCTAAGGATATTCCGATTTCAGGCAGCATACATGGCGCTAAGCTGTTTATATTATCTGCGTTTCTTTGCTTAATCTGTTATTTTCCATATTTCCTGTATGAGTTTCCGGGAATTATGACTGCAGATTCATTGGTTCAGTATGAGCAGATTGTGGGAGTAAGACCCTGGTTCAATCATCATCCGGTGGTGCATACGTTTCTTATCAAGATATTCTATTCAATTGGAATGGCGATCACAGGTGATGCTGTAAGTGCGATTAGCTTCTATACACTGTTTCAGATGATATTTCTTGCACTTTGTTGTGCAAGAGGTGTGTGTCTTGTGGACAGGCTGGCGGGGCAATGCGCCAGATGGTGCAAATGGCTTGCTTTGGCCTTTTTTGCACTGATGCCCTTTAACTGTGTGTTCGCTGTTACGCTTTGGAAAGACATTCCTTTTGCAGGAATAGCGCTTCTTCTAATCTGCAGGTTTATAAGCATGACGCAGAAGAAGGAACTTACTTGGAAGGATTATGTCAGCTTTTCGGTTCTTGGCATACTTTTTTGTCTATTAAGATCCAATGCCTGGTATGCGTTCATTGTATGGGGGATTCTGGTAGTGGTCAGATTCAGGAAGAATCTGATGGGAATTCTGGTATCAGTGCTTGCTGTTTTTGCTGTGGTTATTATTGTAAAAGGTCCTGTATTTGGCAGGCTGGGTATTGATAGTCCTGATTTTACAGAGAATCTATCTGTTCCGCTTCAGCAGGTTGCGGCAGTACTTGTTAATGACAGAGATGTTGCAGATGGTGATATGAAGCTTATAAGGGATGTTATTGATACTACATATATTCATGAGCTCTACGCCCCTGACTTTGCAGATAACATCAAGGAGCTGGTGCGAGCAGGTCATCCTGAGGTTATAGAGAATAATAAGAGTACATATTTTGCCCTATGGGTCAGACTGGGACTTAAGTATCCCGGGGACTATATCAAGGCCTGGTTCGACCTTACGGGAGGATATATATATCCGGATGTAGCCTACAAGGTAGGAGACATTGACGGAATAATGGGCAATGATCTGGGGCTGTATTGGAAGCCTTTGATCGGAGGTATAGCTGTTGTCAAGATTAAGGAAATCCTTATCAAGCTGTCGGGTTTCATGCCTCTTTACGGTATGCTGTGGTGCATTGGTGCCTATACCTGGGCGCTTATCATATGTACTGTAGTTGGCATTGGTAAAAGAGCGGAAGTGCTTCCGATTGTTCTGCTGCTTCTTCTTACCGGAACGCTTCTTCTTGCGTCTCCTGTGGTGGATTTCAGATATGGCTACAGCCTTGTTTTGTCAGCGCCTGTTTGGCTTGCGCTGTGTTTTGGGAGGAGAGAAAATGCGGAGGCAGATTGATGAGTTTACAGATTATCTTAGGAACGTAAAAAAGACTTCTGAAAATACTCTTATTTCTTATAAGCGTGACCTTCTCAGAATGGCTGAGTTCATGGGAGAAAACGGAATTTCTGAGGCATCTGACGTAACAGTAGACAAATTATCGGCTTATGCGGCAAGCCTAAGGGAAGAGCATTTTGCCGCTTCATCCATAACTAGGCATTATACTTCCATTAAGACCTTTTTCAGATACCTTGTGGAGAACGGCAATATTAACGACAATCCATCCGAGACACTGAAAGCTCCCAGGATTGAGAAGAGTGAACCGAGGATATTATCAACTGTTGAGATAGAAGAGCTGTTTTCACAGAAGTTCAAGGATGATGCCAAGGGTAAAAGAGATAAGGCTATATTGGAACTATTGTATGCTACGGGGCTTAAGTCATCGGAGATTACAGACCTAAGGCTTGAGAATATTGATCTTAGCATCAGCTGCCTGAGACTTGGCGATGAGAACAGTTCAAGACTTATACCATACGGCAGAAAGGCCAAGGAGGCTCTTAGTGATTACCTCACCGGTGCAAGAAATGAGCTTCTGGGAGAAAATACAGATGATGATACTGTATTTCTTAACTGCAGCGGAACCCATATGAGCCGCCAGGGCTTGTGGAAGCTTATCAAAACGTATGTTAAGAAGGCAGGAATCAAGCAGGATATTACTCCTTTTTCTCTTCGACATTCCTTTGCGGTGCATCTTGTGGAGAATGGAGCGGACCTTGATTCGGTTCAGGAGATGATGGGATTTGCAGATGTTAATACTATCTCAAAGTATCTGTCCAAGAAGCATAAGAGCAAAGATCCGTTTGAATGGGCGAGACTTAGGAACTGATAGTACAAACTCATATTGTGATAGGATACAAAAAAGCCACTGTCTGATGAACAGTGGCTTTTAATATGCATGAATAAATCAATTGAAGATCAAACTAGATCTGCCATCTCAAGAAGGAGTCTCTCTGTGTCAGCCCAGCCAAGGCAGGGATCTGTGATGGACTTGCCATATACACCTTCGCCGATTTTCTGGGAGCCTTCCTCAATGTAGCTCTCTATCATAACACCCTTAACAAGCTTCTTGATATCGCTGTCGAGAGATCTTGAATGAAGAACTTCCTTGACGATACGGATCTGCTCCTTGAACTGCTTGTTGGAATTGTTGTGGTTGGCATCAATGATTGCAGCGGGATTGACGATATCGCGCTGATTGTACAGAGCAAGGAGAAGTCTTAAATCCTCGTAGTGATAGTTGGGAATAGACTGACCATGCTTGTTGCTGGAACCACGAAGAACGCAGTGAGCAAGAGGATTACCGTTGGTTTTTACCTCATAGCCTCTGTAGATAAAGGAATGAGACTGTTGAGCTGCATAAACGGAATTGAGCATGACACTGAAGGTTCCGCTGGTGGGATTCTTCATTCCTGCAGGGGTGTCAAAGCCGCTGGCAGTCATTCTGTGCTCCTGATCCTCAACGGAACGGGCACCGATAGCCACATAGGAGAGGATATCGGATACATATCCCCAGTTCTCGGGATAGAGCATCTCATCAGCTGCTGTAAGACCGGTCTCCTGAATTGCCTTGAGCTGCATGTGTCTCATGGCAGCAAGGCCTGCACGGAAGTCGGTTTCGCCCTCGGGATCGGGCTGTGATGTAATTCCCTTGTAGCCTTCGCCTGTGGTTCTGGGCTTGTAGGTATAGATTCTGGGAATGATAAGGAGCTTGTCCTGCACTTTCTCCGCTACCTTACCAAGTCTGCAGACATAATCGATTACTGCGTTCTCATTGTCGGCAGAGCAGGGACCTACGATAACAAGGAACTTATCACTCTTACCGGTGAAAACGTCGGATATCATGGCGTCGCGCTGTTTCTTTACCGCCTCAAGCTCCCTGGTTAATGGGAATTCTTCCTTGATCTCATCAGGTGTTGGGAGCTTCTGAATGTATTCAAAAGACATAAAAATATTACCTCCAAATATAAATCACTTTAATACTATAGCAAGTTGAACTGTAAAAGTATACTGTTTATTTTCACAAAAAATACGGCTATATTATATCAGTAATCATCAGAAATTACTTGTATTTCTTCGTTTTTTAGACCAAAAAGTGCCGCGACCTTGAGGTTTAGCTCCATAATACCCTCATTGGAATAGGTCAGAGCCTCAATCTCTTTCATAACATTGTCATCGCAGACCGGGATGGGAAGTGCCTCCAGCCTTGCCCTTAGAACCTTCATATTCCGGCAGGTGTTCCTGTAATAGAAACTGATACAGGAGCTGTTAAGAACTGCCATGATATAGCGGGCGGAATAGCCTTCCTTTCTCGGAATGAGAATGTTGGCACTGTTCAGTGAGACATAACCCTTGTCATCGGGAGCAACTACCGGCTCCGGAGCAATGAATTTATAGAAAAGCTTATTCTTATCTCTGTAATATTGGACAGGTGCAACCTGTTGGAAGCTACCCGGATCAAACTGAACAAAGGAAGAGGGCTCTTTTAATCTGAACTTGTCTATATCTGTTCCTTTGATTATTCCTTCATATCCCTGCGAAGGAGTATCTAAGAGGCGCTGTTTGTTATTACCGGTTACAATTCCCAGGGCAAAATCCGCATTATCCTTAAGACAAAAGTGATCAGATTCCTGCATCTTCAGGATGATACGATACTTGGTGTCATCGCAGATGATCTGGAAAGAAGATGAAGAGAGCCTATTGGACGAGGCCAAAAAGTTACGTGATTCCTTCATCCTGTTTTTGCTTCTTTTATAGAAGGAAACTTCTATATTATTGTTATCATCCACAGCTCTTATAATGCTCAAAATAATGCAGGGACATTGGACCTTATCAAATATTTCTCCGAGGTAGGAGATTTTTTTGACTGAGCAGGTATCAAGGATCAGGTTTCTGATGTTTCTATGGGCATCTGATTCCAAAAAGGTCTCCGGAATCAGAAATGTTACTTCCTTTGAGACTGACAGTGCTTTTTCCGTAAAAAGAGAGAAGGACTCGGGCCTTCCTGTGGTGGCAGCGCAGCGGTAGCTCTTCTTTAACCGGGCGATTTCCTTTGGGGAGTAGCTGTAGCCCCAGGGAGGATTACCTATGATAATGTCATAAGAACTCCTGCATTTTCCGGATAGAAAGTCAGCTACACGGATATTGTCACAGATTATCTTAAGCGACTTCTTATCATCTGCATGATATCTGATCGCAACATTTATTCTTGCAAGGGCAATTGCAATCGGATCGATATCGTAACCATGAATATTATCAAATGTAACGATCTTTGGAAGTCTGATAAGGAAGTTGCCGGTTCCGCAGGCAGGATCGCAGATGGTCTTATTATGTATATCAGCTCCTGCAAAGGCTGAGCGGCACAACAGGTCCACGGCGTAAAAAGGAGTGTAGTAGGAACCGGTTGCTTTTTTGGAACGAAGTCCCCGTAGAGATAAATACAACATTCCCAGGGTATCTTCTCCGGGAACGGGTATAAGCTCATATGAGAAAGCTTCATCATGCGTATAGGTCTTCGATCCAGTAATATCTGAAGAAATATCTGATATGAGCTGATTGATAGTGCTATCTGATAATCCGCTTTTTCTCATGAGCATAGCAGAATAGAAGGACAGAATATCTTCGGTATCTGCTTGTGACGTGCGGGTAGAATTGACTATATCAATTACAGCTCTGTAATTGCCGGATGAAGAATCTATATAAGATCTGGGGATAAAATTGGAATCGGAGAGCCTCTTGTTGCGGCGGCTGCGGAGAGTACTTCCGGTCTCCAGAGCCTTGGCGCAGGCTGTGACATCCTTATCTGACAGATAATAGTGATTGTTCCTTGAAGTCGCGGGAATCTTACCGAGTTTGATCCAGTTCTTAAGGGTTGCTGTGCAGATGCCAAGTATCTCGGATGCCTGTTTTACTGTAAGTATGCTGTTGTCTTCTGCATTTTTTAAAGCCACTGCAAATTCCCCTAAAATCAAGATAATACATTTATTATCATGACTTGAGTGGTAATTGTAAAGCACAAAAATCAGCAGGGCTTTTTGTGCATATCTCCTAAAATCGCTCCGAATTAAATAAATAATTGTCAAAGTTGCGCAATATCTGGGAAGTATTCCAAAACATCTGTGTAGTGAAATATCTTACCCATGGTTATTATTGATTCTAGACTATTTAATGTTGGAGGGTTTTTTAATGGATAAACTTATTTATGCAGTATATTTCATACTGCCGGTATTACTTTTGTTTGGGGCAAAGGTATACGGACGAAAGGAATGGAATGACGAGTTCCTTTCACTTGAGCAGAGCAAGGCACTGCAGGGATTTTTGGCAGTGTGCATCATGCTTCACCATGTAGGACAGAAGACCTGTGCTTCCTGGATCAATCCGCCTACAAGAATTCAGAAGGGACTGGGATTTTTTGTACCTCTTGGATTTATGTTCGTGGCAGTTTTCTTCTTCTTTAACGGATATGGCGTGTACAAGAGCTTCCACAGTAAGCCCAATTATCTCAAAGGCTTCTTTGGAAGAAGAATACTTCCTGTTATTCTTGCTCTTTATTCCACTACATTTATCTATTTTGCGGTAAGACTTATCGTTGGACAGAAGATGAAGGGGAACGATGTTCTTTTATATCTCACCAGCCTTAAGCTGTGTAACCCTTACACCTGGTACGTGATAGTGCTTCCTTTCTTCTATGCATTTTTCTATCTGTGCTTCAGATTCATCAAGAAGGATGGCATTGCCGTAGCTGTAACCACAGCACTTGTTGTTGCTTATATACTTTTCGGAACAACCATCAACCACAACGATCTGTGGATCAGAGGCGAGTGGTGGTACAACTGTGTTATTCTCTTCCCTGTTGGTATCCTTTTTGCCAAGTTTGAGAAAGCGCTTGTTTCATTCTTCAAGAAGACCTATTTTGTAGTTATGCCTGTTACTGTACTGGCTGTATATCCTGTTTACCTCTGGTCAAGAGCTATGTGCAACATCTATGGCTACTACGGAGAGAACTGGGGCGCACCTGATACAATACTTCGCAGAAGAATAAGCGTTTGTGCTGAATCTGCTATCTGTATTGTATTTGTACTTGCAATCCTTCTTCTTGGAATGAAGGTTAAGATCGGTAACAAATTCCTCAAGTTCATGGGTAGCATCACTCTTGAGTTCTACCTGATCCATGGAATTTTCGTAGAGCTGTGTGCATACACCTTTGACGGCGGAGTTAAGTCTCCTTTCAGAATCAAGAACCTGCTTCTTTATGTGGCAGTTGTTTATGTTCTTGGCATTCCTTCAGCTCTTATTCTTAAGAAGATACATAGCCTTATTCTTCACAAGGAAAAAAAAGTGCAGGCTAAGGCCGCTTAAGATTACAATTTCGACCTACAAGGCAGAGCCGGTTGTTTCCTGACCGTGCTCTGTCTTTTTTATTTCCTGAAAATCCGTAAGTTCATGTAGTGCGCAGGGGTTTAATCTGTAGTATCATAAAAAGAGCTATGAAGAATGGGGCGTTATATGAGGGGAAACAGCATTTTTAATCAGAAAAAGAACAGTATTATTGCCTTATTGTTAATGCTGGTAATGACAGCTACAGGATGTGCAGCTACAGAGGCGGCGGAGGTTGCCACACCTGAAGTGGTATTTGAACCTGCAAGTATAGAGAATCTTGACTTGGAGGAGCCTGAGCAGGAACCGGAGGTTACTGCTTCGGAGATTGTCAGGGGGATTCCCTCAGAGGTTGGAATACATGATGAATGTATCGCCCTTATTGAGGATATTATCGAAACTGATATTGATTATGGCTTCACCAGTGCTCAGCTCTCTATAATCAAGGAAGACAAGCTGGTGTATGAGAATGCATGGGGTAAGCTATGCAGCTACAATCAGGATGGCAGTGTCAAAGAGGACAGTCCCGCAGTTACAACAGACACGTTATACGATCTTGCTTCTGTAAGCAAGATGTTTGGTGTTAACTATGCTATTCAGAAGATGGTTACTGACGGTCAGATGGATATTTCAAGTAAACTGGTTGATGTTCTGGGACCCGAATTTGCTGAGGACACCATCGATATTCAATATGAGGGCGGCACAGGAGCGGACCTTGAAACTCAGAAGAACTGGAAGGCACAGCTTAAGATTTCGGATCTTCTAAAGCACCAGGGAGGTTTTCCCGCAGATCCAAGATATGGCAATCCCAATGTGGATCAGGTTACTCAGAAATATGATCCCTCTTATACCAATATCTTATTTTCATCTCATGAAGCTAACGAAGATGCCAAGACACTAACCTACGAGTGCATATGTAAGACGCCGCTACTGTATGAGCCGGGTACCCGGACAGTCTACTCGGATGTTGATTATATGATCCTGGGCTTTGTAGTTGAGAAGATAGCGGGAGTAAATCTGGATACATATATCAAAGAGAACTTCTGCGAACCTCTGGGTCTTACTCATATTACGTATAATCCGCTTCAGAACGGCTTTTCCAAGGAGGATTGCGCGGCTACTGAGCTTAACGGCAATACCAGGGACGGATATATTTTCCATGATGGTATCAGAACAGAGACCATTCAGGGAGAGGTACATGATGAGAAGGCATATTATTGCATGGGAGGTTTTTCGGGACATGCGGGCCTTTTTTCCAATGCCACGGATATAGCAAGGCTGGCAAATGTGATGCTCACCGGCAAATGTGGGGATATTGAGTTCTTTTCCAAGGAAGTAATAGATGAATTCACAGCGCCTGTTTCTTCCGATAACAAGAAGTGGGGACTTGGCTGGTGGAGACAAGGGGATATGGAGAGAACCAAATATTTTGGCAGCAAGGCCGGCTCAGGAACCTTCGGACATCAGGGCTGGACCGGAACTTTGGTGATGATAGACCCTGAGAAGAAACTGGTGATTGCAATTCTTACCAACAAGGTCAATTCTCCTGTGACCAATAAAAAGAGCAATGCAAATAAGTTTAACGGAAACTGGTACACAACTGCCAATCTGGGGTTCGTTCCGGAGATACTTTACATCGGAATGGATGAGGACCGGGATGTGAAGGAAGAACTGATACAGTGCTGCGAGAGTATGAGAGACAGCGCTGAAGAAGCTATTAAGAAGAAAATGTCTGAGGATCACCCAGCCAGGAAGAACCTTGCAAGCAAGGAAGCTGTACTTGAACATCTTAAGGAAGGACAATAATACTATGACAATAAGAAGAGCACAAAATAAGGATATTCCGGAGGTTCACGAGCTGTTGGCTCAGGTGGATATGGTTCATCACGTGGGAAGACCGGATATTTTCAAGATTGGAAATAAATACAACGATGATGAGCTGATGGAGCTTATTAAGGATGATAACAGACCTATTTTTGTGGCTGTTGATGAAAATGATAAGACTCTCGGATATGCCTTTTGTATTTTCAAGCAGTTTGAAAATGACAATGTGCTTACGGACATCAAGACCCTCTATATCGATGATCTGTGCGTGTTTGAGAACTTGAGAGGCCAGCACATTGGAAGAGCATTGTATGAATATACCAAGGATTTTGCCAAAAAGAGTGGTTGTTATAACCTTACACTTAATGTTTGGAGCTGCAACGAGAGTGCTCAGAGATTCTATGAATCCGTTGGGATGAAGCCGCAGAAGGTTGGAATGGAGACTATTCTCTGATGATTGACAAGATAAAAGAAAGTGCCAAAGAACGAAAAGAGAATAAGAAAAAAGCTAAGGCCAAAAAGAAGCCCTACGGCGGAATCAGCAATATTTCCAAGTATTTGCAGGAGCAGTATGGCCAAAAGGGAGTTCTTGTTAAGCGTGGCCGTGGCGTAGTCATGAATCAGCAGTCCATGGAACAGATAAGCGGCCGCAAAACCAGGAACTGTTCTGTTGTAGCGGTTACAAGGGTGCTGGATTATTATCGGAAAACAAGGAATATTCCGGGGATTCCTGAGGATATCCGCGAGACCTACAAGGTGGTGGAGGAGATAGCCGAGAGCTATGGATATACTGATAAAGTCGGTACGTTTCCTCTTTTTATCTCAGGAATAACCAAGGAAGCCTTCAAGACATATGGGGTTAAGGTTAGATGCAAAGGGGTCTATATCTGGAACTTTGAGAACCAGGTGGTAAAAGAAATATCTGCCGGAAGACCTGTTATTATGAACATTGCGAGGGGATATTATAAGGACCACACCATAGTCGTGGCAGGCTATAGCATCTGGAAAGTGGGAGATAAGCTGTATCCAATGATAAGAGTTATAGACGGTTGGAGCAGCGGATACCATTATATTGACTATGAGGCCTTTGCCAAGGACATCTCACAGTCAATATTCGGATCCTTCAATACCATTGAACTTATTAAATAGCGCCAAGCTGCATGCGATAATACTTCTCGTAGAGACCACCCTTATTGATGAGTTCTTTGTGGGTGCCTCGTTCCTTGATGCCATCGCCGTCAAGAACGATGATTTCATCAGCACCAAGAATAGTGGACAGTCTGTGGGCGATGGTGATGGTGGTGCGACCTGCGGACAGTTTATCAAGGCTTTCCTGGATATATCGCTCGCTTTCATTGTCCAGGGCGCTGGTGGCTTCATCAAGGATAAGGATTGGCGGGTTCTTAAGAAAGACTCTGGCGATGGCTATTCTCTGTTTCTGTCCGCCTGAGAGTCTTGCGCCTCTTTCTCCAACCTCTGTTTCAAAGCCCTTGGGAAGGCTCTCAATAAATTCAAGAAGATCGGCACTTCTTGCCGCTTCAACAATTTCCTCCATGGTTGCTTCGGGCTTACCGTAAGCAATGTTTTCCCTGACGGTTCCGTTAAATAGATAGACATCCTGCTGAACTATTCCAATATAAGCACGTAGGGATTTCTGAGTTACAGTGCGGATATCTGTTCCGTCTATGCATACACAGCCGCCGGTGACATCGTAGAATCTAGGAAGGAGAGAGCACAGAGTTGTCTTTCCTCCGCCGGAAGGTCCGACAATTGCGATGGATTTACCGGCTTCAACATGGAGATTGATGTCATGTAATACGGTTTCCTCTTTCTCATATGAGAAAGAAACATTCTTATAATCTATAACACCCTTAACGTCAGACAGAGTGCCTGCGTCGGGACTATCTGTTATCTCGGGGAGTGTGTCCATAACTTCTGTAAAACGCTCAAATCCTGCAAGACCCTTCTGGAGCTGCTCTGTAAATTCCACTAGAACATTCACGGGACCAATAAAAATATTGATATACAATGCATATATTGCCAGATCTTCACCTGTGAGCTGGCCCTTGGCAATAAAATAGCCACCGGCGATAAGCACTGTAACATACATAAGACCGTCAAAGAGGTTGTTGCCGGAGAAAAACTTGGCCATTTGACGGTAGTTGGCCTGCTTGGAATCAAGGAAGGCGAGGTTTGATCTGTCAAATTTCTGCTGTTCAATTTCCTCACCTGTGAAGGACTTGACGACTCTGATGCCTCCAAGGGTATCCTGAAGAGAAGAGTTGATGCCGGCAATCTTTTTTCTGTTGTCGGAGAAGGTGGCACGCATCTTACCGTTCTGGCGGATTGCGAATATTGCCATGCAAATTACAACTACTACGAGGCACAGTGTCATGGGGACGTTGATCCTCATAAGGAGGATGAAGGAGCCGATTATTTTGACTATTGAAATGAAGATATTTTCCGGGCCATGGTGGGCAAGCTCTGAGATGTCGAATAAATCGGAGATGAGTTTACTCATCATCTCGCCGGTGTTGTGGGTGTCGTAATAAGAAAAAGAAAAAGCTTCGAATCTTTCGAACAGTTCCCTTCTCATACCGGATTCCATCCGGGCTCCCATCATGTGTCCCTGATAGGTTACATAATATCTGCAGAGACTTCTGATGATATACATTATGATCAGAAGTGCGGCGATAACTCCAAGTCTGGAGAGAATAACCTGCGGTGTTTCAAGGAAAAGAGTACTTCTGAGTATTCGTAGGAACTGCGGAAATGCCAGGTCGATCACAGAAAGAATGGACGCACAGACCAGATCCAGCAGAAAAACACCGATATAGGGCTTGTAATAGGGAATAAATTTTTTGATGAGTTTCATTATATGAGCTCCCTCTATGATTATTTTGATGCATAGATATGCATTTCCTATTGTACTTGAATGAGAATAATAATGCTATAATGTAAGCAGAGTTATTTTTTTATTATGAGGGGAAAAAGTGAAAAAGAAAGTGATCTTGGCTGCGGTTATTCTGATAATAATCGGAGTTCTTATTTTCGTTATAAGTAAAATGATTCTAGTTCCGAAAAACACTTCCAGAAGAGACGGGGAACCTGTGCCCGGCGCCTACAATCAGGAAGAGGAGCTTCTTACAGCTGAGGGCGTTATCGGGCCTTCTGCTTCATCAGAGGAACAATCACATATTAAGACTGAACAGAATATTATAGATGTTGAGGAGATTACTTCAGATACCAATGAACCTGTTTCTGAAGAAGTTGAGCCTGTAAGCACCGTAGTTTTACAGGAAGCTCTCAGAATTGACGAAGGTGATATAGGGGATTTTTACAGTAACCCTGATTTTGAAGATGTTATTCCGGTTGATATTCGCTCTTTTTCCAAATCAGAGATTCCTGAAAGCTATGATTCCAGAGATGTGGGTGGCAGAAGATATGTAACAGAGGTACAGGATCAGGGCTATACCTATCTGTGCTGGGCCTACTCGGCTATTGCAGCGGTTGAGAGCGACATTTTGTCTCACCATAGCAGCTTGGATTACTCAGCTATTAATCTCTCCGAGAAGCACCTTGCATACTACAATATGCATAAAGCCGAAGGGTCAGAAGATAGCGCTATAGATGATGACTACAGAGAGCTTGTGAATGCGGATAATAAGGACGGTGCCTGGATATTTGATTATGGTACCAATTATATTTCCATGGGCGGAGTTACTAACTACTGCATTAGCCTTCTTACGGCCTGGAAGGGACCGGTAAATGATGAGGGAGATGATTCTTTTAACGCCGTTTATGGTCAGAGCTATGTATTTGAGGAAAACGGAAATGCTCCTTCGGATGCCTACGCTGCAGATTATCATGTTCAGGAAGTAGGGGAAATACTTGCATCTGAAGAGAACAGGGATCTGATCAAACAGATGATCATGGAACATGGCTGTGTGACGGCATCAGTTAATGCAGACGGAAAATACTGGTCCGGGCACTATAGTAACCTTTATTCGAATTTCCCCGGTGTGGAGGTTCCGACAGCCAATCATGAAATCATAATTCTGGGATGGGACGATAATTACAGCGCTGCCAATTTTGTCAAAAAACCAGAGGCTGACGGGGCATGGCTTTGCCGCAACAGCTGGGGAACAGGTTCCGGAAATAAGGGGTTTTTCTACCTGTCCTACTATGATGAGACTACCTGCGACAATAATGTGGCCGCTTATTCTGTGGCTATGAAGGGAGAAAAAAACTGGTATGACAACAATTACCAGGTATGCGGATTCATCGACAATGTTGTAAGCGCTCTTGATGATTCCCAGAACTATGTTACTGCATACACTGCCTCGACCAATCCTTACGGTGTTATGTACACGGCTTCATCAGATGAAATGCTGAAGGCTGTAGGATTTATGAGCCTTGAGACATATCAGCAATATGAGATTAAGGTATTTCTTAATCCTGAAGGGGAAGGCAATGAAGATAATAAGTCAAATATCGTGGAATTTGCTAAGCTCCGAGAACCTGTCAGCAGTACAAAAGTGTCAAACATAAGCGGTGGTTATCATACCTATACACTTTCAGATCCGGTGGAACTTAATAAGGACGACAGATTTTTTATACTTGTGGAACCGGCTACCATGGCTCGCCTTCCTTATGAAAGAGCAGGAGACAATACCGGTACTGCCAATTATGATGAATGGAACAATCTAACCGGAAATGTCCACAACAGCTACGAAGCAAGCGGACTTAGCTATTATATTTCCGATGATGGTATAGGCATGGAAGCTCAGAAGGATAAAGACTTTTTGTTAAAAGCATATACTAATTCAAGATAATATTTGGTTATGCAAAATATAAAAACCCATAAAGCAAAAGAGACGTCTACGAAACGTCTCTTTTGCTTTTCACAAGATTTTTTGGGAGGAGGGCTGTATATTGGGGAGATACACAGCCCAGGTATGAAAAAAGTTTGTTGGGGGAGTGAGAATTTTATTCTCATTATTTATATCGGTGATGAGTGAAAATAATTAACAGTATTTAGATAATTATTTATAAAAATAATGCACGAAAAAACGTAAATCAAATTGTGCAAATATCTTAGAACAAGCGTTTGAAATTTATACGTTTTTGTGATATATTGTGTTTATCAACAAGAAAGGCACAATATATATGGGAAAGAACGATAAGGAACTCGAACAGATCAGTACAACAGATAAACTTAAGGCTTTTAAGACACTTAAGGATGCCGGCTTCAGAGTAGAATTTAACGGAAGCGGTGTTCCTACGGTTATCTGTCAGAAATCCGAAGATATAGACAAGGTGCTCAAGGATGTCCGCAAGGCTCTTAAGGAGCTTCGCTACAGTGGCAGCTTTGGCGTAAGAGGTCCCAGGAAGACAGATATGATCACAACCGAAGAGTCTGAGAGCATGGAGCAGGCTAATGACGCCTGTGCAATCTCCGCATAACATAAAAAGAAGCACCTCATCGAGGTGCTTTAATTTTTGGGAGGAGGGGTCGACCAGTGGGGAGCCGATCGACCCGGTATGAAAAAAGTTTTGTTGGGGGAGTCAGAAGTTTTGTACTTCTGATATTGTATATATTAAAGGCTAAATTTGGACAAAATATGGACGATTTATAAAGAAAACATAAAGTAAGTCGAAATAATAAATAATCAAAATACGATATTTAGTTTATTTTTTTTAATTTATTTTGGAATCATACGAAATATTGTATAATATTATTGTGAGAAAATTATACACAACTTAGGATGAATCATATATTTAGCCACTATGAGAGGGGCAATTATGAACGTGATGCCGGGTGTTTCGACAGTTACTAATCACAATATGGTACAAAGTCCGATTTCAACAGGTGACTGTGCGGCCGCTGCCGCAAAAGCCGCTGCTGCCAATTTGCTGTTTAGAATTGATACCGAATCGGTTACCGTTACCCACGAGAGAGGTAGCAGGAATATCTCAGTATTCAGGAATGATATGAATTGCAATGACGATTCATCGGAGTATTATGCGATCATGGAGGGCGGCATTGCTCCGGATATCAGAGACAGGGCCAGGATCGTCGTTAATGTTTCAAGAATAAAAGATCTTAGAAAATTAAACGAAAAAGCGCACATAGATATAAGATACAACAACCTCTTTATGCAGGGAGGTGAGGGCATAGGTACTGCAATGTCGCCTTTGCCGGATATAAAGAGCGGAGATTATCTCATTGAAAAGAATCCGCGAATGCTGATATTTGATGCGGTTGCCGGAGTGGTTGATATTTCCGACGGAGCTCAGATTCTGATGATAACCATATCCTGCCCGGAGGGAATGATGATAGCTGCCAAACAGCCTATGGTTCAGTCGGGCTTTAGCGGTGGCATTACCATAATAGGAGATTACGGACAGGTATCAACGATTCATCAAAGAGATATTACGGAATCGATAGATGCCCAGATAGGTAAGCAGATTGGTTTTGGTGTTAAGAGTATTCTGGTAAGTCCCGGATCTTACTGTGCAGACAAGATCAGTTCTCAGCTTCATGTCAATCTTGACACTGCCATAAGATGTTACAATTTCCCGGGCTATACCATAGATAAGGCCGTTGAATCCGGCGTTGAGAACATGCTTCTTGTGGGAAATGTGGGCAAACTTGTTAAACTCGCCGCAGGTATCATGAATACCAGTTCCTATGCTTCGGATGGACGAAGAGAAATATTTGCTGCTCATACAGCACTTGTTGGAGGAACTGCGATTCAGGTCAGAACCGTAATGGGATGTATAACCTGCGATGAGATACTGGCACTTTTGGATAGCTGGGGGCTAAGAGACAGGGTTATGAACAGCATCATGATGGCTATAGCAAACTGCGTTAGAATGCGCTGTCAGGGGAAACTTCGGTTTGGCGTTGCACTTTTTTCGGAGGAGTATGGACTTCTTGGGCAGACAATGGATACAAAAAATGTGCTTGTAAAGGTTTCTCAGGAACAATTTGCATTGTCACTTAAGCTAAAATAATGTATTCTAATATAAGCATGTTTTTTTACATAAAAGAATGAATTGTTAGGAGAGAATTGGGGAAATGAGTAAGATAATTTTGACCGGAGACCGTCCTACCGGCAAACTTCACGTAGGACACTACGTTGGTTCACTTAAGAGAAGGGTGGAACTTCAGAATTCCGGTGGCTTTGATAAGATTTTTATTATGATCGCCGATGCGCAGGCTCTTACCGATAATGCGGACAACCCGGAGAAGGTAAGACAGAATATCATTGAGGTTGCTCTTGACTATTTGGCAGTGGGTCTTGATCCCGCAAAGTCTACATTATTCATCCAGTCACAGATTCCTGAGCTCACAGAGCTTTCATTTTATTATATGAATCTCGTTACTGTTTCCAGACTTCAGAGAAATCCTACCGTTAAGTCTGAGATCCAGATGAGAAATTTTGAGACCAGCATTCCTGTAGGATTCTTTACATATCCTATCAGCCAGGCTGCTGATATTACAGCATTCAAGGCTACCACCGTTCCCGTTGGTGAGGACCAGGAGCCTATGATAGAGCAGACAAGAGAGATTGTCAGAAAGTTTAACTCTGTTTATGGTGAAACACTTGTTGAGCCCGATATTCTTTTACCGGATAACGCTGCATGTCTTCGCCTTCCCGGCACAGACGGCAAGGCCAAGATGAGTAAGTCTCTTGGCAACTGCATCTACCTCTCTGAGGAGCCTGATGAGATCAAGAAGAAGGTTATGTCCATGTTCACGGATCCCAATCACTTAAGGGTTGAAGATCCCGGACAGGTTGAGGGCAATCCTGTATTCATTTATCTGGATGCCTTCGCAAGAGATGAGCATTTTGCTGAGTTTGCTCCTGATTATGCTAATCTCCAGGAGATGAAGGATCACTATTCAAGAGGCGGTCTCGGAGATGTTAAGGTTAAGAGATTCCTGAATGAAGTAATCCAGGCTGAGCTTGAGCCTATCCGTAAGAGAAGGAAGGAATTCCAGAAGGATATTCCTTATGTATATGAAGTACTAAGGAAAGGCAGCGAAGTAGCTGAGGCTGTGGCTGCACAGACTCTTTCAGATGTTAAGAATGCCATGAAGATCAACTACTTTGATGATAAAGAGCTTATTGCAATGCAATCTGCAAAGTACGAGGAGATGGAAGACTAATGAAAAACATTCTGTTTGTAGCTTCTGAAGGAGTACCTTTTATTAAGACCGGTGGACTTGCCGATGTTGTCGGCTCTCTTCCTAAGGACATTGATAAGAGATATTTCGATGTCCGAGTTATACTTCCGCTTTATAAATGTATCAACCAGAAAATGAAGGACAAGATGGAGTATGTAACCAACTTCTACATGGACTTTCATTGGAAGAACGAATACGTTGGTATATTTAAAGCAGAAATAGATGGAATCAAGTATTATTTCATTGATAATGAGTTCTATTTCAACGGAATGAAGCCCTACGGGGATGATGTGCTTTTTGAGATCGAGAAATTCGCATATTTCTCAAAGGCAGCCCTTTCTGTGCTTCCGGTTCTGGATTTCAGACCTGATATTATTCACTGTCCTGACTGGCAGACAGGTCTTATCCCTGTTTATCTCAAGGAGAGATTCCAGGGAAGCGAGTTCTATCGCGGAATTAAGGCTATTATGACAATCCACAATCTGAAGTTCCAGGGTAAATGGGACATCAGAGCGGTTCAGGATATCACAGGGCTTCCGGATTATTACTTTACACCGGATAAACTGGGACTTTTCAAGGATGCAGACCTTCTTAAGGGCGGTATCGTATTCTCGGATGCCATTACTACTGTAAGTAAGGCCTATGCAGAAGAGATTAAGACAGAATTTTACGGTGAGGAGCTTGACGGACTTCTTCGTGCAAGAGCCCACGATCTTAGAGGAATTGTTAACGGTATTGACTATGATGAGTTCAATCCTGAGACAGACAAATATATTCCTTACAAATACAATGCCATCAACTTCCGCAAGGAGAAGATCAAGAACAAGAGAGCTCTTCAGAAGGAGCTGGGCCTTAAGGAAGATGACAAGGTAATGATGATCGGTATTGTATCAAGACTTACCGACCAGAAGGGCTTTGATCTTATTAACTATGTACTTGATGAGCTCTGCCAGGATGCAATTCAGCTGGTGGTTCTTGGTACAGGTGAAGAGCAGTACGAGAATTCCTTCCGTCATTTCGACTGGAAGTACAATGACAAAGTTTCTGCCAATATCTATTACTCAGAGCCTATGTCTCACAAGATATATGCTGCTTCCGATGTGTTCCTGATGCCTTCGCTGTTTGAGCCCTGCGGACTGTCACAGCTGATGGCCTTGAGATACGGCACAATTCCGATTGTTAGACAGACAGGCGGACTTATTGATACCGTTGAGCCTTACAACAAGTTCGAGAGCACCGGAACAGGCTTTGGTTTCCTTAATTACAATGCTCACGAGATGCTTGGTACCATCAGAGAGGCTGAGCATGTTTACTACGATCAGAAGCGTGAGTGGAATAAGATGATAGACAGAGCCATGGCAGTTGATTTCTCCTGGAAGGTTTCCGCTGAGAAGTATCAGGAGATGTATGACTGGCTCAAGCCATAACGAAATTTTGAATAATGATTATTGAAACGGTATAGGTGTCAGCTTTAGTTGACACCTATATTCTTTTATTGCAAAATGGGTATGGCTGTGTTTTTAACAGCTAAAAATTGGGAGAGTAATGAGCATAACGCTCTGAATAATAGATGAACAAAGATACTGATAATAAACAAAAGAAAGGCGGTTTATTTGTCCAGGCCGGTATTTTTGCAATAGCAGGAATCATCAGCAGGATAATAGGCGTTTTATATACCAGCCCGCTGGCAGCAATAATCGGAGATGAAGGCAACGGCTATTACAGCGCGGCTTATTCTGTTTACACCATTGTTCTTTTGGTTTCTTCTTACAGTATTCCATCTGCTATGTCCAAGATCATAGCAGGTAAACTTGCGGTAAAAGAGTATCGTAATGCCCACAGGATATTTAAATGTGCGCTATATTACGTGGCTACTGTTGGCATGATAGGAACTCTGATACTTTTATTTTTTGCTGACATTCTTGCAGCGGGAAGATCCGCTACTGTCCTTAGATTTTTTGCACCCACAATATTCATATTTGGATTCCTTGGCGTTCTGAGAGGCTATTTTCAGGCCCACAGAACTATGGTTCCAACTTCAATTTCCCAGCTTATAGAGCAGATCTTTAATGCTCTTGTAAGTGTGGGTGGTGCTCTGATACTTACAAAAATAGCAGGAGAAGAAGATCCTTCCAAGAGAGCGGTCTATGGTGCTATCGGTAGTTCCCTGGGAACCGGCACCGGAGTATTGGTGGCCCTTTTGTTCATGCTGTTTGTATATCACGTCAATGCTAAGGCATTTAAAAAGAGAATTGCCCGTGATACCAGTGAAGATATGTCAAACAGAGAGATATTCAGGCTTATCTTTATGATCGTAACGCCATTTATCCTTAGTACCTGTATTTATAATGCTTCAAGCTTCCTCAACTGGACGCTGTTTTCCAGAATTCTTATGAATGTTAAGGGGATTGAAGAGACTTTGGTTGTTTCCCAGTACGGTATTTTTAACAGAAAGGCCATGCTGATAACAAACCTTCCCATAGCTCTTGCAAGTGCTGCAGCTGCGGCTATGATACCTGAGATCTCGACATCTTATGCCAGAGGTGACAAGGAAAGTGCAGCAGCAACTGTTTCCAAGGTTATTAGAGTAATTCTTATGATATCTATTCCAAGTAGCGTTGGACTTTTTGCTCTTGCAAGGCCTATTATGATGATCCTTTTCCCGCAGAAGGCATCTCTTTCCGAAGCTTCAATGCTTCTGATGATCCTTGCGATCACGGTTGTTTTCTACTCGTTGTCAACTGTGACCAATGCAGTGCTTCAGGGAATCGGTAAAGTCAACGCGCCTGTTATTAATGCCTTTATTACTCTGGTGATTCAGGCTCTGCTCCTTGCCGCACTTCTTATTTTTACCAATCTTGGTGATGTGGCGCTATGTATAGTTACTATCGTTTATTCGCTGCTTATGTGTGTGCTTAACAATATGGTCATGAAAAAGCGCATACCGATAAATAATGATTTCAAAAAGACATATCTTCTTCCTTCAATATCCGCCGTGGTAATGGGAATTGTGGCCTTTTTGGTACATTGGAGCTTTGATAGTCTGTTTAAGCTTTTTATTCCAAGAGAGTATTTTGCCAATATTCTGGCTACTCTGATAGCTGTTCTTGTTGCAGTATTTGTGTATTTTGCGGTTCTTATAAGGTCAGGCGGTGCCTCTGAGGAAGATATCAGAAGATTTCCTAAGGGTGCAAGTATAGCATTACTACTTAAAAAACTCAGGATTCTATAAATATGAACAAAGAAAGATCATTTGAAAAGAGCATAAGAAGACAATATATTCTCCTGGGCTTTACATTGATATTTGTTGTGGGGACGCTTATTGTTGGTTCGCTTTTATTCAGATTCTATATGAAGAACTTCAGGACCAAGCAGGAGAGCAACGAATACGGAAGATATTATGTGATGATAACCGATAATTATAAGTCTGATTTCTGGCAGTCGGTTTACAAGGGGGCGCTGGATGCGGCCAAAGAGCAGGGAATCTATGTGGAACTGCTGGGGCAGAACATCTCGGGAGAGTACTCCTGTGAGGAGCTGATGAGGATAGCTATAGCCTCAAGGGTGGACGGTATAATTGTCTATGCCAATGAGACCGATGAGATGACAGAGCTTATTGATGAGGCCACGCAGAAGGATATTCCGGTTGTTACACTGTACAATGACAATACCAAGTCCACCAGGATGAGCTTCGTGGGTGTTGGTAGCTACAATATCGGTCGTGAATACGGCAAGCAGATCAACAATATCGTCAAGGAGAAAAGAAGAGACAGTATCGAGTCTGACAATATCGGCCAGAGATTGCCTCTTAGGATTGCCGTTCTTGTTAATGCGGATGCGGGAGATTCAGGGCAGAATATCATAATATCAGCGATTCAGGATTCTCTTCGACAGGTAAATATAACTGATGCAGAGTATGCTATTTCTACAGTTGCAGTGGATAATACCAATGCTTTTGCCGTGGAAGAATCCATAAGAGATATTTTCCTTATGGAGAATATTCCTGATGTTATTCTGTGCCTCAATGAGCTTGATACGGTCTGTGCTTATCAGGCGGTGGTTGATTTTAACAAGGTAGGAGAGGTATATATTCTTGGTTACTATGACTCTGATTCTATAGTCAGTGCTGTGGACAGAGGCGTTTTGTATGCAACAATCGCTATTGATACCAAACAGCTGGGAGAGTACTCAGTCAAGGCTCTTGATGATTACTATGAATACGGCAATACCAGCCAGTATTATTCAGCTGATATTACACTTATAAGTCAGGACAATATTGCAGAATTCCTGAAAAAGGAGGAAGGCGATGAATAGATTCCTTAATAAGCCCCTCCAATTTAAAATCATCAGTGTCTGTATATTTACCAATGTCCTTATTTTCATCGTTAACCTTCTGCTGATGCTTGGTATGAATGCCATGGCTGTTGAGATGGAGAAGGTGTATGAAGGTAACAGATCCCTCAATGAGCTTGGAACCGCTTTGTCTGACGTTCAGGACTCCATGACCGTCTACCTTAGTTCCAAGACCAGTGATTCACTGGAGGAGTACTTTAGAAGCGCCCAGAGACTTCAGGATAAGGCCGGTACCCTTGATGACAGGGTAACTGATCATGCACTCACCAGAATGGAGAGAAACATCCGCAACATGACGGGAGATTACCTTGATGTCGTTGGCAAAACCGTTGAAGCCAAGCGCGGAAGAAATGTTGAGAAATACAGAAATTACTACGAAGAAGCTACTCAGCTCTATGGTTATATAAATGAATACCTTAGAAGTCTTAACCAGGAGCTGTTTGTATCAAACTCCGATAGCTATACAATTATGGCAAGAGGGTTCAGAAGCTTTGAGTTTATAAGCTTTATCGTTATGACACTGGTTATGATAGGAAACGTTGTTATTGTAACAAGCTTTGTCAGAGCGTTGATGCTTCCTTTGAAGAAACTGTCGGATTCAGCCAATGAGGTTGCTGATGGAAACTTTGACGTAACACTGCCGGAAGTGGCCTATCAGGACGAGATCGGAATTGTGAACAACGCCTTCAGTAAGATGCTTGTCAGCATCAAGCAGTATATTCAGCGTCTTACCGAGAGTATGGAGAAGGAAAGGGACATGCAGGAGAAGGAACTTATGATGGAGTCCCATCTTAAGGACGCTCAGCTTAAGTACCTGCGGGCCCAGATCAATCCGCATTTTTTGTTTAATACTCTTAATGCCGGCGCTCAGCTGGCCATGATGGAAGGCGCCGACAGGACTTATGAATATGTTCAGACTGTGGCAGACTTTTTCAGATATAATATCAAAAATCAGCAGACTGAGGTTCGGATAAGAGATGAGGTTACGCTGGTGGATAATTATATCCAGATTCTGAACGTAAGATTCTCCGGAGACATCGGCTATGAGAAACAGGTGGATGAACGTCTTCTTGATATGGTGATGCCTGCCATGATCCTTCAGCCAATTGTTGAAAATGCTGTTAACCACGGCATCAGAGAAATGGGTAGTGAGGGAAAGATTACTCTCAGAGTGTATAGAGAGGATGACAACGTCTGCATAGGAATCGGTGATAACGGCAAAGGAATCAGCCGTGAGAACATCAGCCGGATACTAAGCGGTAACTGGCATAACGACGAGAATCAGTACGACAATAACGGAATCGGTATGGATAATGTGATATCAAGACTTCGTCTTTTTACCGGAAAAGAAGATGTAATAGATATTAAGAGCGACGGACAGGGAATGGGAGCGGAAGTGCTTATAAGGATTCCCTTCAGCCGCGCTGCAGAATGATATATAGGGAATGATATAGGGGTAAAAAATGTACAGAGTAATGATCGCTGATGATGAAGGTATTGTTATCGATTCAATGAAATTCATCATCGAAAAGGAATTTGGAAATCAGTGCGAGGTAGAATTCGCCAAGACCGGCAGGAGCGGAATAGAACTGGCTGAGAGATTCAGACCGGATATAGCGGTTATCGATATCCATATGCCCGGAATTAACGGTATAGATGCCATCCGTGAGATGAAGCAGTTTTGTCCCGGGACGATTTTTATTGTCATGTCTGCCTATGATAAATTTGATTATGCCAAGGAAGCAATCAAACTTGGGGTTATGGAATATATCATGAAACCCATGGACAGGTACAAGGTGGTCAAGGTTCTTAAGAAGGCCATGGAGCAGATTGATGAAGACAGGGAGAAGAGAAGCAACGAGCTGATGATAAAAGAAAAACTCGAGACCATCGAACCCATTATCGAGAGTGGACTTATCTATGACATTCTTTTACAGGAGCATTTCGAGGAGGATGTGGAGAGCTACAGAAGCATTCTCGGCATCAAGGAGAACTACGGATATATGCTTGCAATCGTCTGTGGTGATGCTCAGGAAGGCAATCATATGACCAATGCGGTTGGAAGTTCAGTCAAGCTCTCAGGCAAGTATAAGGAGATACGAGAGGGTGTCAAGGATTTCTTTTCCTGCAAAGTCGGAAGCGTAATGGCCAACAAGATTGCTGTGCTGGTTCCCTATGAGAGAGCAAAGATGGAATACGGCGAGAGAACAGAACTGATCGAGAGGGCCAGAGATCTTACCAGATATCTTAGGAAAAAGACTGACATAACCTTCAGAATAGGCGTAGGCGGCGTAAAGCCCTTGAAAGAACTGGGAGAATCTTACAGACAGGCTTTGAACGCACTTATTGCAACAACGGCTTCGGTTGCCCATGTAGACGATCTTACGATCAGCTGCAACTATGAGGACGACTATCCTATTCAGCTGGAGAAGCCTTTGTTTGATGCGGTAGCTAAGGGCGATCTCAATGGTATGAAAGTCATTGCTGACAAATACGCAGACTGGATGTGTGTAAGAGCCAATGACGGAGATATAATGTCGATGAGGCTTAAGGTCCTGGAATTCTCGCTTTACGCAGAGCATCTGGCATATCAGAACGGCGGTCAGACCTACAAATATTCAGGAAGAACGGATTATCTGCCGGAGATCATGGGGCTTTCAACCACAGAAGAACTTAGAGACTGGTTCATGGAAAAACTTACAAGTGCCTGTAGAAACGTTATCAACAAACGTGAAGAGAGGTCAAACGATATTATCAAGACCGCCAAGCAGTTTATTGAGGATAATTACAGCAAAGATATTTCGCTTGATGATGTATCTCGTAAGGTCAACATCTCACCTTACTATTTCAGCAAGATTTTTAAAGATGAGAGCGGACTTAACTTCATCGAATATCTTACCAATTTAAGGATTGATAACGCCAAGAAACTGTTGTCAGATACTGATATGTCAATTAAGGAAATCTGTCTTTCCTGCGGTTATACCGATCCTAACTATTTCAGCAGAAGCTTTAAGAAGAATGTGGGGATCACTCCTACGGAGTACAAGGATGGTAAGTTAGCCGAAAGCGTGTGACATAATAAAGGTATGCAAGAGGATTAGAAGGTATTTGGGGATGAAAAAAACAATACTTAAGAAAATGGCTGTTATGCTTGCCGGATTGCTTTCTTTTACATTTTTATTCGGATGTGCGCCGGAAAATACAAGCGGGCAGGGGCCATCCAAGTCTGAGGATGACAAACCACAGATTGGTATGTGCTTTGACTCTTTTGTAATCGAGAGATGGCAGAAGGACAGGGACATTTTTGTTTCCATGGCCAAAGAGCTGGGGGCAGAGGTTAATGTCCAGAATGCCAACGGAGATATTGAGCAGCAGAAAAAACAAATCGACTACTTCATCAAGCAGGGTATGGATGTTATTGTGATTATCTGTATTGATTCAGAAGCTCTCAAGGATTCTGTTAAAAAGGCCAAGGATGAAGGAATCAAGATCATAGCCTATGACAGACTGATAACCAATGCAGATGTGGATCTCTATATTTCTTTTGACAATGAGAAGGTCGGAGAATTGATGGGAGAGACTATAGTAAATAACAAGGCAGATGCCTGCAAAGTGGTCAAAATCTGCGGTTCTCCTTTAGACAGTAATGTTCACATGGTGGATGCAGGCTTTGACAAGATCATGGAGGAGAATGGCTGCGAGATTCTTGATACCTTTTATGCTGATGGCTGGAGAGCGGAGCTTGCAAGTGACTACGTATATGAGAATATGGATCTGATAATGGAAGCTGATGCAATAATGTGCGGTAATGATGATCTTGCAGGCAGAGTTGTTCATGTGCTCTCCGAGAAGAGACTTGCAGGTAAAAAACTGGTTGTCGGACAGGATGCCGATCTGGAAGCGTGTCAGAGAATAGTGGAAGGAACTCAGTTATCCACTGTATACAAGCCTATTGAGAAGCTTGCTCAGCAGGCAGCTGTCTGTGCAGTCAAGCTTGCAGGAGGAGAGGAGCTGGATTCAGAGAATCTGTCGGTTTATTATGATGGCACCTATGAGGTTCCTTTTTTCAGAATTGATCCTGTAAATGTAACCGAGAAAAACATGAATGAGATAATTATCGGAAGCGGTTTCCATCTCAAGGAAGATGTATATCTGAATGTTCCAGGCAAAATGCCCGATTAATCGATAAATATTTATTACAATAGCACATTTTTGAAAAAGTGCGGACATGATAGCAAAAAAATGCTAGCATGTCCGTTTTATTTTGCTGATTCATAGTAAAAAAGTGAAGAATGTCGTAAATCATTGCTATTTAAAATATGTTAACTTGGATAATGTAAAGAGCAGGACAAAAAGTTCTGCAAAAAAATAACAACTCAATAATTTGGGAGGGCAATTATGAAGAAAAAACTTTTAAGCGTATTTCTTTGTGCAGCTATGGCTGCATCTCTTCTTGTAGGTTGCGGCAATGCTGCTTCTACAGGTTCCGAGTCTACCGGATCAGCCGGTGGTTCAGGCGGCAAGGTTGGTGTTGCAATGCCTACTAAGGATCTCCAGAGATGGAATCAGGACGGTGCTAACATGGAGCAGCAGCTCAAGGCAGCCGGCTATGATGTAGACCTTCAGTATGCATCTAACGACATCGCTACACAGGTTTCTCAGATCGAGAATATGATCAGCTCAGGAGCTCAGGTTCTTGTAATCGCATCTATCGATGGTGATTCACTTGGAACAGTTCTTGCTCAGGCTAAGGAGCAGGGCATCAAGGTTATCGCTTATGACCGTCTTATCATGAACTCAGACGCTGTTACATATTATGCAACCTTCGATAACTACATGGTTGGAACAAAGCAGGGCGAGTACATCAGAGATCAGCTTGATCTTGACAACGCTGCAGGTCCTTTCAACCTTGAGTGCTTCACAGGTGACCCCGGTGACAACAATGCAAGATTCTTCTATGGCGGTGCTATGGACGTTCTTAAGCCTTACATCGATGCCGGCAAGCTCGTTGTTAAGTCAGGTCAGGTAGAGTTCGATCAGGTTGCTACAGCTAACTGGTCAACAGAGAATGCTCAGTCAAGAATGGATGCCATCATCTCAGCTAACTATGCTGACGGAACCAAGATTGACGCAGTTCTTTGCTCAAACGACTCAACAGCTCTTGGTGTTACAAACTCTCTTGAGGCTAACTACACAGCTGAGTGGCCTATCATCACAGGTCAGGACTGTGACGTTGCTAACGTTAAGAACATGATCGCAGGCAAGCAGTCAATGTCTATCTTCAAGGATACACGTACACTTGCTTCCAAGACCGTAGAGATGGTTGACGCTATCATGAAGGGCTCAGACGCTCCCGTTAACGATACTAAGACCTATGACAACGGCACAGGCATCATTCCTTCATACCTCTGCGAGCCTGTATTTGCAGACGCAAACAACTACAAGCAGCTTCTTATCGATTCCGGATACTACACAGAGGATCAGCTTAAGTGATAATAAGTCATAGAACAACATGCTTACATGCTTGCATGTTAAGCATGTTGTTTTTATGACTTTAACAGATATGAGGAAGTAGCAATTGGCGAAGCAAATTTGCGGATTCCGAATAGATGCCGGATTGCGAGAGCGGTAGCGAAGCAATCCGGTTATCATTGAAAAAAGTAAAATTCACCAAATGAAAAAAGTTTAAATAATAATATGGGAAAAGGAGGGGTTAAATTGGCGAAGATATTATTGGAAATGAAGAATATCACCAAAACCTTCCCTGGTGTCAAGGCCTTGGATAATGTTAATCTCCAGGTTGAAGAGGGAGAAATACATGCGCTGGTAGGAGAGAACGGTGCCGGGAAATCAACACTTATGAACGTTCTCAGCGGTATCTATCCGTTTGGATCCTACGAAGGTGACATTGTATATGATTCCGAAGTTTGTAAATTCAATGATATCAAGGATAGTGAAGGTAAGGGGATTGTTATTATCCATCAGGAGCTTGCGCTTATTCCCTACATGACAATCGCAGAAAACATGTTCCTCGGAAATGAGAGAGGAAGCAAGTTCAGAATTAACTGGAACGAAACCTCCGGGCTGGCTCGTAAGTACCTGGATATAGTAGGACTTAAGGAGAGCACGGAAACACTGGTCAAGGACATTGGTGTTGGTAAACAGCAGCTGGTTGAGATCGCAAAGGCTCTTTCCAAGAATGCACGACTTCTTATTCTTGATGAGCCTACATCATCACTTAACGAGACTGATTCAAGAGCTCTTTTGGATCTTATGCTCAAACTCAAAAAAGAGCAGGGTCTCACATCCATCATTATTTCACATAAGCTTAATGAGGTATCCTATGTAGCCGACAAGATCACGGTTATCCGTGACGGTTCCACCATTGAGACCCTTACCAAGGGCGTGGACGACTTCTCTGAGGCAAGGATCATCAAGGGAATGGTAGGAAGAGAGCTTTCCGACAGATTCCCAAAGAGAGAGCCTCATATCGGCGAAGTTATGATGGAGGTAAAGAACTGGAATGTTTACCATCCTTTATATAGTGAGAGAAAAATAGTCAACAACGTCAATCTGAACGTAAGAAAGGGCGAGGTTCTCGGTATATCCGGACTTATGGGAGCAGGCAGAACAGAACTTGCCATGAGTATTTTCGGTAAGAGCTATGGTGAGAATATTTCCGGACAGCTCTTTATCAACGGTAAAGAAGTTCACCTTAACAACGTTCAGCAGGCTATTAAACATAAACTTGCATACGTAACTGAGGATAGAAAAGGAAACGGTCTTATCCTTTCCAATCCCATTAAGATTAACACAACGCTGGCTAATCTTGATGAAGTAAGCAAAAACAATGTAATCGACAAAGACAAGGAATTTGCGGTAGCCGTTGATTACAAAGAAAAACTTAAAACAAAATGCCCTACTGTAGAGCAGAATGTAGGAAATCTTTCAGGTGGTAACCAGCAGAAAGTCCTTCTGGCAAAATGGATGTTTGCCGATCCTGATATCCTTATTCTCGACGAACCCACAAGAGGTATCGACGTAGGCGCTAAATACGAGATTTACTGCATTATCAACCAGCTGGTATCCGAAGGCAAATCTGTTATTATGATCTCCTCCGAGCTTCCGGAGATTCTGGGAATGTGTGACAGAATTTATGTTATGAATGAAGGCAGAATGGTTGGAGAACTGGATGGCAAAGATGCTACCCAGGAAAAGATTATGACTTATATCTTACAGTCATCCGGAAAAGGGGAGGAATAAATTATGAGTAAAGAACAGGTTTTGGGCTTTCTTAAGAAAAATACCATGGTACTGGTTCTTCTGGTGGTACTTGGTTTCTTTGCATGGCAGACAGGAGGAGCAATCCTTCTTCCCATGAACGTTAGTAACCTTATTTCACAGAACGCTTACGTGTTCGTTCTGGCAACCGGTATGCTTCTTTGCATACTGACAGGTGGTAACATCGATCTCTCAGTTGGATCTGTTGTATGTTTCGTTGGTGCGGTTGGAGCAACTCTGATGGTTAACTTAAATGTTCCCATCTGGCTCTCAATCATTATCATGATCCTCATCGGTACAGCAATCGGTGCTTTCCAGGGCTTCTGGATCGCATTCGTAAGAATTCCTCCTTTCATCGTAACACTGGCAGGAATGCTTGCATTCAGAGGACTTTCCAACGTAGTGCTCAACGGTCTTACCGTTTCTATCAAGGATAAGACAGCCTTCGTTAACCTTTTCGGTGGCGGTGCTGACTGCTATGTTCACGATATCTTCGGCGGAGCAGAGCTCAACCTTACATGTCTCTTTGGCGGTCTTGTTGCAGCAGGTATCTTCATTCTTATTGAGGTTACAGGTCGTGTTAAGAGAGTTAAAAAGAACTATGATGTAGAGCCTTTTGTTACATTCCTTATCAAGCTTATCGCAATTACAGCAGTTATTCTTATCTTTGCTTACAAGCTTGCACAGCACAAAGGTATTCCTACAGTTCTCATCTGGGTTATGGTTGTTGTCCTTGTGTATGGTTACATCACCAACAACACAACTGTTGGACGTTATTTCTACGCAGTTGGTGGTAATGAGAAGGCTACCAAGCTCTCAGGTATCAACACCAACAAGGTATACTTCCTTGCTTATACCAACATGGGATTCCTTGCAGCACTTGCAGGAATGATCACAATCGCAAGACTTACATCAGCTCAGCCTACATACGGTCAGAACTATGAGATGGACGCTATCGGATCCTGCTTCATCGGTGGAGCATCTGCTTACGGCGGAATCGGAACAGTTCCCGGAGTTATTGTCGGTGCGGTTCTCATGGGTGTTATCAACCTTGGTATGTCACTTATGGGCGTAGATGCCAACATGCAGAAAGTGGTTAAGGGCGTGGTTCTTCTTGCAGCTGTTATCTTTGATGTAGTATCAAAGAGAGGCGGTAAGCTCTTTGCCAAGAACTGATCTAATAATTTGAAAGGCCAATGCATCCCATATGCAATTCCCTTTAGGGGCCACAGCTTTTATGCTGTGGCCTCATTTTTATTGTTAATTATTGTGAAATAAGGTAAGATATTAGCCGTGACTGTTTAGATTTAAGAAGAAAGAGATATGTTATGAGTATTTTGAATGTTGAAAATTTAACCCATGGCTTTGGTGACAGAGCCATTTTTGAGGATGTATCCTTCAGACTCCTTAAGGGAGAGCATATCGGCCTTGTTGGTGCTAACGGAGAGGGTAAATCCACCTTTATGAATATAATCACAGGCAAGCTGATGCCTGATGCAGGTAAGATTGAGTGGTCCAAGAACGTCAAGGTGGGCTATCTTGATCAGCACGCAGTGTTAAAAGAGGGAATGACCATCAGAGACGTTCTTGCGTCAGCTTATGAGCCTCTTTTTGATATGGAGCGCAGAATGAATGAAATCTGTGATGCCATGGGAGAAGCGGACGAAACAACTCTTGAAGCATATATGGAGGAACTTGGAACTATTCAGGATCTTCTTACCAACAGAGATTTTTATCTTATTGATTCCAAAATTGAAGAAGTGTCCAGAGCACTGGGATTCCTTGAGCTGGGACTTGACAGGGACGTAACCGAGCTGTCGGGAGGACAAAGGACCAAGATTCTTCTGGCAAAGCTTTTATTGGAGAAGCCTGACATCCTTCTTCTTGACGAGCCTACGAATTATCTCGACGCTGAGCATATTGTATGGCTTACGAGATATCTTCAGGAATATGACAACGCTTTTATTCTGATATCCCATGATATTCCCTTCCTCAATAATGTGGTAAATATCATTTATCACATGGACGGACAATATCACAGCCTTGACAGATATGTTGGAGATTACGACAAGTTTATGGAAGTCTATGAGGCCAAAAAGGCACAGAGAGAGGCAGCTTACAATCGTCAGCAGCAGGAGATTGCCGAGCTCAAGGACTTCGTTGCAAGAAATAAGTCCAGAGTTGCCACAAGAAACATGGCAATGTCAAGACAGAAGAAACTTGATAACATGGATATCATTGAAAAAATCCAGGAGAAGCCGAAGCCTGAGTTTAACTTCAAGACTGCAAGAACTCCCGGCAAGATGATATTTGAGACCAAGGACCTTGTTATCGGATATGACAGTCCATTGTCCACACCTCTGAATATCTCAATGGAGAGAAATTCCAAGATTGTCCTTACCGGTGCCAACGGTATTGGTAAAACAACTCTTCTTAAGAGTATTCTGGGACTTATCCCTTCCCTGGGCGGAAGTGTGGAGCTTGGAGAGAACGTAGAGATCGGATACTTCGAGCAGGAGATGTCTCCTGATATTGAGACCACCTGCATGCAGGAAATCTGGAATGAATTCCCGGGCTTTTCCCAATATGAGGTTAGGTCAGCCCTTGCAAAATGCGGACTTACCACCAAGCATATCGAAAGCAAGTGTAAGGTTTTATCAGGTGGTGAGCAGGCCAAGGTCAGACTTTGTAAGCTTATTAACAGAGAGTCCAATGTTCTGGTTCTGGACGAGCCTACCAACCATCTTGATGTAGATGCCAAGGAAGAGCTTCACAGAGCGCTTAAGGAATACAAAGGCAGTATTCTGATGGTTTGCCATGAACCTGATTTCTATCAGGATTTCGCAACTGAGATCATGGACTGCTCCAAGTGGACAACAAGAGTGTGATAATTATTCTTTAAGATCTGCAAAATGGGGAATATAAATTTGCAGTTTTGGCAGCGGATTATTGCGATGTTAAGGAATATGCCTGTTTATATATGTGCACCGGGAGGATTTATTATGAAAAAGAGTATTAATGGAATAATGTTGACGGCAGTTTCAACTATGATCGTATCAGGCCTTAGTGGATGTGGCAGTAGTGCTACCACAGATATACCTGATGCATATATGTCAGAGATTTCGGAGATAATAACATATGAGTCTGATTCAAATATTTCTGGTGATGAGGCTTCAATAGATATATCGGAAGAGGCAGCTGCTACAGCTACTACTGATCAAGTTCAGGTTGAGAACCCGACAGAATCAGATGACGAATACTACAATAAACTTAAGGCAGAAGTTACAGACAGCATAGAGTACTATATTTGCGATGATTTTGACGGAGACGGCAGTAAAGAGGCCTTTGCTATAGTAGGCACAAGATATGAAGACTATGGTGAAGTTGACGTAGATGGTGCTGTATATTACGTTGATGATGATGAAGTAACCAATATCTCAGAGGATATCAATACTGCCTGGGGAGATCTTGAACTCATTATAAATGAACCAAATGAAGAATATGTCATCCGAACAGGTGTTAATGAGGTGTCCAAGGATCATCCGATGTTCTTTGCTCCTTCATACAGAGCGGCAGCTACTGCAGTTAACAATCTTGTATTCGGGGTAAAAGACGGTAAGGCCTACAGGCTTGGTATCTCCGAGATGGGAGCCTGTGCCGGACTTAGTGACGGAACGGCAATTGTAACACTTGATTGCTACGATGGATGCTCTGATGGCACAGGACATACCTGGAAGCCTTATTATTATTTTTACAATAAGGACAGCGGTGAATTCGAAGAGTATGAAGGCAGGGAAATAACAGAAGAAGAACTCCTTGGTTATGAAGGAACAGAGAAGGTTGTGGAAGCAATAAAGGCTGATGGTAATACCATTGCAGGAATTATTCTAAGAGATAACGGTATTATTAATGTTAACTTTTATGACGGCAATCTTGAGGATTCCGACAGCCTTTCCTTTAATCATAATGCCACCTTCAGAATTACAGATGGAAGAGCAGTACTTCTAAAGGCGGCATATTCTCTTGATTATGAAGCCGTAGATTACAAGGAATCCGATTATGGCGGAGTTTATTTTGCCAAAAGAGGCGAATGATAATTAATCGCTGATCAGTTTCAGACCGGAAATATCCGGTGAAATAGCCATTGAATAATTGGTGTAGTACACTACAAAGCCCGGTTTAGCCCCACCGGGCTTTTTTACGTCTTTACGCCTTAGATAATCAATCTCGACTTTTTCCTGATTTTTACCCTTGGAGTAGAAAGCGGCCAGGGCGGCAGCTTCTTCGAAGGCTCTGTCAGGGACTTCTTTACCTCCGGTTAACAGAACAACGTGGGAGCCGGGGATCTTTTTGGCATGGAACCACCAGTCGCCGCCATTTGCGGTTTTGAACGTGAGTTCATCGTTCTGAATATTATTTTTGCCTACATAGATATCAAATCCGTCGCTGGAGAGATAGTGGAAAGGTTTGGAGGTTATCTTTTCCTTGCGACCGTTCTTGCCCTGGGTATGAGCTTTAACATAACCTGAAAGAGCAAGCTCCTGACGTATCTGGGCAAGGTCTGCTTCCTTCTGGGCGATGTCCAGAGAAGTAGCAATGGATTCAAGCTGTTCGATGGCCTGAGCTACTTCCTGCATCTGCTCTGTGAGGGCTTCCTGAGTTCTCTTTAGCTTGGTGTATTTGTCAAAATACTTCTTGGCGTTCTGACTTATGGAGAGAGTAGGATCCAGGGGAATCGTAACATCTTCTCCGGTGTTGTAGTCGTTGACGGTTATGTTCTTATCGCCTTCCTTGGCACTATAGCCGTAGACAGTGAGGAGTTCTCCGTAGATTCTGTATTTGTCTTTTTTCTCGGAGTCCTGAAGCTGCTTGGTCTGAAGATCGTACTTCCTTACGTTTCTCTCAAGGGCGGTCTGAACGATCTTGCGAAGGTCCACAGACTTTTGTCTGATACGGGTTACAACGTTCTTTTCGGCGTAATATTGCTCGATGAGTGAGGAAATGCTGCTCATCTGAGTGGTATTAAAACCTGATTCATTTGAATTACCATTCTGATTGCCATAGATAGTAAGAGGAATGGAGCAATATTCCTTAGGTGCGCCTTTCTCATAAACGATAACAGGGGTAAAATTACCGGTTTTAACCAGATCCATAACTTCATCAAAGGCTCTGTAGAGCTTGACTGATTCGGAAGGATCAAGGGCTGCTGCGGATTTGTCGGCATCAACACCTGCTCTGTAGCAGATCTCCTGAGATATGATGGGAGACAGGCCTGTGTAGCTTGAATAAATTGCTTTAAAAGCAGGCATTCCTTTACTGAGAACGCTGGAGGAGAATTCATCTGCTGTGGTTTCAAGAGGATTGATCTTATCCTGGGAAGGGATGAAATATTGTCTTCCGGGAAGAACTTCTCTTACCGAGCTGACAGAAGCGGGAATGTGCTTGATACTGTCGATGATCATGTCCTCTTCATCGGTGAAGATGATATTGCTGTATTTGCCCATGATCTCGATGAGAAGGACCTTGTGACGAAGGTCGCCCATCTCATCCAGGTGCTCAATCTCAAATCTGATAATTCTCTCAAGGCCTCCCGGCTGAGTGATGGAAATAATGCGCCCATTCTGGATGTGCTTACGAAGAAGCATACAGAAATTGGGGGCAGTCATGGGGGAGGGCTTGTTGTCATCGGTCATATAGACCAGCGGGAGAGAAGCGTCTGCGGACATGACTACTCTTGCCTGCTTGATCTGATATTTATCAATATTTTCATAGGAGAGCTTGACTGTGATAAGAAGTTCATCGCTCTCTGTCTGGGCTATTTTATAGATACGGCCTCCGGTCAGAAGGTCATTTAAATCCTTGGTTAAGTTTGCAACTGTAATTCCGTCAAAAGCCATTGTTTACTACCTTTCATGATTAAGAATAACTATAAATGCAGGCTATATTGTACCATGTATCACAGATTCAATCAAAGATACAAAATATTCATGCAACTACAACATTATCTGGATTATTATGCGTCACTTTGCTTATTTTGCTGTACACATTGAAAAAGTTGCACAATTTGATTTTTTTGCGGTAAAAAGTACCTTTAAAAGCAACATATAGTAAACATGAAGCAACAAATGAGAAGTGCAACATGACAAGAAAAAATATAATAACCTCAAATTTATATGTGCAATTCGCATAAAAACTGGGAGGATTTTTATGGGGAAGAAATCTCAAACGAGTTCGGGGAACTCGAAATCTTTTGGCGTCTATATGAAGCGCTACTGGCAGTTATATGCAATGCTTTTCCTGCCGCTTCTTTATTTGACGATATTCAAGTATGCACCAATGGTCTATGTGCAGATCGCCTTCAAAAAGTACAGCCTTGTTAAGAGCATATGGGAGCTGCCGCTGGCAGATAATCATGGTTTTGAATTCTTTATCAAAGCATTTAAGAACAATGACTTTAAATATGCTCTTAGAAACACGCTGACACTTAATCTGCTGGATCTTCTTTTTGGATTCCCGGCACCAATTATTTTTGCATTAATACTTAATGAACTGTGCTTCAAGCATTACAAGAAAGTGGTTCAGACGATTGCTTACATGCCTCACTTCCTGTCATGGGTCATTATTTACAGCTTGGCTCTGCAGCTTCTTGCTCCTACAGATGGTCTTGTAAATATGGTCATCAGCAAGATGGGTTTTGATCCTATTCCTTTCCTTAATGACGGAAAACACTGGATCGGAAGCTATATCGGATTTGGTATCTGGCAGAACTTTGGTTGGGGATCAATCGTATATCTGGCAGCAATAGCAGGTATCAACCCGGAGCTCTATGAAGCTGCTTCCGTTGACGGAGCCGGAAGATTCCGCAAGATGTGGCACATCACCCTTCCGGGAATCAAGCCTACGATTGTAGTTCTTCTTATCATGAGCCTTGGTAATATCCTCGGTGGCGGATTTGACCGTCCTTTTGCATTCCAGAACAATCTGGTAATGCGTGTGGCAGACGTTATCGCAACCTTCGTGTACAGAGTCGGTATCAAGGGTCTGCAGTTCTCACTTACTACAGCGGTTGGATTGTTCCAGTCTGTAGTGGGAATATTCTTCCTTCTTATGGCGAATTTCATTTCCCGTAAGCTTGGAGAGAGAGGAATCTGGTAAGGAGGTGCGAGCAAATGAAAATTAAATCCGATGCAGATAAAGCCTGGGACGTAGTATTTGTGCTTTTCTGCCTTGTAATAAGCCTGATGTGCGTGATACCTATGATTAACCTTCTTGCCAAGTCCCTTAGCGGAACAGACTATCTGGTAAGAAATGAGGTATATCTTTTACCCAAGGGCTTTAACTTAAATGCCTATGCAACGGTCCTTAAGGACCCCAAGTACATAAGAGCCTTCGTGTGGACAGTATTTCTTACGATTGTATGTACTGTACTTTCACTGACAATGACTACCTTATGTGCATTTCCGCTGATTTTCGAGAATCTTCGCGGAAGAAAAGCCATCAATATCTTCATAACAATAACAATGTTTTTTAACGCAGGAACAATTCCGAACTACCTGCTGATGCAGAAGCTGAACCTTCTGAGTAACCCTCTGGTTCTCATTATTCCGGGTGTCATGAGCGTTTATAACATGATCATCATGAGAAGCTTCTTCTATGGAATACCGGACAGCCTTCGTGAATCCGCTGAGATTGACGGAGCGACGTTCTTCGAGATCCTGACCAAGATCTACATACCGCTTTCCAAGCCGGTTATGGCTACACTCGCTCTGTTCTATGCGGTAGGAAGATGGAACGGATATTCAGATGCCCTGATGTACATGAGAGAGGCCAAGTACTACACATTACAGCTCCTTTTGTACAACATCATCAACAATATCAATCAGGTTGAGGTTGCTACACAGGAAGGCTTCTCAACCCCGGGACTGTCAGCGTCCCTTAAGGCTGCCATCGTAATGTTTTCAACCATTCCGATCCTGTGCATTTATCCTTTCCTGCAGAAGTACTTCATTCATGGCGTGACCATGGGTGCGGTCAAAGAATGAGCACTTAATGAGGTATTTTCGAATTTAGTGCGAATTCTTGTTATGGCGAGCACAACGTGCGAGATCAGAACTACCTTGAACTTAATCCTTATTGGATTAAATAAATATTAATTGACTCATTTGAAGGGAGGTCAATATGAAAAACAAAGTTTTATCAGTATTACTTGCATCTGCAATGGTTCTTTCTGTAGTTGCATGCGGATCTTCTGAAGGCGGCAGCGCACCTGCAGCTGAGACACCCGCAGCAGATACACAGGCACCTGCAGCAGAGGCACCCGCAGCAGAGACACCTGCTGAGCCTGCAGCTGAGGCAACATCATCTGAGCTTACAGATGGTAAGTTTGCAGAGACAAGACAGATCACAGTTGAGATCTACGACAGAGGAAATGACGGCGGCTCAGATCCTGAGAACAACATGTACACAGAGTACATCAAGAAGGGAATGCTCGAGGAGCACAACGTAGAAGTTACCTTCAAAAAGGTTCCCAGATGGACAGAGGTTGATGACATCAACAACCTTCTTGCAGCTCAGGAAGCTCCTGATATCTGCGTGACCTACAGCTATCCTACAGTTCTTACTTATGCTCAGATGGGCGGCGTTATCGATCTTAGCGAGATGATCGAGACCTATAAGGGCGATCTTACTAACCTTTGGACATGGCTTGGTGATACTAACATGCTTTGGGACAAGGATCCCAAGACCGGCACAGTATGGGCACTTGAAGGTAAGAGAGCAGAGCAGCAGAGAATCGTTACCTTTGTACGTAAAGACTGGCTCGACAAGCTTGGACTTTCTGTTCCTACAACAACTCAGGAATTCGAAGACATGCTTATCGCTTTCAGAGACAATGCTGATACACTTCTTGGCAGTGATGCTTCCAAGATGGTTCCTTTTTCAGCAAGCTATGATATCGGATGGAGAGCATCCAACATCATCACATCCTACATGGATCCTAACATCACAGACAAAGAGTACTACATCAACGGATTCGATGACAGAATGGTTACACAGGCTTCAACCAAGGAAGCTGTAAGACTTCTTAACAAGTGGTACAATGCAGGCCTTATGTGGAAAGATTTCGTTCTTTACGGAAGTGGCGACACAACTGAGGACGATATGATCAAAGCAGGCTATGTAGGCGCATTCCAGCACAACTGGGACTATGTATTCAGAAACGGTGAGGACAGCATCAATGCTAACCTCAAGAGAAACGTAGGCGAGGACGCTGTATTTATTCCTGTTGACTGCTTCAAGAACTCAGCAGGCAAGTATTCAAAGTGGCTCTACAGCTCAGCAGGCGACAGAAAGATCTTCTTCCCTACAACCAACGATGAGCCTTTAGCATCTCTTCTTTACCTTGACTTCATCTCTAAGCCTGAGACAATCAAATACCTCCAGGCAGGTGATGAGGGCGTTACACATGAAGTTCTCGACAGCGGCGCTATCCAGATCATTGCAGCAACAGGCGATGCAATCCAGAACTCAGGTAAGAACATTGACTACACAATCACATGTAACGGAACATACTTCGGCGATGAGGCTCTTGCAGCACTTTCACTTGCTTACGGTTATGCTGAGGCAGATCCTGAGCTTGTAGATCAGGCTAACAAGATCGCTATGGCAGACGGCCTTGAGCCCAAGAATGTTAACGTTGGTGAGATCACAGCAGAGGCAGGTGTAGGTGATACACTTTCTGCTAAGAGAGATCAGATCTATGATAACGCAGTAGTTGCTTCAGAAGCTGATTTCGATTCTGTTTGGGACAGCTATCTTGCAGATTATCTCTCAAGCGGCGGACAGGCAATCATCGACGAGCGTGCAGAGAAGTGGGCTGAGTACTTCGGCGATGCTGACATGCTTCCATAAGAAATAATTTATATCGCTGTAATACAAGAGGAGCTGAAGTTTAGCTCCTCTTTTTGTTGCACAAGACCGGCAAGTGAATGGATGCTTGCATACAAATTCATTTGCCGGTTATAAGAACATGGAGCACGAAGTGCGGAATGTTCGTGTGCGAAATCGAGTAGGAGCAAGCCTACGCGATTTCACCAAATATTTGCCGGGATATTTTTCATTCGTATAAAAGTAGTAAATACATGTTAAACGGTTTTTCCAATTTCAAACCAGGAAGGGTTTACAAGATCCTGCTGTTCTTTGGTAACCTGACAGTCATAAGTTGCATATATCAGCTCTTTTTCATTTACTATTGGTTTAATCATTACCTTACTATTTTTCCATTCTGATTCAGGTAAAGATTCCAGTTTTTCTCTAAAAGTCATTGATGTTTTCCTCCAGTAAACATGTACCTTCAACATTTTTATATTTTACTGTAACGTTTGTGGTATATCAATCGTATTATAAGTAGAGAGATTCAAAAACAATAGAAAGCGAGCAAACATATGGAGGAGAAAGAAGCACGGCGACTGGTTGAAAGCTACGGTGACCTGATATATCGCATAGGCGTGAACTATCTGAAAAATGCATCAGACGCAGAGGATATATGTCAAACAGTTTTCTTGAAATATATCGCTTCAGATGTCCATTTTGAAAACCAGCAACATGAGAAAGCGTGGATCATCAGAACTACGATCAATGCCTGCAAAGATGTACTCAAGAGTTCAGCCTTCAAAAACACAACTACATTGGAAGAACTGGGAGATATCAAGGCCACGGAATCACACGAAACAGGCATTACTGAAGAAGTAATGAAGCTTCCGCATAACTACCGTATATGCATTTTCTTGTACTATTACGAAGGGTATTCGATAAAAGAGATTGCTTCAATACTTCAAAAAACAGAACTATCTGTAAGGACTCTTTTATCAAGAGCCAGGAAAAAACTACAACTGACACTAAGGGAGGACATGCAATGATGAGCAGAAATGCAGAATATCTTGACGCTATGGCAAATTTGACACTATCAGATGCTGCCAAAAACAGGATGATACAGAGGATGATTAATACAACTCCGATCACCGGTATATCTGGCAAGAAAAGAAATATCAGCATAAAGAAATACGCAGTCTTAGCGGCTGCGTGCCTAATGACATTAGGTCTGATCGCTGCTGCATTTATCGGTAATCCGGCTAAATTGACCAGCAAAAAAGTTGATTTATCAGGAACAAGGCATTTTGAAAATCTTACAGAATATGAAAAAGCGGCACAGATAGATATTTCGGCAGTAGAAGCCTTCAATAATGGCTATAAGTTTCAATATATGTACCTGTCAGAAACAAATGCTTTTGACGGCGGTAACAATAAAATATCCAAGGATAAAGCCGTAAATATCCACTATACGTGTGAGAACAAAGCTGATCTTGAAATCCACATGAACCCTGTAATAGCAAGTGCTCACCTAAAAGATAGTGAGGATGCCCAAAATGCTACCGATCAGACAGAAATTGATGGAATAACTCTTTATTATAGCCTGAACGAGTATCTGTCAGTTCCGGCAGCGGAGAAGCGAACGCTGACAAATGAGGAACTGGAACGAGCAGAATCAGACAACCACTTTTTTATTTATTATGGATCACTAGAGAGGAAAACAACCTACGCTTCCACACTGCTTTTTGAGATGGATAATGTAATTTACCTTCTGGAAACATCAGGAAATGATCTATCTGCGGATGACCTCTATTCCATGGCGAAAGAGATTATCGAGCATAAGTGAAGCTGACGCTAACCTTGTCTTGTACCTATAATTCCATCAGCTATATATGTAGCTTTTGCGCAGTACATGATCCATATTTGAATTGTGTGCTGCTTTTTTTATGGGTATAACAGGGCGTGATGATGGAAGGGCTATTTCTTACAGTCTAAACTAGGGGATGAACTGTAACAAAAATTATGTTATTATTCACAGTTAATTGCGTAAGATGTTCTTTATTTTTTCTATCATGAAGATTACAATATTTCTGTTTGCATTTGGGAGGTATTGTTATGCTTAGAAAAATAATGAAGTATAGTGACTTGGATGAAAGAAAACTGATGGATATATACTCAGAGAGTAATTATGATAATACCGAGTATTTTTATCCAGACGAAAAGGATAAAGAAAAAGCAGTTAAGCTTGTGGAGACGAATTTTTGCGATTTTTTAAAGAATGATTTTTTCAAGCGAGAGGATAGTGTTTACTGGATATATGAAGAGAATGGAGAATGGCTCAGTGCGCTAAGAACATGCATGGTTCAAAGAGACGTATATTATCTTGAAGCGCTAGAGACGCGTCCGGATCATAGAAGAAATGGATATGGTGCATTACTCTTGTCTAATGTCGTTGAAGAGCTGAAAAAAGCAGGACCGTTCAGGCTTTGTGATTGCGTTAGCAAAAAGAATATAGCATCTTTAAAAACCCATGAAAAGTGTGACTTTCAGATTGCATCAGAGGAAGGGTATGATTATCTGAGTAAGGAAACTGATAATCGCTATTTCGGACTTGAATATCGTTATCTGGGTGAGTGACAAAACCGAGGCTAGAATGCACAGTAACGGGGCGGAGTTATGCTCCGCCTAATATTTCTTTTAGGGTATATGGATTTCCTTCCATCAGTTTGGTAAGAGCCTGAAAAGGTGGAATGTCATTTCTGCTGCAGGTAGCGATATAGCTTTTTACATCAGCAAAGAATCCTGCATTCTTGATGTCCTGATACTGCCCGGATACTTTCTGCTTTACCTTAATACCGCGAAGGCTTCTTTCTGCAAGGTTATTTGTGGGTGGCACTGAAAAGTCCTTTATCCAGAGGAAGTTACTTTTCTTGAACTTCCTAAGGTGATTTATCAGTTTCCTTTCATCAGACTCATTATATTTGCCCTTTGATGTAGCGAACTGCTCGTCGGCTCTTTTCAGGATTCTATCGATTTCTTCCATGATTGTATAATACCTGGTTCCGAAGGACTCTACGCCATTTTCCACAAGTATGTTCCGTTCATGAAGTATGCCTGCAAGGTAATCCTTCAACTCCTTGGCCCAGGGATGGTCAGAATAATCGACTATCTTCTGCATATCTCTAGAGAGATGACCGGAGCATTTTAGAATTAAGAAAAGATACCATTTATTAGAATAATTGATTATGTAATAAGGTGTGAAATGTATGGATGAAATGAAAATAAAAAATGAGATATTCGAAAAAATAAAGAAGGGATTATTTGAAGAAGCAGCACAATTTGATGAATGTGATACAGATAAAATAATAAAACAGATACACGATGAATCATTTGATCAGCAAAATCTAACATTTTATTGTTTTACTATTTTTATGTATAAAAGAACTAACAATATAGATTGGCTGGAATTAGCAGTAGATATTCTTTGCTTTAGTATCAACTGGATGGAAGGTGCGTATGCTATGGCACTATATCATCAGAGAGAAATATTAGAGCAAAATAGAAATGTGGAAAATTTACAAATGATGCTATTTTTCTATAGAGTTCCGGACGTGGATTTTGAAGAGGAAGAGGCAAAAAAGATTGCCAAAGAGATACTTGAATTAGATCCTCAAAATAAGATAGTGAAAGATATTTTTCCTAATCTATGACATAAAGTTATATGTACATTCCCACGAGTTCAGTATCTAACGAGGGAATAAATGGTGGAATAGCTTATGTCACCAGTGGCGGAGATTTGGAAAAGACGAAACAGGCTGCCATCGATGGGGCATGCGATAGCTTCATGACCGGATTGATAGAAGGCTTTATCACCGGTGGAATGACAAATAACCACTGCTTTGTTGCCGGAACCCTGGTGCAGACCATTGACGGAGCGATTCCAATCGAGCAGATAGAAGAGGGAGAATTTGTCCTATCAGAAGATCCGGAAACAGGAGATGTTACCTACAAGAGAGTTCTTGAAACCTATGTTCATGAGACCACAGAGCTTATCCATTTGAAAATAGATGGAGAGGCGATTGCAACAACACCTGCCCATCCTTTCTATGTAAAGAATATAGGTTTTGTACTTGCAGGAGACCTTGAGGAAGGAACCACACTTGTTGATAATGAAGGCAATGAGCTTCACCTTCTGATCAAGCGTTGGGAACAGCTCCAAAACGCAGTACCCGTCTACAACTTTGCAGTTGAAGATTACCACACGTATTTTGTCGGCAGTACAAATGTGCTGGTGCATAATAAGTGTGGTGCGGAAAATATTGCAGATGCAGCAAAGCAAACTCCTAAAAAAGTTGCTAAACCATAAAAGCATCATTTCTTTTCAAATAAGAACAAAACATATACTCCGCAGTTCGAAAAGATTCTGGAAAATTACGATTTGAAACTTGGTGGTAAATGGAATATTGAATTGATGAACAATCACTGTGGCAGGCATACAAACGCTTATCATGATTTTATGCTGGAGCATCTTAAAGATATTGATGAAATAGCTAAAGGTGACGTTAATGTTTTTATGCGGGAATTTAATAATCTTAAAACAATTATAATGAACAATCCAAGTATATTATATGCGAAACCAAGATAATACGAAAGGAATGCATGTATGAAATATTACAAACTAGGATTTGATAATACTCAACGCGATAAATGTATTTTCTGCACAAAATTAAGTGATGAAAGAATGTATGATTATCACGATTTTGATCATGGTAAAATAATTGAATATAAAGGAGAGTTATTTTATTATTATGATTTTGATAAAGGCAGTGTGCAGACTGATTATATCTTAAATGTTAATGCGTGGTTTATCATAACAGAAAATACGTATCATGTGCTGAGAGACAAGTTGAATGATTGCGTTCAGTTTATACCAATAAAAATATGCGATAGTAATTGCAACACTGAAGAAAAGGGCTATATTGTGAATATCCTTGATGTGGTAGAAAATGCCATTGATTTTGAAAAATCAAGTTTTGGAGTATTACACGATGAAGAGCCTAAGGCTTACGCAATATGGAAATATGTTTTGAAGCATAGTGCTATACAGGGCCATGATCTGTTCAGACTTAAAGAGCATATGGTTGTGATGTTTTGCTCTGATAACATAAAAAAACTGATAGACGATAATGGTTTGACTGGCTTTTCTTTCAAAGAGATTGAATTAAGTGATTTATAAGAATCAAATATGTTTATATGGGTGCCAAAAGTGTGTCTTGGCACCCATACTACTTTAGAATTGTGCTTTGACTTAATGATATTTATGAAATTTTATAATGTTATTTAGAAGGGATGAACAAAAATGTACGAAAAATTTGAAGAGTGGTTAAATGCATACTTGAAGAAAGGCTTTCCGGAAGAAGTTATAGCTGTAAATTTCAATATTTATGAAGACACAGATGATAATTGGTCAGTGGAAATAGTTGGTACTGCATCTTTTGATGAAGAAGATGATGATTGGGCATGTGATGAAATTACCGATTTTGGCTCTCGAGAGAACCTGTTTACATGGGAGGCTGATGAAGAATGGGAAGTCATACTTGATAATGTGATTGAAATTATAAAGGAATATCTTGAGAAAGGGAAATATGCCAATACTTTAAAAGGATTAACAGCTGTTGGAACAGGATTTGTAGACGGTGATATTGAAATATTATTTAGAAAATAATTGTCTATAAATGTAGATTACTTTGTGAAGGATCAAATACTAAGCTTATGAGGTTGAATAAAACCCATAAAAGGGCAACATTAAGAACGCACAGTGGTAACCACGTGGTGTGAATGGTTAATGTGCAGATTATTGGTCTGTGACAATCCCCAATAAGCTTAGTGTTTGAAAGATACTTATCATGCCGGATTATTTCCCGACACATTGGACGCGCCGGCCGCAGGATAAGTTACTCCTTGAAGAAGCAGATTTGAAATCTATTTCTCTCTCTTTGTACCTTTAGAATACAGCAAAGGAGCGGGTTTGTAAAGAAATCTAAACATTTCGTTAGAATTTTGCGGTATTGCGTAAGAACACAAAAAATCAGTCCTTGAAGTGACCTGAATGGGGCATGGTTGTCACGTTTCACACAGTAGACACAATCTTAAGAATTTAACGATTTTGCGCAAAGAAGCCGCATTTCGTAAAAACGAATGCGGCTTCTTATAGGAAGATAATGAAAAATTGAATGAAAAAGCTTAATTATTAAAGGCAGCTGGCATATGCTTTCTCAGCACCTTCTGTGCGGATCATCTTCAGATCTGCAATTACTGCATCTGTAAGACCGGCAATCTTGTTGAGGTCCTGATCCCACATCTTCTCATTTCCAAGAACAGCCTTAACGAGGTCTTCCTCAGAATCGTTCTTGTGATCATAGAAGAACTCAAGAGCCCATCTGTCATCACTTACTGTATAAGTATTGCCTGCAGGTCTCTTGCAAACAAGGCCTGCCTCAGTAAGTTCCTGAACATCGTTTGAATAGAAAGCAATGTATGCTGCCAGTGACATAGTAAGGCAAACGGGAAGCTTGCCGTTCTTGTCGATATACTGAAGGAATGAAGGCATGTTTCTTGCCTTCCACTTACTTGTTGAGTTAAGAGAGATGCTCATAAGCTCGTGGTTAACGAAAGGATTGTTGAAACGATCCTTAACAGCAGCAGCGAACTCATTGAGATCATTCTCATCAAGGTGATCTACGAGAGTAGGAATAACTTCCTCATTGAGCATCTTGTTCATGAAGCCTGAAATAGCTTCGTTCTGCATGCAGTCACGAACGATATCCTGGCCTGAAAGGTAAGCGCCAAGTACGAAACCTGTATGAGCGCCGTTAAGGATACGAACCTTGCGGTGCTTGTAGGGCATTACATCGGGAACAACGTGAACATTAACGCCAGCTTTCTTGAAAGGAAGTCTTGTCTCAAGCTCAGCAGGTCCTTCGATGATCCATACTCCGAAGATCTCACCTACATCGATGAGCTCGTCGTGATATCCGTTAACTTCTTCAAGCGCTGCAACTTCTTTTGCATCACGGATTCTTCCGGGAACGATTCTGTCTACAAGGGTAGAGCAGAAGATGTTATCATTGTTAACCCAGGTCTTGAAGCCTTCTTCAAGCTGCCACTGATCAATGTACTGGTTGACACACTTAAGAAGCTCTTTGCCGTTGTTGTCGATAAGCTCGCAGGAGAGAACAACTACGCCCTTCTTACCTGCCTTGTATCTTCTGAATAGAACCTGTGTAAGCTTGCCGGGGAAGCTGGCAGCGGGAACATCCTCGAAATTGCAGGAAGGATCGTAAGCAATACCTGCCTCAGTTGTGTTGGATGCAATAATATCAAGGTCATCGCTCTCTGCGATAGCCATCATTTTGTCGTAGTCTGCCTTGTCATAAGGATTGAGACAGCAGTCAACTGCGGAGATAACTCTCTTGGCATCAACCTTCTGGCCGTTCTCACTTCCACGAAGGTATAATGTATAAAGACCCTCCTGCTTGTTGATAAGCTCTGTGAGACCCTGTGCAATAGGCTGAACAAGAGCAACCTTGCCGTTCCAGCCTGCCTTCTCATTGCTGATGTCGAAGAAGTAATCAACGAATGCACGCATGAAGTTACCTTCACCGAACTGAAGAACACGAACGGGTGCTTCCTTCTGAACAAAACCTTCATAGCCTGACTTGGCCAATACATCATAATTTAATAATTCCATAACCCTATTCCTCCTAAAATGTAAACGCTTACAAAACGCTTCATCTAAGTCTTAATCTATATAATGTTATAGCAAAATATGTAAGCGTTTACAATAGCAAATTTTGACTTTTTTTATAAATGTGGTCGGAACGCAGCATTGACCTTGAAAAAGCGCTGTATTATAATGATTTATGTAAATTTTTGCCCTAAAATAAAGGAGATTCTACTTATGGTCTGCAGTATGACTGGTTTTGGCAGAAGTGAAGTTACAGAGGGACAGCGCAAATATATTGTTGAACTTAAGTCTGTTAATAATCGCTATCTTGATATCAACATCAAGATGCCCAAGAAATTCAATGCATTTGAATCCGCCATCAGAACCGAATTAAAGAACTATATGAAGCGCGGTAAGGTGGATGTATTTATCAGTTACGAGGATTTTTCAGAATCGGATTCCAGAGTAAAATACAATAAGGCTATAGCTGAGGAATATTTCACATATCTTAAACAGATGGCCAGTGATTTTGGTCTTGATAACGATATCAGGATCTCAGCTCTTTCCAAGTTCCCTGAAGTATTTACCATGGAAGAGGAAGAACTGGATGAAGTGGAGGTATGGAGCGGACTTAAGAAGGCCATTAATGAGGCCGGCAAGCAGTTCCTTGACTCCAGAATCAAAGAAGGAGAATTTTTATCCGCAGATCTTACACAAAAGCTTGACGGAATGTATGAAAATGTGGAATATATTACAGAGCGTTCCCCTGAGATCATACAGGAGTATAAGCAGAAACTTCGTGAGAAGATCGCAGATCTGTTGGAAGACAAGCAGGTTGATGAGAACAGGCTTGCCATGGAAGTTACCATATTTGCCGACAAGGTATGTGTAGATGAGGAGCTTACGAGGCTTCGAAGCCATATTATGGCCACCAAGGAGACACTTCAGGTGGGTGATGACAAGGACGGTATCGGAAGAAAACTCGATTTCCTTGCACAGGAAATGAACAGAGAGGCCAATACTATTTTGTCCAAATCCACAGATCTTAAGATTTCCGACAGAGGAATTGCTCTTAAGACCGATATAGAAAAAGTAAGGGAGCAGATTCAGAACATTGAGTAATGAAGTATTGCACAACAAGCGCAAAGGTATTATAATCGTTGTCTCTGGTTTTTCGGGAGTAGGCAAGGGTACAATAATGAAGGAGCTTATTAAGAGATATGACAATTATGCTCTTTCAATCTCTGCCACAACAAGAGATCCCAGACCCGGCGAGGAGAATGGCAGAGAGTATTTCTTTGTTAGCAATGAAGAGTTTGAGAAGCTTATTAATGAAAACGGACTGATAGAGCATGCCGGATATGTCAATCATTATTACGGAACTCCCAGGAAATACGTTGAGGATAAGCTTGCTGAGGGAATAGATGTAATCCTTGAGATAGAAATTCAGGGTGCACTTCAGATCAAAAAGCAGTATAATGATGCGGTGCTTTTGTTCGTTATGCCCCCTTCAGCTGAGACTCTTAAGACCAGACTGTGCGGAAGAGGCACAGAAACAGAGGAAGTCATCAAAGGAAGACTTGAGAGAGCCAAAGAGGAATCCCTTGGCATAGAGAACTACGATTACATTGTTATAAATGATGATCTTGATAAGTGCGTTGAACAGGTGAACGACATTATCACCGCTGCACATTTTGACACATCAAGGAATCAGGAATTTATAGATACTATCAGAAATGAGCTTAATGAGTTATAATCATTTTAGCGGATATGCGGATTACCGCAGGAAAGGAATACAATATTATGATACATCCTTCATATGTTGATCTTATGAAAGTAGTTAACAAGGGAGTTGAAGAGGGTGAGGAGCCTGTAATCAGCTCAAGATATTCAGTAGTTATGGCTACTGCCAAGAGAGCAAGACAGCTTATCGCAGGTGATGAGCCTATGGTAAGAGTTAAGGATAAGCAGAAGCCTCTTTCAATCGCAGTAGACGAGATGAACCAGGATACTCTCAGAATCCTTACAGATGAGGAGAGAGAAACACTTGTTACTGAGAACGAAGACGTTACCGTAGAGGAATCAGTAGAAGAATAATTTATGAGAATATTATTTGTGTCACTGGGATGTGACAAAAACAGAGTAGATACCGAGGTAATGCTTGGAATGCTGGCAGACCGCGGCTACGAATTTACAGATGACGAGGAAGAAGCGGAAGCAGCAGTTGTTAACACCTGCTGCTTTATCAATGATGCGAAGGAAGAGAGCATCAATACAATTTTGGAACTCTCAGAGAGAAGGAAGGCAGGACAGCTTAAGGCACTCATCGTGACCGGTTGTCTTGCTCAGAGATACAAGGAAGAGATCCAGACTGAGATTCCCGAAGTGGATGAGATCCTTGGAATTTCATCTACTGATAAGATTCTTGAAGCACTTGATGAGACTATCAAGAGAGATGAGCTTTTTTCTCACAAGAATTATTTCGATGATATCAACAGGAAGCCTGTGGGAGGCCTTAAGAGAGTCATTACCACAGGAGGTCTATTTAATTATCTCAAGATTGCAGAAGGGTGTGACAAGCATTGCACCTATTGCATAATCCCCAAGGTTAGAGGCAATTACAGAAGTGTACCTATGGAGCAACTGCTGGAGGATGCTAGGAATCTGGCTGCTCAGGGAATTACCGAGCTTCTTATTGTGGCTCAGGAGACAACTTTATACGGAACAGACCTCTATGGGGAGAAAAAACTGCCGGAGCTTCTTCACAAGCTATGCGAGATAGAGGGCTTTAGATGGATTAGGATCCTGTATTGCTACCCTGAGGAGATCAATGAGGAGCTGATCCAGACAATAAAGAATGAACCTAAGATTTGCAAGTACCTGGATATTCCCATTCAGTCAGGTTCTGACTGGGTGCTCAAAAAGATGGGAAGGCGCACTAACAACGCAGAGATCAGGGCTCTGGTTCAGCATCTGAGAGAAGAAATTCCCGATATCTGTATAAGGACCACACTTATCAGTGGATTCCCCGGGGAAACGGCAGAAGATCATAATCAGACCATGGAGCTTGTAAGGGACCTTAAGTTTGACAGACTGGGAGTATTTACTTATTCACAGGAGGAAGATACTCCGGCTGCTACAATGCCGAATCAGGTGTCTGAAAGGGTTAAAGTAACCCGCAGAAACAAGCTTATGAAGCTTCAGCAGAAGATTGCCTTTGAAGCTGCGGAGAAGATGGTGGGAAAAGTTGTTGATGCTGTCATAGAAGGCAGGATCATGGACACCGAATATGACGATGGGCTGTCCTATGTGGCAAGGACCTATAAGGATGCCCCGGATATCGATGGATATCTTTTTGTGAGTGGTGTTCAGAGAGAGCTTATGACAGGTGATTACGTGAAGGTTCGTATTACAGGATCTAACGAATATGATTTAATAGGGGAGATGGAAGAATGAATTTACCGAACAAGTTAACAGTAGCCAGAGTTATTATGATTCCGTTTTTTGTATTTTTTCTGTTATTCAGACCTGCGCAGGAGTCCACTGTAGAACTTTTTAAATGGATTGCCCTTGCAATTTTCATAATTGCCAGCCTCACAGATATGCTTGATGGCAAGATTGCAAGAAAATATAACCTTATCACTGATTTCGGTAAATTTATGGATCCTTTGGCAGACAAGCTACTTGTGTGCAGTGCTATGATCGCACTTATAGAGCTTGACCGCATTCCTGCCTGGATTGTTATCATCATTATCGCCAGAGAGTTCGTTATAAGCGGTTTCAGACTTATCGCCGCAGACAACGGAAGAGTAATAGCAGCAAGCTATTGGGGCAAGTTTAAGACAACCTTCCAGATGATCATGGTCATTCTTATGATCGCCAATCTTGGAATTCCCGCTGTGCAGATCCTTACCCAGGTTATCATGTGGATCGCTCTGGCCCTGACCGTTGTTTCACTTGTCGATTATCTCGTGAAGAACAAAGATGTTATGAGCGGTGAGATGTGAGCGATATGCGGATACGAAGTTTCAAGTACGAATGCTTGCATGCAGTTACTTGAAACCTCGTAGACGTAAAGTACATGAGGAAGTAGCACGATAGTGCGGATTCCGAATGTACGTAGCGATTCGAGAGCGTAAGCGAAGAATCGCGTATATCGCGTAGTAAATTATAGTTATTGTTTTAGAAGTAAGAGAGTTTTATGAGTAAAGATTTAGAATTATTTGAAGAAGTAGAAGAAGTAAAAAAAGAAAGCAAGAAGAAAGAAGAAGCTAAGATAAGATATGACGAGTCCGGCCTTGATGAGAGAATCATCAGAGCTGTTACTGAGATGGGATTTGAATACATGTCACCCATCCAGAAGGCTGCTATTCCTGTTATGATGGAAGGCAAGGACCTTATAGGACAGGCCCAGACCGGAACCGGCAAGACAGCAGCATTCGGAATTCCGCTCCTTCAGAGCATAGATTCCGAGAATAAGCACCTGCAGGCGGTTGTACTTTGCCCTACAAGAGAGCTTGCAATGCAGGCAGCCGATGATATCAGAGATTTTGCAAAATATATGCATGGAATCAAAGTCCTGGCTGTATACGGCGGACAGGATATTTCAAGGCAGATAAGAGCATTATCTGCCGGAGTTCAGATTGTTGTAGGAACTCCCGGACGTGTTATGGATCACATGAGACGTCACACAATGAAGATGAAGGATGTTAAGGTTCTTGTCCTTGATGAGGCGGATGAGATGCTTGACATGGGCTTTAGAGAAGATATCGAGACTATTCTTCAGGGAATGCCTGAAGAGAGACAGACTGCTCTTTTCTCAGCTACAATGCCCGAACCTATTCTTAAGATCACAAGAACCTATCAGAAGGATGCTGAATACATCAAGATGACTCCCAGGGAGATCACCGTTGCCGCCATCGAGCAGGCATATTACAGAGTTCCCCAGAAGATGAAGGAAGAGGTCCTCTGCAGACTTATGGATTATTATGATCCTGCAAGAAGCCTTATTTTCTGCAATACCAAGAAAATGGTAGACCAGCTCACAGAGAGCCTTAAGGGCAAGGGTTATCTTGCCGACGGACTCCACGGAGATCTGTCACAGAACCAGAGAGATACAGTTATGAATCTCTTCAGAAATGGCAGGATCAACATCCTTATCGCTACTGACGTAGCTGCAAGAGGTATTGATGTCAGCGGTGTTGAGGCAGTATTTAACTTCGATATCCCTGAGGATATTGAATATTATGTACACAGAATCGGAAGAACAGGACGTGCCGGCAGAAGCGGCAGATCCTTTACTCTGGTAGGCGGCAGAGAGATGTACAAGCTTCGTGACATCGAGAGAATCTGCCATACCAGGATTGAGGAGAGAAGAGTTCCTTCCGCTAAAGAGATTACAAGAGCCAAATCCCAGAAGGTATTTGCGGAAGTAATCGATATTATTGAGAATGGCGATATCGCATCAACTCTTGAGTTCGTCAATCAGAAGATTGAAGAGGGCGAGTATACTGCAGAGCAGCTTGCTGCCGGATTCATGAAGCTCAAGATGGGCGCAGACCTTGAAGATCTTGTTCTGTTTGAAAAGAGCGACAGAAGAAGGAGAGATTCCAAGGACGGTGGCGATAGAAGAAACGGACGTCGCTCCGGTGACGGCCGCAAGAACTCAGATGGGCGCAGAAGCCGCGACGGACGTCGTTTAGAAGAGGGCCGCAAGAACCGGGATGGAAGGAAGTCGTCAGAGGATCGTGAAGGACGTAAGGGGCGCGATAGTCGTAAGAATTCTGAGGACCGCAAGGATCGCAGGAGCCGCAAGGACCAGGGCCAGCGCTTTAACAAAAAGAACGACAGATATCAGGAGAAGCAGGTAAGTTCTTCTGAGGAAGTATTCCAGAAACCTCGCAGAAAGCAAAAACCTGATGGATCACAGGCTGTAAATACAGGACTTGACGTCAGCCTTATTGAGAGCATCAAGGCTGACAGAAAGAAAGCTGAGAGCAAGAACGGCAACAAATCTGAGAATCACGCAGATTATTCCAAGAAGAGCAGAGCTTCTCAGAACAAAAAAGCTGATGGCTTCGAGAACGTAGGAAGAATCAACATAAAGGGTGAGGGACAGACCAAGGCCTGGTATGTGGGCCAGGACTCCGACACCATGAATGTCAGCAAGGCCGAGAAGAAGGCCATTAAGCAGGAAAATAAAAAAAGAAGTCTTGATTATCTTCAGGATGTCAGCGATCTTGTAATGGAGAGCTTTGGCAGAAGAAAGAACAAGGAGAAATAATGACCAAATCAAAGGGGAATGATTCTGGGAAACACAAACTGTTTGTTATGAGTAAGGCTTTCAGAGCCAAGATTTTTAACATGGTTAGTGTGGGCGTCATTGATGAACCTATCAACAGGTTCTATGACGTTATCAGTATCATTGCCCTTTTGCTTAATCTTTTTTGCGCATTTGCGGTTACTTTTGACAATATGATGGAGCGGTATGGTAAGCTCCTTCTTGTTATTGAGGCAATTACCACCTTTTTCTTTGCAGTGGATTATGTACTGCGTCTCATCACAGCTAATGAACTGTATCCCAAGGAGACAGAAAAAGGTGCTATTGTCCGATATGTCTTTTCCTTTACCGGATTAATAGATCTGTTATCGTTTTTACCCTATTATCTACCGGTATTTTTCCCGGCGGGGACGGCAGTTTTCAGAATGTTCAGGATTGCCAGGATTCTTCGTCTTTTCAGAATCAATTCCTATTATGACCAAATGAATGTTATCACCGAGATCCTTAGCCGCAAAAAGCAGCAGCTCATGGCTTCGGTATTTATTATCCTCATACTTATGATGGGATCAAGCCTGTGTATGTATAGTGTTGAGCATGAGGCTCAGCCTGAGGTATTCCAAAACGCCTTTTCAGGAATCTGGTGGTCAGCATCGACACTTCTAACTGTGGGATATGGAGATATTTATCCTGTGACAACCCTGGGTAAGATCCTCGGAATATTCATTGCATTTCTTGGAGTCGGCATGGTTGCCATACCTACAGGTATTATTTCTGCCGGCTTCGTTGAACAATATCAGAGACTTAAGTCCATTGGCGACTTCACAGAGGAAGAGAATATTCATTTTATCAGAGTCAAACTCTCTGCAGGAGACAGATGGACCGGTAAGAAGATTGTAGACCTGGGCCTTCCTAAGGACGTTATGATCGTAGCCATACAAAGAGTCAAAGAGACCATTATTCCCAGAGGGGATACGGTACTTAATCCCGGTGATCTCATAGTTATGTGTGCTGAGAAGACCAAGGATGTTCAGCCTGTGGAGATAAAAGAAATCGTGATAAATGAAGGCCATTCCTGGAATGGTACTGCGATAAGAGATATCGATATTTCCAGACAGAGCTTCATCTTCATGGTAAGAAGAAACGGTAAAGCGATGGTTCCAAAGGGAGGGCTAACGATCAAGGCCGGAGACACAGTCTTGTTATATGGCAAGCATGTACAAAACGAAAATGTATAGGAGCTACCTGATAAGTTATGGAAAAATACTTTGAAAATTCAACAAAAGAGGAAGTACTGAATCGCACTGAGCTTTTCGTCCTTGATATGGACGGAACCTTTTATCTGGAAAATGACATTTTGGACGGCGCTCTTGATTTCCTTGACAGTGTAGAAAGATCAGGTAAGAAATACATGTTTTTTACCAACAACTCATCCCAGTCATCGGCTGCTTATATTGATAAGCTGGCGAAGATGAACTGCCATATTTCAAAGGATATGATCATGACCTCCGGAGATGTGATGATCCGCTACCTTAATAGTTTTTATAAGGGGAAAAGTGTGTATCTTCTCGGGACACCGTCCCTGTATGAAACCTTCAGAGAAGGCGGGATCAATCTTTTTCAGCCAGAGGTAGATGAAATGGATGGATTTGTTCCTGCGGATACCGCCAATATTCCGGATATAGTTGTGGTGGCTTTTGATAAGACACTTAATTACAACAGACTTACCAATGCTTGTACTTATATCAGAAATGGTGCTACTTTCCTTTCGACTCACCTGGATATTAATTGTCCAATGAAGGGCGGATTTATTATTGACTGCGGAGCAATTTGCGCAGCCATAGAGCTCTCCACCGGCAAGAAGCCCAAGTATGTGGGGAAGCCTTTTAACGAAACTGTGGAGATGATCGTAGATGCCACAGGCATGGATAAGGATAAGATTGCATTTGTGGGCGACAGAATATATACGGATGTTGCCACAGGCGTAAACAACGGAGCTATCGGTGTTCTTGTTATGACAGGAGAGACGAAGCTCATGGATATACCCGGTTCCGAGGTGAAGCCGGACGTGGTTTATGATTCCATCAAGGAGATGGGAGAAATGCTCAGAAAGAGATTTTGACTAAAATCTTGAAAATTGAGCACAAAGACTTTTTTACGGTGGACACTTCATTTTTTTGTTAATAAAATATTCGTATATTGAGACAAAAAATATCAAATGGAGGTTATTTGAGATGAAGATAGCACTTATAAATGAAAACAGCCAGGCAGCCAAGAATGAGATGATCTACGGAGCACTCAAGAAGGTTGCTGACAAGCATGGCTTTGAGGTTTTTAACTACGGAATGTATTCAGCTGAGGACAAGGCACAGCTTACCTATGTACAGAATGGTATTCTTGCCTGCGTTCTTCTTAACTCAGGCGCTGTTGATTACGTTATCACAGGTTGCGGAACAGGTGAGGGCGCAATGCTTGCCTGCAACAGCTTCCCCGGAGTTATCTGCGGACATGTTACAGATCCTCTTGATGCTTATACTTTTGCACAGATCAACGATGGTAATGCAATTTCCATGAACTTCGCACTTAAGTCAGGCTGGGGCGCAGAGCTTAACCTTGAGTACACTTTTGAGAAGCTGTTCTCAGAGGAGAGCGGACAGGGATATCCCAGAGAGCGAGCAGTTCTTGAGCAGCGCAACAAGAAGATCCTTGATGAGGTTAAGAAGGTTACTTACAATCAGGACGTTGTTGACATTCTCAACAAGCTTGACAGAGACCTGGTTAAGGGCGCACTTTCAGGAGAGCATTTCCTTGAGTACTTCGATGCAAATGCCAAGGATGAGCGCATCAAAGAGGCTGTTCACGAGCTTTTGAAATAATCTTTTACCGAATAAATCAGGTGATGAAACGTGTGGGACTACTTTTGCGGTTCCACACGTTTTTTCTCTTTTTATATAAGAATTTTCGTGCTATACTTTAGCTTGTGTGAGCATTTTTGGCACAGGATTTTAGTAATTAATGGCAGTTTTTGCCTTTGTTTTAAGAGGGATGGTTTTTAGTTTTGGGTTACAGAAAAGATAATGTTTATAGCTCTACCATGGGAAGGGGCTATAATTCAAGAAAAAGAAGAGGAAAAAGAAGAAAGAAACTCGATTACAGAATGGCAGCCGTTATAACCGGTGCTTCTGCGGTTGTGATAGCGGTTGGTCTTACAATATACAGTCATTTGCCTTTTGTTAAGGTTAATAATGCGATTGCCGCAGGCAACAAGTACACTGAATCAGCTAACTATGAGGCTGCAATTGAATCCTATGAGAAGGCGATTGCGATTGACCCTAAGTCTGTGGCTGCATATTCCAATCTGGCAGGAGCGTACTTAAGCCTTGATAATACTGAGGCCGCCAAGACAACTCTCTATGACGGATTCAAAAATACAGAGAATGAGCTGCTTCTTAAGGACTATCACACAGTTATAATGAATGAAGCCATAAGTGAGATGAATAGTGCATCAGCAAGTTTTGACACGGTTGAGAAACTTGTCAGTGTTTTGGAAGAAAACGGTGATAACGCAGATGCGATTGAACTCCTCAGTGCTGCTTATGAGAGATGCTTTAATGATTCTTATAATTATGACGTCAATGCACTTTTCAGAGGGGATAAATGCACAAATACCGGTGACAGAACAGGTTCTTTTGATAAGTACGCTGAGCTTGTAAGACGTATGATAACGGTTTATGCCGGCCACAATTCAGAGGAACTTAAGAACGTTATTTTGAAATATGCAGTGCCATATTCTGAGTCTTTTACCATAGGTATGGAAGATGCTTCTTCTTATAATTCACTGCTGGATGAAGTGATATCTTCAGTTGGAAGCTCTCAGGATATTGATTCGGTTAAGGCGTGTCTTACCAATGCTTTTGACGTTCAGAATATTTTCGCAGATATATTTGTTCAGCTTGATGTTGGCAATGTGGATGAACTCAGAGACTTCGTGGTTTCTGATGAGTATCTTGCTCTCAGGGATGTTTTCCTTAATAATCAGGAGACTCCTCAGGAGAATACCACCTATGTTTCCATCAGCAGAGAAGCCATTATCATCAACAAAAATGAGGATGGTTACAGCTATAGATTTTTGAACTTTGAGGAGAATCCTGATACCAAGGGTGTCATCACCTTGTGGGCTAATTTCTTTGAGGACGACGGTGTTCAGAGAAATTCCATTTCCTATGAGCCTGCTGCAATTGACGGTAACTTGTATCCTCACACCAAGTATTCTGTTACATACTTACTTAGCTATATAACATCCGGCAAATCCACCAAGGTAGCCAAGATGAATTACAGGCTGGATACCACCATCACCTATGAGGATGGAACCACCGAGGAGACCATCGTAGGGGACTGGGGCGGCGATAATGAGTGGATAATGGATATCGACACCATAGAATCAAGAATCAGAGCATAACGGGAATATACATGAATCTGGATAAATCGGAACCTAAGTGCATAATCATATCGGCAGGGCATTTCGTGCCAATGGAGATACCTATTGGCGAGGAAGACCTTGTCATAGCCTGCGATGCAGGGTATCTCTACGCTGAGCAGCTTGGGATATTGCCTGACCTTATCGTTGGGGACTTTGATTCCTTAAGTCAAGCCGGGCCGGCGGCAGTCAGGAGTCTACAGGAGATTGCTGAGAGCGATCCGGACAGAATTGTGAAACTTGATGTCAGAAAGGATGACACCGATACGATTAAGGCTGTTAAAATTGCTTTTTCCAAGGGGTATAGGAAGTTTATGCTATACGGATGCCTTGGAGGGAGCAGAATAGACCACAGTCTTGCCAATATTCAGACCCTTCTTTTTATCAAGCATCACGGCGGTAACGGATACATTATGGAAGAGAACCGGATAGTTCTGATCGCCGAGAACGAAACTATAAGATTCCACAGAGGAAACAGCGGAATGATATCTGTTTTTTCTGTTTCGGAGATTTCAAGGGGTGTAACACTTCGTGGCCTTATGTACACAATGGAAAATGGGGAACTTGGTAACGATTTTCCTCTTGGAGTCAGCAATGAATTCATTATCGATGAAGAGGCAGAGATTACTGTGAGAGAAGGGACACTTCTTATCACTGCAGAGATGTAACTCTGACCGAATATGACAGTTAGGCCGGGAGGCCAAGGAGGAGCAAAATGTTAAAACAGATTTCTATCTACGCTGAGAACAAAAAGGGATGTCTTCAGAACATCACCGGTATTCTTGGGGCAAACAACATCAACATCTTAGGTTCCGTAACCAATGATTCCGCAGAGTATGGAATTATCAGAATGGTTGTATCAGATCCTGAGAAATGTCTTGAAGTGCTCAAGGAAAAAGAGTACATCTGCAAAACCACTCCGGTGCTTGCTATAGAGTGTCCCGATGAAGTAGGAGCTCTTGATAAGATTCTTAAGACTCTTTACGGCAGCAATATCAACGTAAATTACACTTATCTTTCTTTTAACAGAGAATCCGGTGCTCCTATCATGGTAATGCATACCGATGATACCAAGCAGGTTGAAAATATTCTTATCAACAAGGGATACAAGTGCCTTTGATTATAGCTTTTTTAGAAATATAAAGGTTTTGTTAAATACTTGTCATATTGCCCTGATATTGTGTATACTATGCAAGGACGAATATTTAACGCCCGGAAGCCCGGGCTTTATAAAATGGAGGATATAAATAATGAGAGGTTCTAAACCTACAGTTCTTTTAATTCTTGATGGATACGGACTTAACGATAACGCTGAGGGAAATGCCATTGCTATGGCTAACACCCCTGTAATGGACGGCCTTATGAAGGATTACCCTTTTGTTAAGGGCTATGCCAGCGGACTTGCAGTAGGACTTCCTGACGGACAGATGGGTAACTCAGAGGTTGGCCACATGAACATGGGTGCCGGCAGAATTGTTTATCAGGAGCTTACAAGAATCACCAAGTCCATTGAGGACGGCGATTTCTTCACTAACGAAGGTCTTATGGCAGCAATCAATAACTGCAAGGCCAAGAATTCAGCTCTTCATATGTACGGTCTTGTTTCAGACGGCGGTGTTCACAGCCACATCACACATATTTACGGACTTTTAGAGCTGGCTAAGAAGAACGGCCTTGATAAGGTATATGTTCACTGCTTCCTTGACGGAAGAGATACTCCTCCGGAGAGCGGAATTGATTTCGTACAGCAGCTCGAGGACAAGATGAAGGAGCTTGGCGTAGGTCAGATTGCAACAATTTCCGGTCGTTACTACGCTATGGACAGAGATAACAACTACGATCGTGTAGAGTATGCATACAACGCACTTACCAAGGGCGAGGGCAACAAGGCTAACAGCGCTCATGAGTGCATGGAGCAGAGCTACAAGGACGGCAAGACTGATGAGTTTGTAATTCCTACAGTAATTATGAAGAACGGTGCTCCTGTAGCAACTATCAAGGATGGCGATTCAATCATTTTCTATAACTTCCGTCCTGACAGAGCAAGAGAGATCACACATTGCTTCTGCGATGATGAGTTTGATAAGTTTAACAGGGGTAAGAGACTTGATGTAACTTATGTTTGCTTCACAGATTATGATCCTCTTATTCCTAACAAGGAGGTTGCTTTCAAGAAGGTTCTTCTTAACAATACCTTCGGTGAGTGGCTTGCAGCAAAGGGAATGAAGCAGGCAAGAATTGCTGAGACAGAGAAGTATGCTCATGTAACCTTCTTCTTTAACGGTGGTGTTGAGCAGCCTAACGAGGGCGAGGACAGAGTTCTTGTTAACAGCCCTAAGGATGTTCCTACCTATGACCTCAAGCCTCAGATGAGCGCTCCTGAAGTATGCGAGAAGATTCTCGATGCAATCAACTCTCAGAAGTATGATGTAGTTGTTGCTAACTTTGCTAACCCTGACATGGTAGGACATACAGGTGTTATTCCTGCAGCGGTCAAGGCTATCGAGACCGTTGATGAGTGCGTTGGCAAGATTGTTGATGCTATCAAGGCAGTCAACGGAACCATGTTTATCTGCGCTGACCACGGTAATGCAGATATGATGATCGATTATGAGACAGGCGAGCCTTGGACAGCTCATACAACCAATCCTGTTCCGTTCATCCTTGTTAACTATGATCCTGCATATACACTTAAGGAAGGCGGATGCCTTGCTGACATCATTCCTACACTTATCGAGTGCATGGGTGAAGAGAAGCCTGCCGAGATGACCGGTCAGAGCCTTCTTATTAAAAAATAATATGGATTTTTTATCGTAAATTGACTAATCGTATCAATATATGGTATTATGTATTAGTTAGATAAAGCGATAATAATCTGGGAGGTTAATTTCGTGAAAGTATTGTCAATAGTTATCGGTGTGGTATTCATGTTAGTTTGTGCTGCTTTAGTAGTTCTTGTGCTTGCACAGGAAGGAAAGAGCCAGGGTCTTGGAGCAATCCAGGGAACAGTTGAGAATACATATTGGGGCAAGAACAAGGGCCGTTCAAGAGAGGGCGTTCTCAAGACAGTTACAATTGTTTTGTCATTCGCTTTCGTTATCCTTGCAATCGTGCTTAATATGATGGCTTGATCAATAGCACCGGGATACATATGTATTTTTAAGGCACTCTTTTTACAGAGTGCCTTTTCTTTACTTTAATTTTGAGAGGTAATGATGAGTAAAGGTAAACGTTTAAAACGTATGGAAGAAAGCCTTAACGGCGGTAAGATAAAAAGCAAAGACCTGCTTGTGGGTACCTTTATCGGTAATGCCAGAGGCTTTGGTTTTGTGCAGGTAGAGGGAAGAGACGAGGATATTTATATTCCCGAGGAATACGTCCATGGCGCTTTTCACTCAGACACCGTAGAGGTAGAGCTTCTTCCTGATAATGGCGGCAAAAGAGCTGAGGGAAGAATCAGAAACATCCTTGTAAGAGGCCTTGAAGAGGTGGTTGGAACCTATCAGGCAGAGAAGAACTTTGGCTTTGTGGTTCCTGACAATAACAGGCTTCAAGACGATATTTTCATACCTATTGAGCATCACGGAGCTGCCGTAACCGGAGATAAGGTTGTGGTTAAGCTTACTTACTACGGAAGTGCATCCGAGAGACGTAAGCCCGAGGGCAAGGTTATACAGGTAATCGGCAATATAAATGACCCCGGTGTAGACATTCTCTCCATCGTTAAGAGCTACGACATTCCGAGCGAGTTTCCTGAGAAGGTTATTAATCAGGCCAACAGATGTCCTGATACCATCAGTGAAGCAGATATGTACGGCAGAACTGACCTTCGAGATGTTCAGATGGTTACCATTGACGGTGAAGATGCCAAGGACCTTGATGATGCTGTCAGTCTCCATATTGATGAAGAGGGCTTTTATCACCTTGGGGTACATATTGCGGATGTTACCAATTATGTGCAGGAGAGCTCTGCTCTGGATAGGGAGGCATTTAAGCGTGGAACCAGTGTATATCTGGTGGACCGTGTTATTCCCATGCTGCCTCACAGACTTTCAAACGGTATCTGTTCCCTTAATCACGGAGAGGACAGACTTGCTCTTAGCTGTCTTATGAAATTTGATAAAAACGGCGGACTTGTGGACCACGATATCGTTGAATCAGTTATTAACGTCAATGAGCGTATGTCCTATACCAGCGTAGCCAAGATCCTTCGTGACAAGGATGAGGCTGAAATTGAGAAGTATAAGGAACTTGTTCCCATGTTTGAGGAAATGGCAGAACTGTCAGCCATACTTAGGGAGAAGCGTGAGAAGAAAGGCGCTATTGACTTCGATTTTGCCGAGACCAAGATAATACTTGATCCGGAAGGTAATCCCATAGACATTGTTCCTCATGAGAGAAATGTAGCAACCAAGCTTATCGAGGACTTTATGCTGGCAGCAAATGAAACTGTGGCAGAGCATTTTTACTATATGCAGAGTCCCTTTGTTTATCGTATTCATGAGCAGCCGGATCCGGAGAAGATAGCTTCACTGGCTGCATTTGTCAATAACTTGGGACATCACATCAGAACAAGAAAAGATGAAGGTGTAAGACCCAAGGAACTTCAGAAGCTCCTTAAGGGTATAGAAGGAACCAAGGAAGAGGCGGTTATCAGCAGAATGACCCTTCGCAGTATGATGCAGGCTAAGTATAGTACGGAGTGCACAGGGCACTTTGGACTTGCTTTTGATTTTTACTGCCACTTTACTTCGCCTATAAGACGTTATCCTGATCTTCAGATTCACAGGATAATCAAGGATCATTTAAGAGGCAGGATGACTGAGGCTAAGGCAAGACATTATGAAGAGATACTTGATGAAGTGGCCAAGCACTCCTCTGAGACTGAGAGAAGAGCTGAGGAAGCTGAGAGAGAGACAGATAAACTCAAGAAGGCTCAGTATATGGAGAACCATGTGGGTGAGCGCTTTGAAGGAGTTGTATCCGGCGTAACTGCTTGGGGATTGTTCGTAGAGCTGGAGAATTCCTGCGAAGGAATGGTTCGAGCTGCGGATATGAATGATGACTTCTATGTCTATGATGAGACTCATATGAAACTTGTAGGTGAGAGTACTCACAAGGAATATACTCTTGGCCAGAAGGTTATGATCAAGGTGACAGGGGCTGACAGACTCACCAAGTCCATCGATTTCAGACTTATTAACGAAGAGGACGAGTTCGATGAGGATGAGTATGATTATGACGGATATGAGGATTATGGCAGAGTTCCTGCAGCAAGGAAGGTTGCCAATGACAGAGCCAATAAGGTAAGGAAGTTAAGAGAAATCGCTGCCGCTGACAAGGCAGGGGAGTCAATGGACGAAGATGAAGAGCTGTTCATGGAAGATGTTTCTGATATGTCAGATAGATCAAAGAAATCCAGGACAAAGTCTTCAGACAAGGCCGCAGGCAGGAAGGCAACCGATAAGAAATCTGATAAAAAGGCAATCGATAAGAAAATAACCGGAAAGAAAACTTCCAAGAAAGAAGCTAAGAAGGAATCCCACGGACGTCTTGTCGAGTATGATGGAGAACTCATCGACCTTAGTCAGTACGAGCCCGATTCCAAGACCGGGAAGTTCCGCAAGAAAAAGAGCTCTTCTTCCGAGGATAAAAAGAGCACCCGCAAGGTCTATAAGGTTCATAAATACAAGAAGTCAGCCACCAGCAAGGCAGCAAGAAGTGCCCAGGGCAAAGGGAAAAGAAAAAAGTAAACCATAAGTTACGTGCTTTTTTCCTCCAAATGTAATATATTAGATTAGTCACAGGAAATTAATGATAGGAATCTATAGAAATGGCAGAAGATAATAAGGCTAGAAAGCTGATAGCAAACAATAAAAAGGCTTACCACGATTATTTTATCGAGGAGAAGTACGAGGCCGGAATAGAGCTCTTTGGAACTGAGGTTAAGTCGATCCGCCAGGGCAAGTGCAGCATCAAGGAGTCCTGGATCAGCATCGACAAGGGAGAGGCTTTTATCATGGGCATGAACATCAGTCCCTATGAGAAGGGCAACATTTTTAACAAGGATCCCTTAAGAGTTAAGAGACTCCTTCTTCACAAGGCTGAGATAAGAAAGCTGGATCAGCAGAAGATGGTTCAGGGCTACACATTGGTTCCCCTTGAAGTATATTTAAAGAACGGCAAAGTCAAGGTTGAGATTGGCGTTGCCAAGGGTAAGAAACTCTATGACAAGCGCGCTGATATGGCTAAGAAGGACCAGCAGAGAGAGGCTCTTCGTGACTACAAGGTGAGTCTTAGATAAAAGTGCAAAAACTAAACTATAAGTATATTGAAATTTGCTCACTTAGGCGATATACTAAGTGAGCATCACAATTAAATAAGGGTTAGTAAAGGTTTCGACAGGGATTTTGAAGCTGGAGAAGCTATCCGCAGGACGGTGCGTCAAACCTCAAATTAAAATTAAACGCTAACGATAATTTAGCACTTGCTGCCTAATGGCAGCTCGTCGACCTGAGTACACCTACATATTCAGCAATCGGCGTCAAAACTTGTAGGAAACGACATAGCTTAAGCTTTGCGGTTATGGTCGTATCATGAAGCTACCGATCTGTCTTGGTTGTCAATTTCCGGGGCAGAGAGGGAACAGGAGTGCAGAACTCCGGAATAATTGACTATGATAGTAGAAGGACAGGGGATGAATTTTTGGACAGGGGTTCGACTCCCCTCTAATCCATTAATGCTTAGCCAACAGATACATATGGCTGAGCATTTTTTTATACTTGCGAATATCAATAATCTGGTTTAAACTTTAAAAATATAGTTTATTAGATTAAAGTGAGAAAGTGAGCGTTTGATAAAATGAGCGTCAGCAAAAAGAGAATTGTTGTCAAAGTGGGAACCTCCACTATCACCAATGAGAGTGGAAATATTGATATAAGAGCGATCGATCATCTCTGCAGAGCAATCTCAGGAGTAGAGAATCTGGGCTATGACCTGGTGCTGGTATCTTCCGGAGCTATTGCGGTGGGAGCTAACAAGATGCGCCTTCCACAGAAACCCAAGGAGATCAAGCTCAAGCAGGCCGCTGCCGCTGTGGGACAGACAGAGCTGATGCACCTGTATGACAAGCTCTTTGGAGAGTACAACAGAATGGTGGGCCAGATCCTTCTCGACAACGAGGATCTATCCAATCCCGAGAGAAGTGAGAACCTTAAGAATACCTTTGATGCTCTTTTGGAGAACCATATTATTCCTATAGTTAATGAGAACGACTCTGTCAGCCACACGGAGATCGAGTCAGAGACCAAGCTCTTTTCCGATAACGATATGCTCTCTGCGCTGGTAGCAGTTTTCTGCAACGCAAGTAAGCTGATCATCTTCTCAGATATAGACGGCCTCTACGACGGTAATCCCAGTAAAGACCCTAAAGCCAAGCTCATCAGCAGGGTAGAGGAGATCACCGATGAACTTCGGGCCGCAGCTTCCGGCTCCGGTTCCAACAGAGGCACCGGCGGCATGATCACCAAGCTACAGGCCGCAGAGCTTGCCACAGATCACGGAATCGATGTGCTTATCACCAATGGCAAGAACCCAGAGAAGCTATACGACATCATAGAGAAGAAAAAAGTGGGTACACTGTTCGTTGCGAAGGAAAATCAGGACCATATTCAGGAGCTGTGAAGTATGTTGATAAGGAGCCAGTACAGGTGCAGTTTTAAGGCTTTGAACAATGATGTCCCTATGGAGGGGATCATTGACCGGTGTAAAGCTGCTTTTACCAAATTGATCGAGAAGGGTATTGTATGCAATGCCTCTTTTTATCGTCATGAAAATATGGGCTTTTTGTATCTAGAAGAGATAGTCCCGGTGGGAGAAAAAAGCTGCCTTGATATAGATAGGATAATGAGCGACTTAAAGCCATATCTTAAGCCCTGGCCCGAAGAAGACGGTGATAGATTTTTTGCACCAATGATAAATGTTTATTACCATCATATTCCTGAAGACGATCTGGATATGTGGGAAAAAGAGAGAACAACAGCACGAAAAGATCGCATAGGAAGGGTTGCCTTTGTTTTTCCGGACAAATTGCCATCATACGTAAGATATCATGATGAAATAGTGCATGAGGGCCTTTTGAAGGGAGATAAGTACGCTTTCATTTCGTTACATGAGAACATACTTTTCTCATATTATGAAGAACCACGAAACAACGTAAATATCAGGAATGCGGATGAAGAATCCATTGTGATAGATAAATGGATCAAAGCTGGTCCGGAGTCTCATTTTGACAGGGTAAAGGCTAAAGGAAGCAATTTTCTGGTTATACCATGCCTCTTTACAATAGACAGGTTAGATCTGCAATGATATAGATATTAACCTGAAATGAAATAATAACCCAAATAGAAAAAGTATAAATGAAATAAGGATGAATGCACAGGAATTGTGTATTCATCCTTAATTTTTTCTTAAAAAAGCCGAAAAACCGCTTAAAATGGGCATTTAGTGCCGATTGGGTGACGGTTTCATTGATAGAATGGGGCTATAGAGGGGGCTGTATGCCCATGTTTTGCTATACATAAATATAATTCAATTCCTTTTATGGATTTTCTGAATAAGGATATTTGAAAGGAGTAACACTTATGAAGGGGTCGAAAAACAAAACAATGAGAGAAAGCAAGACAAGGAGCAGACTGCGCAGACTGGCGCTATTGCTGGCGATGATACTTGCCTTCACCAATGCTGATTTTGCCACAGCTCTGGCGGCGGACTATGATCCGCAGTTTACGGATGAGACTGATGAGTGGGATGGCATCGAAGTCCTGGAAGATGAATCAATGCTCTTCGATGATCCGGTAACCGATGAGGAAGCTGATGAGCTTGAGGACATCTATATTGATGAGGATATGGATGACGCCCCGGGCGATGATAGTCTTGAACTTCAGAGCAGTCCTGATGAGGCGGTCCTTCTTAGTGAGGACTCGGCCTTTAATCAGAGTGTGGAAATTGATGGCATCCTGATTACGGTAACTGCAGATGAAGGAGTTTTCCCTTCTGATGCAGCGCTAAACGTAAAGAGAATCCTCGATGAAAAAGAGCTGCTGAAATTACAGGAGACCGTTGAGGAAGCAGAAGAAAAAGAAGAGGTTTCGGAATCCGATCCTGATGGAACCGGAGAAATTCCGGAACAGATCTGTGAAGAAACACCGGAAGAGGATGTAAAGCCTTCAAATAGAGAAAACGAAGAAGATGAGAGTTCCGCCGAAGATGAGAATGATCCTGCTTTGGCTGAAGCTGAAAGTGAAGATGATGATAATTCAAATAGCGAAGATGCTGAAGCTAAGTCAGAGATACGAAGTGATATGTATGCTTTTGACATCACTGTCGTTGACAGAGATGGAAATGAGCTTCAGCCTGATACTGATAAAGGTTCTGTAAAAGTTGCTTTTTCAAACCCCGATTCTGACTCCCTTGATAATGATGAATACGATATTTACCACATTGACGAGAAGAAAGACAAAGCTGAAAAGCTTGAAACAAGCGTAGAACAGGAGATGATCACCGCTGAAGCGGATACATTCTCGCCTTTCGTTCTGCTGGGTGCATCAAATGTTGTTACACTTCATACCGGCCTTGGAGTTATAGAAGATATCGCCAATTGGCAGGAAGTATCTGCTAAGCCTGAGGAAAACGACCTCTCTTTCAAGTTCGAATCAAAGCGCAGCGTAACAGCTTTCCCTACACCTACATGTGATGAGACCACCCTTCAGTTCGTAGGTTGGTATGATAACAAAGCCTGCACAGGCACTAAGATAACAACTCCTGTAGCCGGTAAGGACTACTATGCCCTGTGGAAAAGGACCAAGTCTTCGGCTACCGGAACTTACATGACCTATGAGTACAAGAACTCAGGCTCTACGGGATCCATTAACTCCTTTGGTATCCTGTCAAGTAAGAGCGGCGGTCGTACAACTACGTCGCAAATTCAGACAACTTATGCTAATTACGGATATAGAGCTTACTATAAGCTTAACACCTCAAATGCCACTGGCGGAGGCACAGGCCTTGCAGTAGTAACTTCGGGAGATCCTTTCAAACAGGTTTCCGGAGACCTTTATGTTGCTACAAGCGCCAGTCTGGAAGACAAATTTGTAAGATACAGCTATTATATCTGGAATAAAGGAAATTCTGATGTAAATAACTTCAATATCGGTCTCGCCGCTGACGTTCAGATAGGTTCCAATGACTATGCACCTCTCACAATATATCCCAGACAAAGTACAACAGATCCCTTTGCTGATAAGTATGTGGTAATGACTGATGGCACAAACGAATTCAGGCTCTATTACGGAGGACCTACGGTTCAGGATGCCCAGACGTTGTGGACAGGTCGTTATTCAAGCCACACCAGCAATGTCTTTACCAATCTACAAAAAGACCAGTCCGGAATCGATTCAACACTTACCGTTTCATGGAAAAACATATCCATACCTGCAGGTGAGACAGTCTGCAAATCCATACTTCTCGGCGCAGGTCAGGCCGGTAAGGTTGTTCTTCGAAAGAGGATCATGATCGATAAGAACGGCAACGGCAACATCGAAGCAAACGAGATTGAATATGTCACTGAAGGTCAGACTGTTCCTGCTCCCGCTGCACCGGACCGCGCAGGTTACGTATTTGTGGAATGGAATACCAGACCGGACGGAAGCGGAACCTCCTATCAGCCGGGCGATGCCCTGCCTACCGACGAGGACATAACCCTTCATCCCATTATGTATCAGGTTCTTAATACGGCGGATGTAACACTTAAGCTTGACGGAAGCCTCTGGCCAGGACAGAGAGTAGAACTGTACCAGGGCTCTGCTCTTAAATATACCCTTGATGATCTTGGAGGAGCGTATTCTAACAGTGCTGTAATTAACGGAACCTATGATGTATACGTTAACAGATTAAACACCGGAAAGACTCTTACGTTTGATGCGACCACCGATTCTCAGAGAAAAGCGGTTGCCGTAAGCTACAATACTGTTACTGCAAAGCTGAAACTTAATGATGAATATACGGATAGTATCGGTACTATAACCCTTCGACAGAGCGGTGTTACAAAATATACCATGTTCTGGGATTCAGAAAAAGATGCATTTATTCAGTATATCCAGTCTGACAATTTTGCAAATGAAGGAAGCTACGATATCTTCATTGAAGGCGAGAGTATCGGAGCTGACTATAAGCTGAATGATTATTATGAAGAAAGAACATACCACAATATCAACATAAGCATTACGGATGATGCACCGTGGACGGATGCTGTAGTGACCTTAAGATCTGTAACGGACGGAACCATTGTACATACGCCTGAATACAGAGCAGCTCTTACAAGTAGAAATACGACACATTATATCCGTTTGCTTGAAGAAAATGAAACAGAATACGACGTTTATATAAATGGACGCGATATGCACACAAAGGTGGCGGCAGTTACTGAAAAGAGAGATGCTGCATTCACCTTCTATTCAGCGAGAATAGAGCTTGACGGAATTACTCCCACCGACAGAATTTCCATGACAAACGGTGTGGAATACTATGAGTTTACCGGGCCTTACGGAAGTAGTCCTGCTGCCTATGCGCTAAACCATGTCTTGGTAAATGATTTTGACAATGAAGGTAACCCAGGTGGTGACGAGAAGATTTACTATGTGACAATACCTGGAATAACGGTTGTAGAAACTCTGACAATCGATTCCGATCATAAGCTGTTGGAGAGGGGATACAACAAGGTATCATTCCATAACTATATCAAGAATAAAACCAGCGGCAACTATGATTGGGAGGTAGTAAGGGAAATTGTTGTCAAATATGGTGAAACTGTTCCTGTATACAAGGGGAATGTACTATATTCAGGAATGAGTTTTGCATGGTGGAGTACAGAAAAGATAATTCCCGGGGCAGGAATTGGTGCTGAATATGATTATAGCACTCCTGTCATAGCGAATGTGAATCTCTATGCCCAGTATTCCTATCCGACGATAGCAATCAATGATGTGGTAAGGACAAATTCTGATGGTTCAGTAAATGGCAACAGCGGTATCTATTACAAGATGTCCAACCTCACCATAAGTGGGTTCGATCCCGGCGTAGAATCTATAAAATACCTGTTTATAAACGGAACGAATATTGAAGAAATAAATATACTTCCGGGTTCATCACTTAGTCCCGTCGCAAAAGATGGTGCCATGTCTAAAAAACTTGAGTTTGCAACTCCAATCTCGATGGCAGAGGCTCAGGATTTTTTGAGAAATTATGTGCTTATAAAGCCAAAGACTAATGTAGAACATACACTTACGGTAAAGGCTTTAGATAGGGACGGTACATATACAGAAGGCACAACGAAGTCTACTTCTGTAGCAGAAGGAGTATATGTATTAAGCGGTTCTTCATTGAGAACTGGCACATATGTTGTGAACGATGCAGTTGGATTTACTAGGACTGGATCAACAGGAAATGCAGGATTATCTGTTAGTGGCGATGTTTATATCTATATACCTACAAATAAGACATTGACAGTCACAGGTGGTGCAGGTTCGGGTCAAACAGGAGGTGGACCGGGAATCTATCTTCCCAGTGGGTCAAATCTTTATCTGCTAGGTAATGGAACTGCCACTATTAAAGGTGGAAGAGGTGGAAATGGGGGAAAAGGAAATAATGGAGCCAGTGCTACTTATAGTTCAAGTAGTGACAATGTTTCCTTAAAAGCTGGAGGTTCAGGTGGATATGGAGGCGGAGGTTCAGGTGCAGGAATTGGTTCTGGAGGCGCTTCAGGTGGAGCAGGAGGAAGTGGTGGTTCTGCATGGAGTATTGATAAAGATGATTGTGGGAACGGAAACGGGGGATCCGTTGGATCTGCAGGAAATGATACATCCTTATCCATGGGAAATGTTTATATATCAACGTCCCTGACCAAATCTATTCAAGCCGGAGATGCCGGTAGTGGAGGTGGCAGTGGTTCTGCTGGAACAATGAGTCAATTTGGTAAGCAAGGAGATGATTCGAGAGGTGCCTCCGGAAGCGCCGGCGGAGGCGGCGGTGGTGGTGGCCGCAAAGGAAATGCTATCGGAGCCGGCGGAGCCGGTGGCGGAGGCGGCGGTGGCGGTGCCTCCGCCGGATATATATGGAGTAAATATGGTATCGGAGCCGGCGGAGGCGGAGGTGGCTATGGCGGAAATGGCGGCTACGGAGGATACGGATCAACAAGTGAGTATATTGATTATCACAACAACGATGGTAAAGGCGAAGTTTCCGGTAATGGAGGAAATGGTGGAAGCCCTGGTAACGGAGGAACCGGTGCTAATGGATGGGTAAGAGAAAATAATGACAGTCATAAAGGAAAGGCAGGAAACGGAGGTAATGGAGGTTCTAGTGGTACTACCGGCGGAAGTAAGAATGAACAAACTTATACCGGATCAGTCAATTATTCAATCACATATAATGTAGGCTCCGGTAATCATATAACTGAAGGTTCTTATACCCTTGGAACACCTAAGACATTCAATTTACCAGAATATTCAAATAATGACAGAAAGGTAAACTTTAAAGGCTGGCAGCTGACACGTTTTGGTGTTTATGATTCAGTTAAATCAATAGATTTAGTTAAAGGTACAGATAAACTTTATCCCGTTGGACAGTCCTTCACAATTCCAGAAGGAATGGCAGGTGATTTGGTATTTACTGCAATTACCGATACCATGGCAGGAATCATGGATGATGATACTGTATCTATGACTATTCATGAGCCAATGGCTTATGACACCTATACTGTCACAGTAGAGGTAGATGGTCAGCGCCAAAGTGTCGGAACTATAAAGATTGGCAATAATATTGTAGCTCCCGGTGCAGATAAGACTTATGTTTATACCAAAGTAAGAAAAGCCAGCGACAGTGTATCCGGAGCTCTCCCTATTACAGTCAATGGACAGGTAATACCGGGAGTGACGGTTTCAGCAAACAACTCTGCAGTTGTGAAATATGAGACCATCAAAGTCCGTGTAAGCGGCAAGCATCCTTCTGCTGTAACTCTTATAGGTGACGATGCTCCAATTCTTATGGAAGAGGGCGTTGAAACAGCCAATTCAGTGGATTGGTATACTTTTTCTGCAATAAGACTTAAGGATGAATCTCTCACTACAAGTTATCCTATTTACGTAGACGGTAAAGATGCGGAGGCGACAGTTGCCTATGGCGAAATCTGTGACATTAAGTACGGAACAATAACCGTTAATGTTACCCCGGCAGGACTTACAGCCGATGAGCTTGAGACTGTGGAGCTTCGCTCTACCGATGGACTGGAAACAATCTTCTTAACGAGAAAACCCGGAGATGGCAGCCCTGTTGTCTTCGATAATACCTTATTGCCTACAGGCAGAACTTACAATGTTTTTATTAACGGAGAGAAGCTTGATGATTCCTATAACATCAGCTTTACTGATGATGCACCAAATCCGACCAAAAACATTACCTTTAGCCGCTATACAACAACAGTTCATACCAGTTTAAACGGAGAACCGGCGGATCTTGGTGATCTTTATTTTGGAAATACCAGGATGAACAAAAACAGTACCGGTGTCTACAGCATTGTGACTTATAATTCTTCTTCAGCTGCTCTTAAGCTGGATAGCACGGTACTGGAAACTTCGGTAGCAGCCGGAAGTGATAATTCTTTTTACTACTATAAACTATCTTATGTATATTCAAATGGCACGACTATGCCTTCATCACCTGAGGAAGGCCTGCTTCCTACGGATTCTACTATATACAGAAGCGGAAGCACAGTAACTTTAAAATCGGGTGAGAATCTTTCAAACGGTGGTAAGACCTTTGCGGGATGGAGTATAAATGGCAGCGGTGCAAGGGCTCCCGGTTCAACCTTTACCATAAATAATACAGATCAGACCACCATCAAGGCGGTCTGGGTTCCTACGCCTTTTAACACAGGCGATTTCAATGTTGAATTGTCGCAGACAGACTTTACCTATAATGGCTATAGTCAGACTCCTACAGTACGCGTACTTCGCGGAACGACAGAGCTTGTTCAGGGAGTTGACTATGAACTTAGCTTCTCAAATGATCTGGGAGATAACGATTCTTCCAATGATAGTAGCAGTACAAGGAATGCAGGAAAAATTAAGATTACCGTTACCGGTAAGGGCGACTATTCAGGAACACTCACACAGATGACGGTAGAGGATTATCCTGATGAGATGCCTTCTGAAGGAGAGAGCACAACCGGAACAAAGCTTACAGATATTGCTTTTACAATTCATAAGAGAAATATTACTGTAACCGGACTTAGAGCCAGAGATCGTATATATGATGGAACCATCATCGTTCAGCTTATTAAGGAAGATGTAGTTCTTGAAGGTCTGGTAGTAGGTGATGATGTTAATCTTACAGCATCAGATACTGCTGAAATGTATTCACCTACAGCAAGGGCGCACAAGGCTGTAAATATGCATACAATTGACCTTGTGGGGAGCGATGCAGCTAACTACATCCTGGATGATCTGGATCCGATCTATGTTAATATAGGCAGAAAACCTCTGACTGCTGATATGTTCTCGCTTGCAGCCTCTGTTCAATATGACGGAACAGAACAGACACCGGCAATTACTGCAACTGATACTGATTCAATAAATGGCGTATCTGTTAATCTCATTTCTGAAAATGATTATTCAGTAACTTATACTGATAATAAAAATGTGGGCATAGCTACAGTTACTATTACTGCGGAAGTTCCTGAAACAGAGCTTGATCAGGACGGCAACGAAGTAATAGCAAGAGATCACGAGGGCAACATTGTTTATCGCGATGATGTGAACTACAGCGGAACAATAACCAAGACCTTTGAAATAACCAAAGCTCCTGTAACCATCAAGGCAAAAGATGCCACAAGCGCGTACGGAGCAGATATTGCAGAACTGTCTTATGAAGTAACAAACGGAAGCATACACAATGATGACCTGGCATCCCTTGATATCCGCGTATCTACAGAGGTTCAAAAGGGATATTCGGTAGGAACCTATACCGATAAGATCAGGATAAGCTATACACCAAGCGATAACTATAATATAACAACACAGCCGGGTACCTACACCGTAACAAAGGCCCCTGTTGGCAACAATATGATCTGGGCCACGGCTTATGGCTATTCAGGAATATATGACGGAGCAGCACACGGTATTACCGTTACACCGGGATCTGTGCTGGAGAACGAAGAGTTAACTATTACATATTCGGATGCAGAAAACGGCGCATATTCCGCTGATAAACCTGTCTATGCAAATGCAGGCACTTATACTACCTACTATAAGGTTACTTCAGCCAATGTGGATGGCGCCGTTACAGGATCAGCTACAGTTACTATTTCCAAGAAACCGGTGACTTTAACCGCTAAACAAAAGACTATCAAATACGGAGATGCACCGGAGAATGATGGATATACGACAGATGGATTTGTAGATGGTCACGCAGATAGTCCCACAGTGACTTATACATACACATATGATCAATATGGCAATGTGGGCTGTTACTCGATAATACCTACAGCAATAGACACCGCTAACTATACATATACCTGTCTGCCGGGAACATTGAAGGTTGACCCTAAGCCTGTAACCCTTACCTGGTCGGCGAATGCTGTGACGATTAAATCCGGCGAGACGGCAGGTATTACAGCTACGGTTGTGGAGACTGTTAATGATGATGTTATCTCTGTTGGATCATATTCAGGTAACACAGCAACCGAGGCAGGCGAATATACAGCAACTGCAAATGGTCTTGCGGGTGAAAAAGCAGCAAACTATGTGCTTTTGGACGATGAGAGTACCAGAACCCATAGTTTTACAGTTTCTGTAGTAGGTGAAGCATCCGGAGATGGAGATAAGACTCCCCTTTATGTTCAGTGGTCGGATGGTTCTCTTATCTATAATGGATCGCAGCAGGGAGTAACAGCTACTTTCTATAAACTTGGTGAAAATAGCGTCCATGTAGCAGTAACAGGATTAACACCTGTATATGCATTAACTCAGGAATTCACCAATACTGCAACTAATGTCGGAAGATATACTGCTAAAGTTACCGGATTCTTTGGTACCGACTCCGATCAATATAAGCTTGCTTCCGAGAATTCAGACGCAGTTCTTGACTGGTCGATTGCAAAAGCAACAAATACAGTCAGTGCGCCTACTCTTACATCATCAACCTGGTATTATGGGGATGTAGCGCCTTCGCCGGTGGCAACATCTACCTTCGGCGAGGTTTACTTTGAATATGCTTCTGCCAATAATCTAACCGATAACATATTCAAGAGATGGTCAGAGGAAGTTCCAAGTGCTGCAGGCACCTACAAGGTAAGAGCAAAGGTGGATGGAACATCTGATTATGACGGAACTGTATCGGAGATGATCAGCTTTACAATCAGCCCTGCTGTTGTAAAGGTAACAGCTGTTGATAAATCCAGCATTTATGGCGCAGAGCTTGTACCACTCACTTATACATACATGGTAGCTCATGGTGCAGTGTCCGAGACGGAGAAGACTGGTCTTGGCATCACCGCTTCGACTGATGCTACATCATCAAGTAATGTTGGCAAATATACGATAATACCTTCTATAACAACAACTAACCCAAATATTTCTGCTGAGACTGTTAATGGCGCTTATAGCATAACAAGAAGCAATGGAATGAGTGCATCCGTTGACGCAGCGGGTAGTAGCCACGTATATGACAGAAATGGACATGGCCTAGGTGCAGTTACTGTCACAGGCATAAATGACCAGTCAGACAGTAGTATATCAGGCCTTACAATCTATTACAGTACAGAAGAGCTTAATGCCGGTAATTACGGAACGGGAACAGCTACAAGTCCGACCTTTACAGATGTCGGAACTTATAAGGTTCACTACTATATCATTGCCGATAATTACAGTCCTTTATCAGGATCTTCCAACGTGACTATTACTAAGCGCTCAAGAGAAGTACAGCTTGAAAATAAGCATGTTACTTTCGGTAGCTCCGAGTGGAAGGAATATACATTTGTTGATGGACAGATCGTTACAAGATATTATGCAGTTGGCGGGCCTTATAACAAAGTAGTTACAAAGGCTACTTATTCTGACTCTAATGAGAATGTGACATATCTGCCTTCAGACCTCTATGTAGATGCCTGCAATCTCACGGGTGAAGATTCTTTTGACAGCATATTTACACTGTCCCAGACATCTTACACATATGATGGTACACCGAGGACACCCGCTGTAATAGCAAATTGGAAACCTTTTGGTGAAGCAAGCAGTATTATTACCGAAGATGATTATGAAGTAACATATTCCAACAATATTGAAAAGGGAACTGCCACTGTAATCATAACCGGTAAGCGGAATCTGACAGGAACCTTTACCAAGACCTTCACCATTGGTCAAAAATCGGTACAGATCAATGCGATTGCAGCTGAGAGTATATATGGAAATGCTATTTCAGAACTTAGCTATGTTGCGACTCCTGAACTTACGGAGGATGATCTGACTGCCCTTAGACCAAAGGCTGCAACCACAGCCAAGAAAGGCTATAGTGTCGGAACTTATCCTATTACAGTCAGCTTCAGAGAAAATGAGAACTACAATATCACTGTAATAGATGCTGTTTATACTGTAAGAGCAGCTGACCTTACTATGGTTACAGAGAACTATGAGGGAATTTACGATGGAAGGGCGCATGCAGCATCTGTATCGGCCAAGACTGTAAGGCTTTCGGACTCTGCAACAATTTATTACAGTAATGCGGTTATAGACGGCTCTACCGTTCTTACTGAAGATATGAGGAACTTCCCTGAGATTCGCGATGCCGGAACACACATTGTTTACTATTCCGCTGTATGTGAAAACTATAATTCTGCATATGGCTTAGTTAAGGTGAAGCTCAATAAGGCAACCGCAACGGTTACGGTACCTGATGCCACTCTGACATATGGTGAAGATCCGGCTGATGTTATGAACAGCATGGTATCTGAACATCCTGCTTCAAGCCTTAATGTGTCAGGACTTAAGACCGGAGACAGCGCAGATACTATATTCGGAAGCAGCATGATAAGTTACAGTACTGATTATGTAAGATATGGTGATGTGAGCTCCGAAGATAATGTCTATAGCATAATAGGTCAGGGACTTAGCTCGTCCAATTACGATGTGGAATATATTTCCGGCAGACTTACTGTTAATCCCAAGGAAATCACTACAGTAACATGGCCTGAGACTACATCATTAAGTTATACGGGAAAAGAGCAGGGTATTAAAGCAACACTGAACGGAATTGAGACCTGTGACAGAAATTATGTCTCAGCTACATATGAGACCGGGCTTATAGAATCCTTGTTCTACAAAACCAGCGCTGTAGATGTTGGTGATTATACTGCCAAGATTACGGGAATAACTGGAGAAAAGGCGTCCAATTATACGCTGGACCTTGACAATGATGCCAGGACAAAATCCTGGTCAATAGTCAAGGCTACTGATAATGCCTGGATTGTAACTGCGGAACTTCTCTATGCAACAGGCAATGGTTTCCCGGATGAGGCTGATTCACTCAACTATATTGGTATTGCCAAGTATGGTGAAGTAGCGGTTAAAACAGCAATAAGTTATGACTCTGTCAATAATAAATATACTATGCAGGTATATGTTCCCGGAACGGATAATTATGACGGACTGGATCCTGTAACAATAGAATATACCCGAAGCACAACCACAACAAACACAGACATAAGCGGTATGCCGGCAGTGTATTATGGTGATCCAATGCCGGAGGGATTTAATGATACCAACTATACGACAAATTACAAACAGGGGTCTCCTGCGGGAACATATACTATTACCCATAAACCTTCAGGTGATACAAATTACAGGCCTGCTACATTTACGGTTTATCCAAGATCTGTTTCACTGTCCTGGAGCATGAACATATTTACCTACGACGGAACCTCCAAGGTGGTTACTGCCGTAATTAGTAATGTCTTTGGCGAAGACGATGTAGAAGTTTCAAGCTATACCGATAACGTTAATACAGCAGCCGGCAACTATACAGCTGTTGCAACAGCCCTTAAAGGCGTTGACAGAAACAATTACACCTTGGAAAACGGTACATATATCAGCCATGTATGGAATATAAATGCTGATGATAACAACAGCTTTACCAGGCAGGTTTCTCTTAACGGCTGGACCTATGGCGATGATGCCAACATCCCTGTTGCTGAAGCCAAATATGGTACAGAGGGTATAACTTATACCTATTATCTTGATAATAACGGTGAGATTTCCTCGGATAAGACAAGTAGTGGAAACAGCGGCGCTTTATCAGAGGGTGGGGTACCTGTCAAGGCAGGAACCTACTGGGTAGTGGCAACTGTCGCAGGAACTTCTGACTACAGTACTGTCACAAGTAGTGTACAGTTCACCATTGCTAAGAGACAGATTGTTCTTACTGCTAAGGATCAGACCGGAGCCTATGGCGCTGAGATCGTCGATCTGACCGGAACAGATTCCTATGTCATGACAGGAAGTCTTGTGCCCGGTGACAATCTGGGAGTAAGTGTTACTACAACCGCAACCAACCGCTCTGCTGCAGGAATATATCCTATAAGGATCGCTACAGGCGGCATCGGAGCGATAGGAGCAGAGAATTATGAGGTGACCTCCTATAACGGCATCTATACCATCACGAATACAGGTGAGACATTGCCATATTCGGCTGCTGACTACAATGGAATTTACGATGGCCTGCCTCATGGAATCACAGTTACACCGGCTCCGGAAGCAGTAAATAGCGAAGTATATTATGGCAACAGCGAACTCACCGCCACCAATTATGGCAGTGGCTACAGTGTATCTCCTGTTCTGACTAATGTTGGCACAGCAACGGTTTATTACTACATCACCGCAGACAATTATCCTTCAGTAGCAGGATCTAAGACCATTACAATAACACAGAAGGAAGTTACAGTGACTGCTATGCCTAAGACCATTACTTATGGTGAAGCTCCTGAAACAGGCGCAGACGATGTTCGTTACAGCGGCTTCGAAGGAAGTGATACAGCAGTTAGTGAGAGCCTGAGTCCTACATATTCTTACAGCTATAATCAGTATGGTGCAGCAACAGATGCCGGCCATAGTTATACGATCACTCCATCTGTTACAGCTACACAGAACTATACCTTCACTCCTGTAGACGGAGTACTTACAGTAGAGCCCAAGGAGGTTACTCTCAGGTGGAATAAGGACAGCTTCACCTATGATTCAACAGAAAAGAGTGTAACAGCTAAGGTAACCAACTTAGAGAGCACTGATAACGTGGTTGTTGCTACATATGAGAACAACACCAAAGTTGATGTTGACTCTTATAGAGCTAGGGCTCTGACACTTTCAGGCGATAAGGCCGGAAGCTACATGATCAACGGAAACGCTGACACTACAGTTCATGACTGGACTATTAACACCGGTGTCAACAGCTTTAAGTCAGAGCCCACTGTTCCCAGCTGGTACTATGGCGATGAACCTCATACACCGATATCACAGCCTGATTTTGGAACACCTGAATACTTTTTCAGTGAAAGCGCAAATGGACCGTTTACAAAGACTCCGCCTACAAATGCAGGAAAATACTATGTTAAGGCAATAGTTGAGGGAACAGATAACTATCCTGAACTTGCCAGCAAGCCTGTTCCGTTTACCATTTATCCGATGGAAATAACAGTAACTGCTGACGACCAGTTCAGTACTAAGGGAACGTCTCTTAACAGGCTCACTTATTCACTGAGCAGGCAGCCTATTGCAGGAGACAGATTCAACGTAAGCATAAATGCAAAGAATGGTGAAAATGCCCTTACAGGAAATGACAATGTAGGCAGCTATCCGATCAATGTTTCGGTAGACACTACCTCCAACTACAAAGCAATTACCAAGAACGGAACATATCACCTTCTTACCGCAGATCTTGGATTCAACGTCAAGGTAGAAGGCGGCGGATCCTATGAATATGACGGCAAACATCATGGTATAGAGGTTAAGATAACTGATGTTCAGGAAGGAATTACACCAACTGTATACTATACCACCATACCTCTTAATAATCCTTCAGTCTCGGACGTACAGAGCAGCGGATATGAGACAAGTCCTGAGAGAAGAGATGTAGGATCAACAACTATCTATTACTACATAATCAAGGGCGATGAGGTTGTTGCTGCAGGCTCCTCCACGGTTACTATTGTAAAGAGGACAATAACGGTAACCGCTAAAGATGCAGATATTTACTACAATGAGGATCCCACAAATAACGGAGTAACCTATGCAGGATTTGAGAATGGTGAAACAGATGTAAATATAGGAGGTAAGCTGTCCTATACATATTCGTACAAGAAAGGAGATCCTGCCGGAAGTTATACAATTACGCCTAAGGGACTGAGTTCAGTAAACTACAATATTCACTATCAATCGGGAACCCTTACAGTATGGCCAACAAGGCGCACTACAACAATTGAAGTTACAGGAAATGTTGTTTCGACTGAGTATACAGGAGAGCCCATCAAGGGATTTTCAACTGCCAGCGCAGCAGGTGGTGAGATTACAGAATCTGAATTAATTGTGACTTACCAAAAGAGCGACGGCACAGTTTTACAAGCTGCGCCTACAGAGCCCGGAAGTTATAAAGTAATCCTAACCATTCCTAATACAAACAGGAATTATGTTGCTCAGCCAAAAGAGATTAGTTTTAGTATAAGCTTTGCAACACTTGATGTTTATGCAAGAGATTTGGTTGTAAAGGTCGGTGATTCACTGTCTGACTTAAAAGATGAATATGTAAGAACAGAAGTGGTTTATGACGGATTTAAGGGCAGTGATACAAGGTCTGGTATATTTGGGGAGAGGTTGCCAACTGTTGCTTATACTACAGGCACATCGACAGCAGGTACTTATAATGACGCGATTATCCTTTCAGGACTTCCATCCGATAAATATAGTATTCGCTATCACCCGGGACAATTGAAAGTTGTCTCAAAAACTAAAGATACCATGGCCAGTGATATTACGGTTAAAACAACTCAGGTGACGAATTTAAGTTCAACGCAGGTAACTCTAAACGGCTTTGTATCACCTTGGCCTATTGTCGATACTGCCACAACCGGTTTTTCTTATAAGAAACTTACTGATAAATCTGAAACCAGGGTGTCTGCTGTGAATAATGGCGATGGTACGATAAGCTACAACCTTACTGTATCTCCGGATACGGATTATAAGTTCTATGCATTTGCAACAGCGAAAAATAAAAGTGAACAAAGCGGCAAAGAAATGTACTTCCATGTACCTTCGACGACCACAACACCTTCCGTCCCAGGCACAGGAACCATTGAGGTAAATATTACTACCGACTCGGATGAATCGACTGTTGTTCTGGTTACCATTGAAAAGGGCAGTAATGCGATTGCATCCAAGACGGGAACAACAATAGTTGGACAACCGGCTAATATTGAGCCTTTTAGTGACCTGGAGGATGGTTGGTATAACGTAGTCGTTCGTACTCTTGACGGAGAATTCACAGAGACAAGAATGATTGCTGTGTCGGTTAACGAAACAGCCAGCATAGATTTCCATATTCCTCAGACCAAGGGGTCAATGGCAAGTATAGTAAATGTCATGGGGAACGATACACCTCCTGTGGCAGTAGATGGCCTTGCCGATATTATCACCCCTGAACAAAAGTTGGAAGTTGCCCTTGGTAAAAAGGATGTAGAGATTAAGCTGGATGTAGAAAAGAAAGCGGAAGAGGATGTTACAGGTTCAGATGCAAATGATATCAAGGCTCTGGCGACAGATGACAAGGTAATAGATACATTCCTTGATATTTCTCTGTTTAGAACAATCAGCAGAATTGAGCCTAATGGAACAGTTGAACCGGGAGAACCTAAAAAAATTGGAAATGAAAACACTACAGTTCTTGAAATTGCTGTTCCGTTTGATACGCAGAAAGCAGGGATAGTTGTATATCGTAAGCATGGAGCATCCCCTGAAGCTTTTGTTAAATGCGATTCCAAGCCCTTGAAAGCTGATTTTGAAGATGGCCGTTACTATGTTGATACTCTCCTTAAGTATATATTTATATATGCCAGCAAGTATTCAACCTATGCTATCGGCTATGACAAGACCGAAGGCGGTGGTGACTCCGGCGGAGGCGGTGGCGGCGGTGGCGGAGGCGGTGAAGCGCCTAAGCCCATCGTACCTCCTGTAATAAATCAGCCTGAACATGGCAAGATTACCATAGCTCCGACTGCACCTGCTGCCAACGAGACAGTAATAATAACCGTTGAAGCTGATGAAGGCTATGAGGTTGAGAATATAACAGTAACCGATACGGACGGCAACCCTATAACAGTTATCAAGAATGAAGACGGAACCTATAGCTTTACACATCCTTCCGGAGGTGGTGTCATCATAAGCGCCAATGTTATTCTAAAGGATGCGATCAAGGTGATCTTTGATCTAAATGGCAAAGAAGGTATTGCACCTGCCACCCAGGCTATAGTAAAGGGCCAGAAGGCTACCAGACCTTCACCTGATCCTACTTCTAAGGGATATAAGTTTATCGACTGGTACTTGGAACCTCAGTGTCTGAACCTCTACGACTTTGATACAGCTGTAGAAGAGGACATCACCCTTTATGCAGGCTGGGAGAAGAACGAAGATGAAGAAAACGAAGACTTCGGTATCTACTTCGCAGAACTCTTCGACAATCCTTACGACGGTGTTCACTACAACGAAGAACTAGGCAGATACGAGATAGTTTATACTTCTCAGCCCATCAAGCCGCTTATCAGAGCAACCAGCAAGGCTGATGGCGTCCTCAGAGAAGGCATAGATTATACCGTAAGCTACAGTAACAACAGGAACATCAGTAAGAAGAAGCCTGCCACTATCCGAGTCACCGGTAAGGGATATTATAAGTCAAAGAAAGTGCTTGAACTTCATATCCTTCCTGCTGATCTTGGAGAAGCTAAGGAGAGAGGACTTTTGGTACACCCTGATGAGATGAACGTTAAGTCAGGCAAGAAGCTTGTTCCGACAATCGTTTATAGCGGATATAAGCTTAAGAGCAAGGATTACACCCTTAGCAACAAGCTTGCCATAAGGGAAGACACATCCATAACCATTACCGGAAGAGGCAACTTTACCGGCAGCATCAGTGATATACCTGTCAAAGTTGTTACTATGCAGACAGTGAAGGAAGCCAACATTAAGGTTAAGCTTAATGCCAAGGCCCATGTATTTAATGGCAAACCTCAGGAACTTAAGATAACAAGTGCTGAGGAACCTGGCGAGCTGACCGTTACCGCAGGTTCTTCCAAGGAGATACTTGAGCAGGGTAAGGACTTCATTGTAAGCTACAGCAAGAACATCGATGCAGGTAAAGCCAAGGTTATGGTAACCGGTATCGGCAACTATAAAGGCAGTGTGGTTAAAACATTCACAATCAAACCTGACAGGGAATCCGAAGCTGTTGCCGGACTTTCCAATCCTGACGCGGTTGTATACTACAATGTAAGAGGCGCTGTTCCGGCTATCAGCGTCAAGGTAAACAGAACAGATGCATCTGACTCCACAGAGACCTATGAACTGGTAGAAGGAAAAGATTATAAGCTGAAATATTCTAACAACAAGAAGGTAGGAAACGGAAGATGCAGAATTACCTTTATTAACAACTATAAGGGACATGCGGGACTTACCGTTACCTATGAGATTTCTCGGGCATCGATAGAAGGGGCCAGGGTTGAAGCCAAAGACCTTATTTACAAGAAGCCCGGCAAGTACAGATCTGCTCCTTATGTATCAATTGACGGAGTGCAGCTTAAGAAATCGGATTACACCTTCAGGTATTACGTTGGTGACAGGGAACTTGGCTCTAATGAAAAGCTTACCCTTGGAACTGAAGAAAACGATAAGGTCGTAACGATCGTAGTTACCGGAAGAGGCAACTATTCAGACACGAAGGCATCCGGTACTTACACGGTAATAAGGAAGAAGACGGAAGTAATCGACTTTAGCAAGGCTAAGATAGTAGCTAAGGAAAAGAACAAGAAGGGTAAGAATGTAAAGGTTGGTAAAAAGGAGTACACCGGCTATGCAATCGAGCCTGAGATCCGCGTAATGGTCAAGATAAATAAGAAATGGACAGATGTGGATCCTTCACTCTACACTGTAAGCTACATCAACAACATCAATAAGGGTAACGCCACGATCATGGTAACCGGAAATGGAACAGAGACCATCGGAAGTAAGACTGTAAGGTTCAGGATTACCACAATGAGGATGAATCTGTTCAAGGTAATCTTTGGCTAAGTGATAACGCGTTGTCGAAAATGAATACATGAATTATTGTAACACCGATGATTTATAGTATAATTATTCTATAAATCATCGGTGTTATTCGTTTGCAGGAGAAAGAGCGATTTTAATACATGGCGTATTTAAATTTTTATCTGCAGCTGTTTGCTGCAATTATGATGCTGATAATACTTCAGGGAAATGTAAAAGCGGGATACAGCAAAACAAAAAGCCTTAACATCTTCTTTATGATGATGTTAAGCGACATAATAATGCTTTTTGCCGGCGCTGCAGATAACCTTGTTCTGTATAATGTCTCTTTTTATGAGACCCATAAATGGCTTGAAGCATTTCTGGCAGGAGTTAGTGATCTGTCATATTTTGGGGTCCTTGGCTTTTTTATTCTCTATCTGGATTCCTATGAAAAAGCAGATTCCAAAATAAGTATAGCTGCCCTGGCAGGGGGGATCATCAGCGGAGTATACGGCCTTTTTTGGCTTGTGACGGATTTTGTGGGAGGCATTTATACTCAAAATGCTGATTCTATCGGATATGACTCACTATATATAATTGGACAGGTAGGCGGATATGTAACGTGCGCTCTTGCAATCGTTATCCTGATAAGACGATGGAAATATTTTAATCATCGTGAGAGAATCGGCTTTACGATGTTTATTTTTGTTCCGCTTATAGGCTCGTTTCTTAAGGGTGTTATCAAGGATGTTACTATCATGCCACTGTTGGTTACACTTTCTGTTGCATTCATACACAGCTTTATTCAGGTGGCAAGAGATCTTCTTTCCATGCAGCATCAGGCTGAGATTTCAAGAATGCAGGCAGATCTTGTCACCAGCAGGCTAAAGCCTCATTTTATTTACAATGTGCTCAACAGTATTTATTCGCTTGTGGACATATCACAGGTTGAGGCTAAGCACGCTATCTCTTTGTTTGCAGGGTATCTTCGAACAAATCTTATTGATATCGATAATCATCGTCTGATTCCTTTTGAAAAAGAGCTTGAACATGTAAAAGACTATCTTTCCATTGAGGCCATCAGATTTGGAGATAAGATCCATGTCGAATATGATATAAATGCAGTGGATTTCAAAATTCCACCCCTTGCGCTGATGACGGTGGTTGAGAACGCCATAAACTATGCGGTGGAAAAGAAAAACCGGGGCGGAAGCATAAGCATAAGATCCGGGAAGGGGAGCAGCGGTTATTATGTAACTGTAAGCGATACAGGTGATGGATTTGATGCAAGTAAGATTTCGTTAACGGAACTGACGACAGATTCAAACGGAAAGCGCCACGTAGGCCTGTACAGCACGGCTTACAGGCTGCGGAATATGTGCGGCGGCGATCTTAAAATTGAGAGTCAGCCCGGAAAAGGAACGGTGGTGACCCTCGAGATTAAGGGAGAAAACAAAGATGAAAATAATGGTGGTTGATAACGAAGAACTTGCAGTGAAAACTCTGTGCAATACGATATGCGAGGTAATTGAGGACGCTGAGATAACAAGATCCACTGATTCGGTGGAAGCTCTGAACATTGCAAAAGATATTAATCCCGACATTGTTTTTCTCGACATTGATATGCCGGGAATGGATGGGATGAAGCTGGCTAAGGAAATCAAAGAGAGCGTCAATCCCAAAGTAAATATCATCTTCACAACAGGATATAGCGAATATCTGGAAGAAGCTTTTACCAAGCTTAGGGCCAGTGGCTATCTTATGAAACCTGTGACAGAAAAGATGCTGAGGACCGAAATTGAGAATTTAAGGTACCCGCCCCATTTTGAGATGTTGGGATCAAAGGCAGTCAGAGTGAGGGCTTTCGGCACTTTTGAAGTGTATGTTAATGGTACACCCGTCAATTTCCATTACGTAAAAACCAAGGAACTGCTTGCATATCTTATAGACAGGGACGGAATGTGCTCAATTTCTGAGCTTGAGGAAGGTATTTTCGAGGAGTCGGAAGAGAGAGCAGACCACAAATCTTATATCAGAAATATGATCAGCGATCTTATAAAGGTGTTCACTGAGCTGAAATGTAAGGACGTTATCATCAGAAAGTATGGTGCCATAGGCCTTGACGTATCACAGATAGACTGCGATTACTATGAGTATAAAAAGGATAATCCCGCAGCTATCAATTCTTTCAGAGGAGAGTATATGTCCCAGTATTCCTGGGCGGAGAATACGCTGGGAACGCTGATGTTTAAGAATGAATAGAAATGAAAAATAAGAGGCTATACCGTAGCAGGTATAACCTCTTTTGTTCGTGTGCGAAATCGACTAGGAGTCAGCATACTCGATTATTCATGATTAATTTAGTTGAAAATATTAAAATCCTCGTTATCCTTCTCATGATACTTGTCATAGAGCTGTGAGAGATAGGTCTTAACGATCTGGATGTTGGCCATCTTGCGAAGCTCTGCGTTGCCCATAAGTACTGCAATCTCATCTGCAAGAAGGAGCATGTTGTAGATCTTGAGCTTGAACTGGTCTCTTGTGAGCTCGTCGATGTTGATCTCCATAAGAGGAGCACCCAGCTTCATGGTAACATTCTCATCGGCGATACCTGTCATAGCTGAGCGGGTCTCGGGATCGTAGTTAACGTAGATGATGAGTTTCTCTTTCTCGTGCTTCTTGAGGGTGATGGCGGTCTGGTGTGACTGCTCCATCCACTCATAGAGGTCTGCCTCATCGGGATTCATAAGATACTTGGTAAGCTCTTCCTTGTTCTTCTCGATGTACTGCATATATTTGCTGGCGTTGGGGCCGGTGTAGGTCATCTCAACCTTGATTCCATGCTCTGTCTTAACGAGACGGCACTTTTCAGCTACGTCTCTGATCTTTAAAGAAGTTTCTGTATTGCCGATCATCTTGAACAGACCGGTGTCTAATTCCTGTGTGAACTCCATTTTGCCTCCTTGTTCATAAATACATGTTAAAATGTTATCCATAGCCGTTTTACGGCGTATAAAGCTAATTCATGCTTCAAAATCAGTAGATAGTATAGCATAAAGGGGTCAAAAATGATATACTATATTGAGTTTTGTATAAGTTTTATTTGAACTAAAATAAGTTTTGTTAATGGGGAAAACATGGCTTCAAATAGTAATAAAAGGGGAACTAAAAACAGCAGGAAGAGCTCAGGGTCAGCCAGAACATCAAGAGCCAAGGCTCAGAGAGCCAGAATGGCTGATGAGGAGTTTGATTATTCTTTAAAGAGCGAGATCATAACCATTGCGATGATCGCGCTTACTATTTTTCTGTTCCTGTGTAATTTCAGGATCTGCGGCAAATTCGGCAATTTTCTTAGTGACATTTTATTTGGATTATTCGGCTTTACGGCTTACGTGGCACCTATTGTGATGCTGGGAGGCGTGCTTATCGGTATCGCCAATTTCGGCTCCAATGCTTCCATCAGGAAGATTGTTTCAGGTGTTGTTCTGTTCTTTTTAATAGGAATTATACTGGAACTGATAACAGGACGACCTCAGAATGCAGAGAGGTATGATATTGCGGCTATTTACGGCGCAGCCAGAATGGCGCACAACGGAGGAGGATTCTTCTCGGGATCCCTTGCTTATGTATGCTACAAATATCTTTCTCTGGCAGGAAGTCTTCTCTTGATATTCCTTCTGGGAGTTGCAAGTCTTGTGGTATTTACACAGCATTCTTTCGTTGGTGGTATCAAGAAGCATGGCAGACGCATTATTGACAAGACCAGAGAAGAGGCTGAGAACTACCGTGATTATGCTGAGCGACGCAGAGAGAAGATGGAGGAGAGACGAGCTCAGATAGAAGAAGAGAAACGTCTTGCCATCGAGCAGAAAGAGGATGAGAAGATCCTCCGCATGGAGAAAAAAGTCAGCGGAGTAATGATAGACACAGCTCTTGAGAAAGATGATGAGTCCGAGGATGAGTTCGAAGCCTGGGAGAAAGAGCGCAGAGATAAGAACTCCGACAAGAACGAAAGAGTATTTATTCCTGACGAGGAAATTCACGACGATATTCATGAGATTATTCTGAATAAGGGTATAGAGACAGACGTTGAGCCTGATGGACAGAGAGTTCTGAGAACAGGTCCGGTGATCCACGGAATGGGTTATGATGATGACTACTCTGATGAGGAGGATGATGAGGTTCAGGAGACACCTTCCTATGAAGGGGAGGAGCATGATGCAGAGCCTGTTGACTCCAAGATCAGGCAGATTAAGTCTGTTAAGCCCGTAGCTACACTAAGGGCAGAGGACAATCATGAGGATATACTGCCGGATGTGCCTATCCATGCAGAAGATCTGGGGAATGGCATGAATGGTGATTATGTCATTCATGCACAGGATCATATTTCAAGGAATCCAAATGCATCTTCCAAGATCGATGGCTCAGCACCTTCATCAGCTACGCAGCAGGCCCTTAGCGGTACTGCAGGACCTCATACCACCAGCCCCGGAATGGAGCAGGAGATTGAGGAACATAAGAGGAAGATTCCTAAGAAATACGTTTTTCCTCCCGTATCTCTTCTTGAAAAAGGTAGCAGAAACAAGAATTCAGATTCTGCAAGACAGCTCAAAGAAACAGCACTTAAGCTGCAGGATACTCTTAAGACCTTCGGCGTCAATGTAACCGTAACAGATATCAGCCAGGGACCTGCAGTTACTAGATTTGAGCTTCAGCCGGAGGCAGGAGTAAGAGTAAACAAGATCGTTGGACTGGCAGATGACATCAAGATGAATCTCGCAGCCAAGGATATACGTATTGAGGCGCCTATTCCCGGCAAAGCCGCTGTTGGAATCGAGGTTCCCAACAAGGAAAACACAATGGTTGCATTCCGCGACCTTTTGGAATCTCCTGAATTCAAGAATTTTGATTCCAAGCTTGCTTTTGCAGTGGGTAAGGATATAGCCGGTAAGACTGTCGTTACAGATATCGCCAAGATGCCTCACCTTCTTATTGCAGGTGCGACAGGTTCAGGTAAGTCGGTTTGTATCAATACCATCATCATGAGCCTTATTTACAAGGCTAAGCCCGAAGAAGTTCAGATGATCATGATCGATCCTAAGATTGTTGAACTCTCGGTATATAACGGCATACCGCATCTTATGATACCTGTAGTTACAGATCCCAAGAAGGCTGCGGCAGCGCTTAACTGGGCTGTTGCCGAGATGACCAACAGATACAAGAAATTTGCCGATTCCGGTGTCAGAGACCTTAAGGGCTATAACAAGATAGCAGAGAGTAGTGATGATCCCAACATGACTGTTCTTCCTCAGCTGGTTGTTATCGTTGACGAGCTTGCAGATCTTATGATGGTATCCGCAAATGAAGTTGAGGATGCCATCTGCAGACTTACTCAGCTGGCAAGAGCAGCAGGTATCCATCTTATTATTGCTACGCAGCGTCCTTCCGTGGACGTTATCACAGGTCTTATCAAGGCCAATATGCCCAGCCGTGTGGCATTTGCGGTATCAAGCGGTGTGGATTCCAGAACAATCCTTGATATCAACGGCGCCGAGAAGCTTCTTGGTAAGGGTGATATGCTCTTTTATCCGCAGGGCTATACCAAGCCTGCCAGAGTACAAGGCGCATTTGTTTCGGATAAAGAGGTACAGGCAGTCACAGATTTCCTTAGGAATCAGAAGATTGATGTTTCCTATGGCGAAGATGTTGAACAACAGATTAACAGCATGCAGAGCTTTGGCGGAGGTTCTTCAGGTTCTGCAGGCGGCGATTCAGGCTCAGAGCTTGACGAATATTTCGTTCAGGCTGGAAATATAATCATCGAAAAGGAAAAAGCTTCCATCGGAATGCTGCAGAGAGTCTTCAAAATTGGCTTTAACAGAGCGGCCAGGATCATGGATCAGCTCTGCGAAGCCGGAGTCGTGGGGGACGAGGAAGGCACCAAGCCAAGGAAGGTTCTTATGACCAAAGCAGAATTCGATGCTTATGTTAACGGGACTGAGTCAGATGTTGTTTAATTGTATATGGGAAGAGCAAAGCAGTTAATTCTGCGGAAATGGAGAGACCTATGGCTGTAAAAAGTGATATCGAGATCGCTCAGGAAGCGAAGATGCTCCACATCAGAGATGTGGCACAGAAAGTCGGAATTGTTGAAGACGACCTTGAATTCTACGGTAAGTACAAGGCTAAGCTTACCGAAGAATATCTTAAAAAGGCTGAAGGAAACAAGAAGGGCAAGCTTATTCTTGTAACCGCCATCAATCCTACTCCTGCGGGGGAAGGTAAGACCACAACCAGTATCGGACTGGGAGATGCTATGAACAGACTGGGCTATAAGACTGTTCTTGCTCTTAGAGAGCCATCCCTGGGACCTTGTTTCGGAATAAAAGGAGGAGCCTGTGGAGGCGGATATGCCCAGGTTGTTCCTATGGAAGATATCAATCTTCATTTTACAGGTGATTTTCACGCTATCACATCAGCCACCAATCTTTTGGCTGCTCTTTTGGATAACCATATCCAGCAGGGCAATCAGTTGGAAATCGATACCAGACAGGTAATCTGGAAGAGATGTGAAGATATGAACGACAGAGCTCTCAGAAATATCGTTGTGGGCCTTGGAGCCAAGGCAGACGGTGTTCCCAGAGAGGACCATTTCGTTATAACTGTTGCAACTGAGACCATGGCAATCCTGTGCCTTGCTAAGGATATGAATGATCTCAAGGAGAGGCTTAGCAAGATCATAGTTGCTTACACCAGAGACGGTAAGCCTGTTACAGCAGGTGATCTCAATGCTGTCGGAGCTATGGCGGCTCTTCTTAAGGATGCAATCAAGCCTAATCTTGTTCAGACCCTTGAAAATAACCCGGTTCTTATTCACGGCGGACCTTTCGCCAATATCGCTCACGGTTGTAATTCTGTAAGAGCAACCAAACTGGCTCTCGGAATGGCAGATTATTGCGTAACTGAGGCAGGGTTTGGCGCTGACCTTGGCGCAGAGAAATTCTTTGATATCAAGTGCAGAATGGCAGGTCTTAAGCCTGATGCTGTTGTTCTTGTGGCAACCATCAGAGCTCTTAAGTATAACGGCGGCGTTCCTAAGAGCGACCTTGGAACCGAGAACCTTGATGCGCTTAAAAAGGGCATCGTAAATCTTGAAAAGCACATTGAAAACATTCAGAAATATAAAGTTCCTGTTGTTGTAACACTTAACTCCTTCCTTACAGATACCGAGGCTGAAACAGAGTATGTAAGAAAGTTCTGCGAGGAGAGAGACTGCAAGTTCGCTCTTTCAGAGGTTTGGGCTAAGGGCGGCGAAGGCGGAGAAGCTCTCGCAAAAGAGGTTATTGCTACACTTGAGACCAAAGAGAGCAACTTCACACCTATTTATCCCGATGAGCTGTCACTTAAGGATAAGATTACTACAGTTGCCAAAGAGATATACGGCGCTGATGGAGTACAGTTCGCCGGCTCTGCACTTAAGCAGCTGGACAAGATAGAAGAGATGGGCTTTGGTAAGCTGCCTGTTTGTATGGCTAAGACTCAGTACTCACTTTCTGATGATCCTACACTTCTCGGAAGACCTAAGGATTATAATATTCAGGTTCGTGAAGTATATGTTTCCGCCGGAGCAGGTTTTGTCGTAGCTCTTACAGGAACTATTATGACAATGCCCGGACTTCCCAAGACTCCTGCCGCATTCAACATTGATGTAAATGATGAGGGCAAGATAACGGGGCTGTTCTAAATAATCACGGATGAGATATCAGGAATATTACGGAGGATACCATGAGCGCGCAGTTAATTGACGGAAAAGCAATATCACAGCAGATCAAGGATGAGTTAAAGGAGAAGACAGCTCTTTTGAAGCAGCAGGGTACAGAGGTTACTTTGGCAGTTATCCTTGTGGGTGAGGATCCCGCATCACAGGTTTATGTCAGAAATAAGAAAAAGGCCTGCGAGTACATCGGATTCAATTCCCTTTCCTATGAACTTCCCAAGGAGACCACTCAGGAAGAGCTTCTTAAGCTTATAGATGAACTTAACAACAAGGAAGAGGTGGACGGAATTCTTGTTCAGATGCCTCTTCCCAAACATATCGATGAAAAGACAGTCATCGATGCCATTGCCCCCACCAAGGATGTTGACGGATTCCATCCTATGAATGTCGGAGCACTTTGCATCGGTGAGGAGGGCTTCGTATCATGCACACCTGCAGGCGTCATTCAGCTTCTTAAGAGAGGCTGTAAGGACATTGATATATCAGGAAAAGAGTGTGTGATAGTAGGAAGATCCAATATTGTGGGTAAGCCAATGTCACTTTTGATGCTTAGAGAGAATGCCACAGTTACAGTGGCTCACTCAAGAACGGCTGACCTTAAAGAGGTGTGCAAGAGAGCGGATATTCTTATTGCAGCTGTCGGCAAGGCCAAGATGATCAAGGCTGACTACATCAAAGAAGGCGCTGTAGTAATTGATGTTGGCATCAACAGAAATGAAGATGGAAAATTATGCGGTGATGTGGACTTCGAAGGTGCCAAGGAGGTTGCGGGGTATATTACTCCGGTTCCCGGCGGCGTAGGACCTATGACCATCGCAATGCTGATGAATAACTGCTATGAAGCAGCAATTATGCATTCTAAGAGGAAATGATATCAGATGAAATGCCCCAATTGCGGACTCGAAATACCTGAAGGACATATGTACTGCGACAGCTGTGGTACGGAGATTAATTTTGTCCCGGATTTTGAACCTGAAGTTGAAAACGAAATAAATGCCACTCTTTCAGGAGTTGCAGAGGAGCTCAACAAAGAGGAGCGTCTTAAGAGGGAAAATAAGGAAAAGAGGATAGCTTTTCTCAAAAACCTTTATGGCAGGCGCTTTATCTTTTATGCTGTCTTTGCAGCAGTTTTACTGATAGCTGCGGGCATTTTCGTCTACGGACTTTTGAATCAGGGCTCAGCTGCCAAGTACATGAAAGAGGCTGAAGCAGCCCGTAATGCCGGCAATCTTGATGCAGCAATTGAGTATCTTGTGAAAGGTAACGCTGAAAACCCTACCAATTCAGATATAATTTTCAGATTATCAGATTATTATCTTGAGAATGGGGAAAATGATAAGGCTGTTGAGGCTTTACAGCTTATTATTAATTCAGCCGCTTTTACGGAAGACAAGATTAACAATGCCTATGAGAGCATAATTTCAATATACAGTCAGAGCGGTGAATCAGACAAGATCGCAGCACTGTTTAGCGAAAGTACAGATCCGGTGGTGATGGCTCTTAAGGATAAATACGTTCCTCATTCTCCGGTCATGGCTCCGGCAGGAGGAAACTTTGATGACAGCGTTTCAGTATCGGTATTCATGAATGACGGATCTTCCGACAAGATATATTACACAGTCAACGGACAGGATCCGGATGCAGAGAGCATTGCTTATGAGAACGAGATCATTCTTGATATTGAGGGTGAATATGTAGTCAAAACAGTGGCCATCAATGACTATGGCATTGCAAGTGCTGTAATAGAGAACAAGTTTGTAATTGAGAGAGGCAAACCAAAGGATCCGGATATTCTGGAAGCCAGCGGGGAATACAATCAGAATACAAGGATCGTCGCTGTATGCGACGCCGGACTCACAATTTTTTATACAACCGATGGCTCTGATCCCACAATGGAAGAGGGTATTCAGTACGTGTCTCCGATCACAATGCCTGTTGGTACTTCACATTTTAAATTTGCTGCATTTGATGCAGAGGGTAACAGCAGTGATATTGTTGAAAGAGATTATCACCTGATTTACACCCGCCTTGTTTCCACAGAGCAGGCTGTAAATATGCTGGTTAACACTTTGGTAAGACTTGATATTCTTCTTGATGCCGGAGGCAAGGTTCGTGGTCAGGAAGGCCATAATGAGTATATTTATACATCCGATATCGAGATAGAAGGAGCCGGAGAGTACTATATGGTTGTTGAGAATCATGTTCTCAATGATGGTACGACGGTGCCAACGGGTCTTATTTATGCGGTAAATACCCACGACGGAACTGTCAATAGACTAGGCTACGACTCCAGTGGCAAGTATACGCTGATAACAATTTCGAATCGATGATTTGTGAAATTTTTTTGATACTTTAATGATTTAAAGAAATAAAGATTGAATTTCTATTCGGCTTCGTTTAATATGAAAAAAGTATGAAATTACAATGTAGGAGGATTACTATGTTCAAGATTTTAGAGGCAAACGAGCTTACTACGAACATTTTTCAGATGATTGTTGAAGCTCCGCGTGTGGCAAGTGCGTGTTTACCGGGCCAGTTCCTTATTATTCGCGTTGATGAAGATGGAGAGAGAATCCCGCTTACAATTTGCGATTATGACAGAGAGAAGGGAACTGTAGAGATTGTAGTTCAGGCTATTGGAGCTGAGACTTACGAACTGTCCAAACTCAAGGCCGGCGATGAGCTTGCCGATGTTGTAGGACCTTTGGGTAAGCCTTCGGATCTTTGCGAAGAGAGCATAGATGAACTCAAGAAAAAGAAAATCGTATTCATCGCAGGCGGTGTTGGAACAGCTCCTGTTTATCCTCAGGCTAAATGGCTTAAGGAGCACGGTGTGGACTGTGATGTTATTATCGGAGCCAAGACCAAGGATCTTGTAATAATGGAGGACAGATTCAAATCTGTTTGTAACCTTCATATCACAACAGATGACGGTTCATATGGAAGAAGCGGTATGGTTACCAAGGCTCTTCAGGATCTTTGGGATGAAGGCAACAAGTATGATCACTGCGTAGCTATCGGACCTATGATCATGATGAAATTCGTATGCAAGCTCACAAAGGAGCTTGGAATTCATACTATTGTCAGCATGAATCCTATCATGGTAGACGGAACCGGAATGTGCGGTGCCTGCCGTCTTACTGTTGACGGGCAGGTTAAGTTTGCATGTGTAGACGGCCCTGAGTTTGACGGACACAAGGTTGATTTTGATCAGGCCATGAACCGTATGAAACTCTACAAGACCGAAGAGGGCAGACTTTACCTCAAGGCTCAGGAAGGCAAGACACATCATGGCGGATGCGGCAACTGTACATGATATAGGAATTCAAAGTCACATAGATCCGCGCTTGCGCTGGAGCTTATGTGACCTTGAAGACCGAATAAACATGAGAAAAGAAGATTCAGATAGGAGATTATATAGATGGATGGATTTGTAAGAGTTCCTGTCAGAGAGCAGGATGCCAAAGAGCGTGCAACCAACTTCAAGGAAGTATGCCTTGGCTATAATAAAGAAGAAGCCGAAAAAGAAGCTACAAGATGCCTTAACTGCAAGAACCCCAAATGTGTTCAGGGTTGTCCCGTATCAATCGACATCCCCGCATTTATCCAGCAGGTAAAAGAGGGTGATGTAGAAGGCGCTTATCAGACAATAAGTAAGTCCAGTGCACTTCCTGCTGTCTGCGGACGTGTATGTCCTCAGGAAAGCCAGTGTGAGGGACAGTGCGTAAGAGGAATTAAGGGTGATGCCGTTTCAATCGGTAAGCTTGAGAGATATGTTGCTGATACTGCAAGAGAGATGGGTGTAGTTCCCGAGGGCGCTAAGGAGAAGAAGAACAAGAAGGTAGCCATTATCGGTTCAGGTCCTTCAGGACTTACCTGTGCAGGCGATCTTGCCAAGATGGGCTATGATGTAACAATCTTCGAGGCTCTTCATGAGGCAGGCGGCGTACTTGTATATGGTATTCCCGAGTTCCGTCTTCCTAAGGACGCAGTAGTTAAGAAAGAGATTGAGAACGTTAAGAAGCTTGGTGTTAAGCTTGAGACCGACGTAGTTATCGGTAAGAGCGTTACTGTAGACGATCTTATGGAGAAGGAAGGCTTTGAGGCTGTATTTATCGGATCAGGTGCCGGACTTCCCAGATTCATGAATATCCCCGGTGAGCAGGCTATGGGTGTATTTTCAGCCAACGAGTTCCTTACAAGAAGTAACCTTATGAAGGCCTTCGATGAGAATTCAAGAACACCTATCATGAGACCCAAAAAGTGCGTAGTTGTAGGTGGCGGTAACGTTGCTATGGATGCTGCAAGAACAGCTCTTCGTCTCGGAGCAGAGGTTCACGTAGTATACAGAAGAGGTGAGGAAGAGCTCCCTGCACGTAAGGAAGAGGTTGGACATGCTAAGGAAGAGGGTATCATTTTTGACCTTCTCACCAACCCTGTTGAGATCCATGAGGATGAGAACGGATGGGTTAAGAGCATCACCTGCATCAGAATGGAACTTGGAGAGCCCGATGAGTCAGGAAGAAGAAGTCCTGTTGAGGTTCCCGGTTCTGAGTTTGAGATTGAGTGCGATGCAGTTATCATGTCCCTTGGAACATCACCTAACCCTCTTATTTCCAGCACAACTCAGGGACTTGAGATCAACAGAAGAAAGTGCATCGTTGCTGAGGAAGCTACAGGACAGACCTCCAAGAAGGGTGTATTTGCCGGTGGTGATGCTGTTACTGGTGCAGCTACTGTTATCCTTGCAATGGGCGCAGGTAAGGCAGCGGCTAAGGGTATCGATGAGTATCTTTCTAATAAGTAATAGCGTTTTGAACTAAGAAATATAAGCACATTATCTGTAGAAAACCTATGGATAATGTGCTTTTTATTATTCCATAAGAGACATCTATGATATAATTATCTAGACTGTTTTTGGAGGAATTATGGAAAGAGAAGAACAAATCAAGGTGGCTATTACCGCAGGGATAGTAGCTGTAATTTTACTTATTCTCGTACCTTTTCTTGCCCTTTCAGGCAGAAAAAAAGGCGATGATCAAAGACCGGCGGACGATACAGTGGAATATGCTTCCATGGATGCATCCGGTAGCAATCAGGGAGCAGATACAGCATCATCCGCAGGCTCATCAGATAATCCTGATAGCTCATCAGACAATTCAATTTCTGAGGCCGATACTGCTTCATCAGGCAAATCGACTGTGCAGTATTCGGAGTATCTTCAGACCGCTAAGGGAGATGTTTCCGGTAACGGCTTTTATGCAACAACCGGTCCTCTTCTTAAAGATGTTTATAAGAATGTATCCTATGACAAGCAGGCTCAGCTCCAGGAGATGCTTACATACTGGCAGGATGGAAATACTGATGCTGTAAGAGATCTTGCTCATTTGGATCGGTTCGAGGCTATGTCCTACAGCCTCAAGGGAACTTCTGATTTTTACTACCTGGGCGATGTGAATGACCAGGGGCTTCCTGAAGGAAAAGGTTTAGCTGTATATACTGACAATCAGTATTACTATGGCGACTGGTCCCAGGGACTACGATCCGGTGAAGGCGCATGGTTCTGTTTTTTCCCTGGATACAGCACATATGTGGTTACAGAGCATATGTACACGGGAAGTTGGAAGGATGACAAGCCTGAGGGAGAAGGTCAGGAGCATTTCGACTACAATCCGGATTACATGAATTCTGATGATGTATATCTGCAGAACGCAATCGGAAACTTTGTCGGCGGCTTGTACAACGGAGATATGTATATCATCGATGTGGATATGAACGGCAATTGCACTGAATGGCTTGGCAAATGTGTGAACGGAAGCCTTCAGAGAGTTGAAGGTATGTCGGACGACAAAAAGGGCAACATGCCTGTTCTTAAGAAAAGACAAGAGGAACAAACCGTATTCTATATGGCTAAATCCAAGAACAAAGATCTTGGGGTAAAAGGTCTTTTGACAGGTGGAACGATCAGAAAATGAATATTACGATAATTACAGTAGGTAAGATCAAGGAAAAGTATTGGAATGATGCGATCGCTGAGTATTCCAAGAGGCTTTCCAGATACTGCAAGTTAAATATAGTTGAGGTGGCGGATGAGAAGACTCCGGACAATGCCCCTGCAGCTATAGAAGAGCAGATCAAGAAAAAAGAGGCGGAGCGTATACTTAAGAACATTGATGACCATGCTTTTGTCTGCGCACTTGCGATTGATGGCAAGAAATATTCTTCTGAGAGCTTTTCTGATTTTATAAATAACAAAGGAATATGTGGTGTCAGTCATATTCAATTTGTTATAGGCGGGTCACTTGGTCTGCATTCCAGCGTTTTATCAAGGGCAGACGGGAAAATCAGCTTTTCCGACATGACTTTTCCGCATCAGATGATGAGAGTAATTCTGCTGGAGCAGATTTACAGAGGATATAAGATTATAAGTGGGGAGCCTTATCACAAGTAAGGGACCATTAAGTTTAGACGGGGATTAGTATTTTATGAGTGAAATAACAGAGCTTAGACTTTCCTTATCCGCAGAGGATGAGAGAAATATATTTGGGGAAAACGACAACTACATACGTAAGATCGAGAACAGCCTTCATGTAGAGATTATCGACAGAAACGGCGAGCTTCGTATTATCGGCGATAAAGAAGGTGCTAATAAGGCATCAGGTATCATAAGAGAACTTGTACAGCTGTCAAGAAGAGGATCTCGCATAGAGGAGCAAAGCGTTGATTACGCCATTTCTCTCAAGGAAGATACCAGCCGTGAGGCAGAGCATTATAAGAATAATGACAATATTCTTGTAGACATAGACAAGGACGTTATATGCCATACAATTTCAGGTAAGCCGATTAAACCCAAGACACTGGGACAGAAAAAATATATCGATGCCATCAGAAACAAAATGATCGTATTCGGTCTTGGACCTGCCGGAACAGGTAAGACGTATCTTGCAATGGCAATGGCTATTACGGCTTTTCAGAGGGAAGAGGTCAGCAGGATCATCCTTACCAGACCTGCCATAGAAGCCGGAGAAAAGCTGGGATTTTTGCCCGGTGACCTTCAGAGTAAGGTAGATCCTTATCTCAGGCCATTATATGATGCTCTTTATCAGATTATGGGTACAGAGAATTTCATCAAAAACATGGAAAAGGGCCTTATAGAAGTGGCTCCCCTTGCATATATGCGAGGCAGAACGCTGGACAACGCCTTTATTATTCTTGATGAAGCTCAGAATACCACACCGGCGCAGATGAAGATGTTCCTTACAAGAATAGGCTTTGGGTCCAAGGTCATTATTACCGGTGACGCTACGCAGAAGGACCTTGCTCCTGATGTAAAATCAGGACTTGATATTGCCCAGAGCGTTCTTAAGAACATTGATGATATAGGTTTCTGCACACTTACCAGCAGCGACGTTGTTCGTCATCCGCTCGTTCAGAAGATCGTTAAGGCCTATGAGGATTATGAGAAGAAAGCTGCCAATAAGCAGAAAACCAAGAGTATCAGGAAGCTGGAGCGTCACTGACAATGGGGAGCGAGAATACACAGAGTGTTTTGGACAAAAAGTATAAGCTGATCTACGGAGCAATGTTTATGCTCACAGGCCTTACCGTTTTAGTCTTTTCAATCGTGATGGGTAAGAGCTATGAACTGATACTTCGTAATACCATCAGCGGATTTATTATCAGCGGAACAGTGGTATTTATGCTGACAGATGCGATTTCCAGAGGCAAGGGAGCTTTGTCTTATGAGAACTATGACAAAAAACTTCCCTTTGTAATATGCTATTTTGCCGGATTGATACTGTCGGTGGTTCTTCCTTTTGTTCCTAATCAGTTCTGGCCCTATATGGCGTTATTTGTGATATTGTCACTTTTTTCCAACGCTGAGATAGGCCTTGTGAGTGGAATGGGATTCCTGCTGATTTCTGTGATGATGGAAGAAAACGGCGGAATCGGCGAATTGTTCCTATATGTGCTGGCAGGAGCAGTTGCAATCGCCATGTTCAGAGATCTTAAGGAAACCACTGCTGTTGGGTATCCTCTTGCAATATCGATGATGATGCAGACGATACTGCTGGTTGCTTATGATGTGCTTTTTCAGAACAGAACGCTGTCTTTTAATCTTATGATCATTCCTGTTCTGAATCTGATGATGAACCTGACAATTCTTTTGATCTTTCTTAATATGTTTGGCGTTTACGTCATCAGAAAGACAAATGACAGATACATGGATATCAACGATCCTGAATACAGCCTTTTAGCCAACCTTAAGGAAAAGGACAAGGATGAGTACTTCAGGGCTATTCATACGGCCTACCTGGCAGAGAGAGTTGCACATGAGCTTGGCCTTAATTCCAGAGCCATCAAGACCTGCGCTTATTATCACAGGATAGGAATTCCCGAGAATAAGACCAAGTGGAAGGATGTTGAGCCTTTATACACCGAGAATGACTTTCCTGTGGAGGCTGTTGAGTATCTGCATGAATATATCGCCCCTAAGAAGGGAAGTGCCAGATCAAAAGAGGCTCTGACGGTTCAGATATGCGAAACTGTAATTGCCTCAATTATGCTTCTGATAAAACAGAATAAAAATGCTACAATAAATTATGATGATTTAATTGAAGGCATTTTCAAAAAGAAACGAGAGTCCGGTGAACTAATGGACTATGATGTGACCTTCAAGGAATTCGATACCATGCGAAAGATCCTGAAGAGGGAGAAATTATATTATGACTTTTTACGTTGAAAATGAAGTTGATGCCGAGTTTGAATTCGACATTGAAGAAGTGGCTAAGACTGTGGCTTCCAAGGTTCTTGAGGAGGAAGGCTGTGAGCATGAAGTGGAGATCAGCCTTATTATCACGGACGATGAGGGTATCCGTGAGATGAACAATGAATTCAGAGAGATTGACAAGCCTACGGATGTCCTGTCTTTTCCAAATGTCAGCTATGAGACACCGGGGGATTTCTCAGTTATTGACGGAGAACAACAGGTGGATCTTCTTAATCCGGATACCGGAAATATTATGTTCGGTGACATTGTTATCAATGAGAACAGGGTGAGATCTCAGGCCAAGGAGTACGGCCATAGCGAAAAGAGGGAATTCGCGTTTCTTATTGCCCACAGTATGCTGCATTTGTGCGGCTATGATCACATGGAGCCGGAGGAGGCTGCAGTGATGGAGGCAAAACAGGAGAACATCCTGAATCTTTTGGGGATTACAAGGGACTAATTCACATTTGGGGAGAGCAGTTGTATGAAAAGCTACACCGAGGAAAAACGAATCAGACCTGACATTCTGACATCTGTTGTTTTCTGGTCTGTTGTAGTAATCATGATCTTTAAGATCATAGGTAACAGGATATATGGGGATCTGGGTTCCGGTTTTGGGGCGGCTCCCTTTGCTTTTTTCTATATGTTTTACGGATGCTATGTCCTTGCGGTTCAAAAGGCCGTATGGCTGATGGTGCGAATAAGAGCCAGGAGAAGTCAGTTCCTTAACGCAGAGACCAATATGAAGAGGTCCAGAAGGCTGTTTGTATTTATCAGCTTTGTGACAGGAGCACTATTGGCTGCTTTAAGCTATGTGATCTCCAAGAACCTGTTTGGGTCGGGAAGAGGCTATCTGCAGTTTTTGATTGTAGCAATAATGTCACTGATATTCGGAGCTCAGGGCGTGTACAGAGGATACCTTCAGGGACTTGGTTATACGAGGCCTATAGTTATTTCCGACCTTTTATTTGCTGTAACGGCCGCTGCTTCCGGTACAGTAATTTCTGTAATAATGTATTTCTACGGACTCAAGGTCAATGAGCTGTTTCATGTTCAGGAATACAGTGCTATTTATGGCTCAATAGGCTCCATCATCGGACTTTTGATTGCTTCGATAATTTGTTTTATTCAGATCATGATCAGTTTTTCCATCAGGAAGAATGAAATCGCAGATATAATTAAAAACGGTGCGCCAAGGTATCTTGATAATAAGAATGATGTTATTTCCGGTATAAGGCCTATTTTATATCTATACCTGACACCTGCGTTTATGAGTCTTTTGAGTGAGGGCATTTATATGGCCATTCATAAAAAGGATGCGGCAGGAACCGAACTTCTTCTTCAATATGGAATGCTGTCGGGTAAGGTATTTCCTGTAGTTACAGCGCTTTCCGTAATATGCTGTCTTCCTTTCATCAAGACCTGGAACAGGGTAATGGCCCGGATTGAACGCGATGAATATGAGGTCGCAAGAGACAGGCTTAAAAAGCTTATCAGATATTCTACTGTTGTTTTTATTCCGGTGACTATTGTGTGCCTTGCCCTTTCAGAGACAATTAATGTTGCACTGTTTGGAAAGAGCAATGATACCACCAACTCGCTACTTACACTGGCTGCACCTGTTATTTTTCTTGCCTGCCTTGCTGTATTTGGCTCATGGCTAATGAGTCACATGGGTAAGTCACTTCTTCTGGTAATCAATCTTTCTGTAGGCTGGGGAGTGTTTGTTATCGGAAATATTGTCTTTGGTGTGGTACTTGACCTTGGATTATACGGAATTGTTCTGACGCATATTGTCAGTTTTCTGATTTATGATATTATTAGTTTCTCGATGATATTTAAGATGCTCAAGTACAGACAGGAGTTTATGAGTACATTTTTGCTCCCGGTTGCGGCTTCTGCAGCTGCCGGACTTGTCATCTATTTCATCAATATGATATTTGTCAATCTCATAGGAGACGCACTTACGCTACTCATCTGCATATTGGTATTCTGGATTGTTTATATGCTGATCATCATTGCGCTTAAGCGAATCAAGACCTATGAGCTTAGGTTTATACCTTTGGGCGGTGTCTTCCACGGCATAGCAAGCAGGATGCAGCCTGAGGAATATGAGGAATGGAATTGAGTAAGAGGATTTTTGTTATTGGCGGCGGAGCTGCCGGAATGTGTGCAGCAATCTATTCTGCAAGAAACGGTGCGGATGTCACCATTTTGGAAAAGAATGACAGGTTGGGCAAGAAGCTATCCATGACGGGAAACGGCCGCTGTAACCTGACTAATCTCGATATGAGAGAGGAGTATTACAATCTCTCAGCAAGAGCACGTATGAAGGAATGGCTAGGAATCTACGGCGTAGAAGATGTTATTTGCTTCATGAAATCTCTCGGAGTTGTGGTAAAGAGCGAGGATGGCTATATTTATCCTGCTTCCGGACAGGCTCAGACAGTAGTAAATGCGCTTAAGAATGAAATTGACAGACTTGGAGTTGAGGTTATATACAATCAACAGTTCAAGGCAGTTTCAAGGTGTGATGACGGCCGGCACAAGCTGCTTATTAAGACCGCAACAGCTGAGTACATGGCAGACGAATGTGTTATAAGCACAGGTTCGCTGTCAGGAGCCAAGAGCACCCTGTCAACAGGAGATGGTTATTATATCTGTTCTCAGATAGGAATGAATATTAAGAAGACTTATCCGGCACTGGTGGGCTTTAAAGTTGATCCTGAAGAAATGATGCCGGAAAACGGAGTAAGGACTATCTCAGAGATATCCTTCACTCTAGGAAATGAAGCTATCGCTACTGAATACGGCGAGCTTCAGATTACCAAGGATGGAATTTCGGGTATTCCCGTTATGCAGGCCAGCAGAGAGATTGTAAGGTTTGTAGAGGAAAAAAAGCCTGTTTATGCAGTGATTAACTTTTTCCCGGATTATGATGACGAGGATTTTAAGTCCCTTAAGAATGACATGCTTCGTCTAAAGGATGACAGAACACTGGCAGAGTTCCTGAACGGTTTTGCCAACAGTAATGTAAATGACATGGTGCTTAGCAGAATGAAGCTTAGCCCGACTATGCGAATGAAGAATATTTCGGTAAGTATGGCTGATTGTATTCTTGATAATTATAGGAATCTTAAACTTAAGCTTTCAGAGAGCTATGGATATCAGGCATCTCAGGTAACCACCGGTGGTGTAAGCCTGGGAGATGTTGGAAGTGATCTGTCCTACAAGAAGCTTCCCGGAGTATATCTTGCAGGTGAAATTCTTGATGTTGATGGAAGATGCGGTGGCTACAATTTACAGTGGGCATTTACGAGTGGCAGCATTGCCGGAACAGCGGCGTCGATTTGAAGCCGAGAGTATGTTGGTTTCCCGGACGTGTTGGTTTCACGGACGTGACCGGTGGGGCATGCATCCGATCATGTCTCATGGCGCTAAACGCTTCAATGAGCCCTGAGCACCAAAATCGACATGATCGGATGCATGGCCCCACCGGTCACTGTGCACTGGAAGGCCGCAGATACTGAATCCGACGATATGCACCTAACAATTTTCATGACTGGATAAATTTATACACAGGTCACTGTCATATATACGGTTACAATACGTACTATTCGACTTGTGTAAGTAATGCTTATAGCAATCCTGGTTTTATTGGAATGGTATAGATATATGTACTAAGACGACTAACTGTTTACAATGCTGATGATAATCAATTTATTGAAAGAGTAGTGGTGGTCTATGATTATTGCTATTGAGTATTGGAAATATAAAAAAGACAGGTTGTTTTATGGCAAGAATATAGGGCAAGAGGAGCTATTGTCTCAGGTCAGGTTCGTTGAAGGGGCATATGACGTAAATGAGGACAACTTCGAAGCGATGCTATGCAGAGTCTATGGGTGGAGTGAGTTTCTGCCAGAGGATGAAGAGGAATATGAGAGCATTTGTCCTGAGTATACCTATGACAGAGATATTGGGAAGCTGATTAAGAACAGCTATGTTTAATAAGAAATGGTAATAATATGATCAGAATTAATCAGATTAAGCTTTTACATGATAAGAATAAAGAACTGAATGGGGAGGAGCTTAGCAGAGTTCTTAAGAAGAAATCTGCTAAGCTTTTACGAATTTCAGAGGACAGTATAGGTGAATTCGAGATAATAAGGCACTCCATCGATGCCAGGAAAAAGCCGGAGATATACCACATTTTCATGGTGGATTTGAAGGTTAAGGCAGGAAATGAAGAATCAATAGTTAAGAAGTGCCGAGATAAGAATACTTCTGTTATCAAGGAAAAGAAGTATGATTTCTGGAATATGGCTCTCGGTAATGGGGGCAAGGACTCATCTGACCCTGTTAATGAAGGAAAGAAGTCTTCTGAGGAGCTAAGAGAAAAAGCAAGAAGCAGTGGTAAAAATATAATTGTTATAGGTGCAGGACCTGCGGGACTTTTCTGCGCATATGAGCTCGCACTTAACGGTTTTAAGCCACTTCTTTTGGAGAGAGGCGCACAGGTTGAGAAGAGAATGGAACTGGTTGATAAGTTCTGGGAGACCGGAGATTTGGATACCGGGACTAATGTGCAATTCGGTGAGGGCGGTGCAGGAACTTTTTCCGATGGCAAGCTCAATACAATGGTCAAGGATAAGGATGGCCGTGGAAGAGAGGCACTAAGGATTTTTACAGCCAACGGTGCCAATGATAATATCATGTATGAGGCTAAACCTCATATCGGAACTGATATTCTTTGCGATGTGGTGAAGAATATGAGGAACAGGATAATTGAAAATGGCGGAGAGGTTCGGTTCGAAACGCAGGTTACGGATATAGTTTATGATAATGGCAGGATTACGGCGGTTAAGACACCCAATGAAGAAATAGCTGCAGACGCAGTAGTTCTGGCCATAGGCCACAGTGCCCGTGATACCTTCTATATGCTTAAGGATTGCAAGGTTGAAATGCAGCCCAAACCCTTTGCTGTCGGCTATAGAGTTGAGCACAGGCAGGGCCTTATAAATCTCTCACAATATGGCATGGAAGAGACCGGAAGTCTTGGAGCAGCGCCATATAAGCTTGTTGCGACCGCTTCAGACAAAAGAGGTGTTTATTCCTTCTGCATGTGCCCCGGAGGATATGTAGTTAATGCTTCTTCTGAAGAGGGTAGACTTGCAATCAATGGAATGAGCTATAACAAGCGAGATGGTAAAAACGCCAATTCCGCTATTATTATAACCGTTGATCCCAAGGATTTCGGATCCGATGACGTTCTGTCGGGAGTCGAATTTCAGAGAAAACTCGAGGAAAAGGCTTATGAACTGGCCGGGGGCAAGATTCCCGTCGAGTATTATATAGACTTTAAACAGGCTGTTACAGGAGAAAATGAAATCGGTAGCGAAGAAACTAAGTTAAATGCTACAGCCAGAAAATCTTTCAACCTTCCTTCGATGAGAGGAAGTTATGAATTCGCAGAAGTACATAAGATACTGCCGGACGAGCTAAACAAGGCTTTTATTGAAGGGATGGAGAAGTTTGGCCATACCATCAAGGGGTATAACAATGATGATGCCCTTATATCCGGAGTAGAGAGCAGAACTTCTTCTCCTGTTAGGATTGGAAGAGATGAGAATGGTGAATCTCTGAATGTAAAAGGTCTTTTCCCATGCGGAGAAGGTGCAGGCTATGCCGGCGGCATTATGTCCGCCGCTATGGATGGCATGCATACGGCAGAGCTTATTGCAAGACAGATACTCAATTGAACTAAACAGACCGAAATAGGAGCAATATGAAATTACTGATAATAAGACATGGTGAATCTGAAGCAGACATATTGAAGGTACATGAAGGAAGAGCAGATTTTGAGCTGACACCAAGGGGCCACAAGCAGGCTGAAGCAATGGCTGAATACGTAGCCTCTAACTATCGGGTAAATAAAATCTATTGCAGTACGTTAAAAAGGGCAGCTCAGTCAGCCAGACATATCGCGGAAAAGACCGGCCTTCCGATAATATTTGATGAGAATCTTATGGAGTTTAACAACGGTCTTCTTGCAGGACTGTCCTACGAAGAAGCCAACGAGAAATATCCGCCTGTTAAGGATCTTCCGATAGACCAGGCCGTTTATGGACAGGAATCCAAGGTTGAATTCAGGAAAAGAGCTGATGAAGTGCTGCAGCGCATTCTTAGCGAGGCCTCTGAGAACGACCAGATAGCTGTTGTATCCCACGGCGGGATGATCAATCAGCTGTATCGTTCGGCTCTTAAACTCCCTGTGGTAACCGATGTCTATTTTGCCTGCGGTGATACCTGTATTCACGAGTGGAATGTGACTGACAATGGAATTCGCGTAGTAAGGACCAATATGACGGAGCATTGTAAGAATATCTGATATATTTTAAAAATTACAAAAACAATTTTGAATATCTCATTTTTTTATATCCTTGCCTTCCCTATAATGAGTACTGTACTCAATATTTAAGTTTCCGAATGCCTCGGAAACAGCATAAAGGGAAGGGAAGGGTATTTTTATGAAAAAGAAATTAGTTAGTGCAATTGCTTGCATGACAGTTGCTGCATCAACACTTGTTGGATGCACAGGTTCTTCAGCTCCTGCTGACACAGCAGCTCCTGCAGAGACACAGACAGAGACTCCTGCAGCTGAAACCACGACAGAAGAGACCAAGACAGAAGAGACAGCTTCCGGAGATAAGGTAACACTTAGCATCTACACACAGTATGCAGATGATGACACCAAGGTTCCTTATGATTACGCTGTAGAGCAGCTTAAAGAGGCTTATCCTAATGTAGAGCTTAACCTTATCGTTCAGGCTCAGGATGACGGCCAGACACTTAAGACCCTTGCAGCTACAGGTCAGCTCCCTGATATCTATCAGGCAAGCACAGACCTTATCAATACATTCCGTGAGTCAAACCAGATCATGGTTATTAACGACGTAGCACAGTCAACAGGATTCCTTGACAAGCTCTATGATGCAAACAAGGATCTTGCCTACGCAGAGGATGGGAACATCTATGCATTCCCATTCTCGGGTCAGGAATATGTTCTTTGGTACTACAACAAGGCTCTCTTTGAGGAGAACGGACTTGAAGTTCCCAAGACATATGATGATCTTCTTAACTGCATCGAAGTATTCAAGGGTAAGGGAATCACTCCTCTTGCACTTTTCGGACAGGAAGGCTGGAACACAGCAGCTGCTTATGACGTAATTGCTACAAGATACGCTACAGGCGGAATCAAGGCTCTTGACGAGGGCACAGCATCTGTAACAGATGAGGGCTACGTTGAGGCTGCTAAGATGATGGAGAAGCTCGTTGCAGCAGGACTCTACCAGGAAGATGCTACAACAACCAACTATGACCAGGCTTCACAGAAGTTCCTTTCAGGCGAAGCTGCTATGTTCATCAATGGTCAGTGGTACATTGAAGATGCAACCAAGGAACTTGGCGACAACGTTGACTGGATGTTCTATCCTGCAGCTGACGAGGCTTCATACGAGGCTGGTAAGGCAGCATTCTCAGGCGGCGGATCAGCATCAGGCTTTGCTGTAAACCCTGATTCAGAGAACGCAGCTCTTGCAGCAGAAGTAGCAGAGTTCATCACAGAGAAGTACTGCGAAGCTAAGGTTATGTACAGACACAATCCTCTTGTTGCACTTGATACAGGAAAAGAGCCTGACTCTGAGTATCCTGCAATGATGAAGAAGCTTTCAGACACACTTCCTACAATCACATCAACAACTAAGTTCACATGGGGACTTACCAATTCTACATTCAACGATGCAATTCAGTCTGAGTCACAGGGACTTGTTTCCGGACAGTTTACAGCAGACGAGTTCGTTGAGAACGTAGCAGATGCTCAGTAATACAAATTCACAATCTTGACTATCATGGAGTGGCTTGAAACTTCGGCCACTCCATTCCATTGCAAAATAATCGTTCATTTTCTTAACCACCACTTATAGGAGAACACCATGAAAAAGTACATGGGTAACAAGCTGGCGATCTTTCTTTTCGTTGTGCCGGCACTGGTAGTATTTTTAATATTTGATTTTATTCCGATCATCCAGGTCTTTGCTTACAGCTTCACAGACTGGAATGGTCTCACAATTCCGAATTTTACAGGTCTTAAGAATTACTTGGAACTGTTTGGCGATAGAGTTTTTTATACATCTAACAGAAACCAGTTGATCTTTGCGGTTATTATCACTGTTTATCAGATGTTTTTTGCTACGGTATTTGCCATTACTATTTCTGATAAAAAGATGAAGGGAAGAAAGTTCCTGCGTGTTGCATATTTCATCCCCGTTATTCTTTCAGTTACCGTTGTATGTCAGCTCTGGGGCGCAATCTTAAGCGGAGAAGGACTTCTTAACAAGTTGTTCGAGGCTTTTGGCTCAGATTTCAGACAGAACTGGCTGGGTGACAGATACAAGGCTATTTATGTTATTGCATTTGTTAACGCATGGCAGTGGATGGGATATCAGTTCGCACTTATTGTTGCGGGCATCAAGTCTATCCCCTCTGACTACTATGAGGCAGCAAGAATCGACGGATGCTCAAACGTTAAGGCTCACATGAAGATCACAATCCCTCTTCTTGCAGAGACTTACAAGTTCTGCCTTATCATTTCACTGACAGGTGGTATCAAGGCCTTCACCGAAATGAACATCCTGACCGGCGGTGGCCCCAACAAGTCAACCTTTACACTGACCTACATGATGTATAATGCAGCCTTCAAGAAGTCCAATTACGGCTATGGTCTAGCAGCAGCATCAATAATGGTTATCGAGTGTATGCTGATAATGCTTGTTATTAACTTCATCTTCAGGGAAAAAGACCAGAAGAAGGAAGAAGAAAGATCGAGGAGGAAGAGAAGTGCATAACGAAGGTAAAAAATCAATACTTCATTACGTTTTTGTGGCTTTCTGCTGGATCTATGCGGCATTCTCCATATATCCACTGATCTGGATGCTGTTTTACTCCTTCAAGACCAACCAGGAAATCTTTGTTACCAATCCTTTCGGATTTCCCTGGCCACTGCATTATGAGAACTACATCACAGCATGGACCAAATATGATGTACCGCTGTATTTCTTAAACAGCTTACTGGTTTCTGTGGGAACTGTGGCACTTACAATCTTTTGCGCACTGTTATTCTCATATGCTACCAGCAGAATGGTATGGAAGGGCAGAACCTTCACAAGACTGTTCCTGGGACTTGGAATGTTTATTCCTGTTCAGGCTATTATGATCCCTGTAGTTAAGGTGGTACAGAACTTCCACCTTATGGGAACAAGATGGTCACTGATCTTTCCTTACATAGCCATCAACCTTGCTTTTTCCTGCATGGTTTATTACGGATTCTTCAAAGGAATTCCTATGGAGCTTGAGGAAGCAGCCTGCATGGACGGAGCTACAATTTATCAGACCTTTTTCATGATAATTGAGCCTCTGGTAAGACCCGCTACAGTAACACTTATCATTTATATATTCCTCAATGCCTGGAATGAGTTCATTCTGGCAAATGTAGTTGTGGGAAGTATTCCCGCACTTAAGACTCTTCCTCTTGGAGTACTTTTCTTCCAGGGAGAGTTCACAACCGACTGGGGCGGAATGGGAGCAACCATGGTTATTGCTTCATTCCCGGCCATCATTGTTTACTCAATCTTCTCAGAGCAGGTTGAAAGCGCAATGACAATCGGCGGAGCAGTTAAGGGCTAAGCATGTAGCAGCCAAGGGATAAATACCCTTGGCTGTTCTTATGTTATAATTAATTCATTATGAAAAATCCTGAAGCTAAAAATAAGAATATCGTGGATATGTCCCTGAAGGACATGGAGGCCTACAGGTCCGGAAGACTTAGCATCGGCAAGGAAAGAGCCAGAAACATATCCATCAAGTATAAAATGGCATTCATGACATTTCTGGTAGCGCTTATCCCAATGGCGGTGCTGACTGTTTTGATGCTGTTTTTTTATAACAGAGCCATTATGGAGCGTGGTAACAAGCACATCGAAGAGAACATCAGGATCATGTCCGACAGGATTGATTCGGTTCTGAAAAATGGTGAGCTCTGTTCCAACAATCTGACTATAGAATTCAGCGGCCTTTATAATGACAAGTCTATGAAGCAGGTTACAAGGGATTCCAGGATCATATCCCAGCTATCCCAGTCACTGCTTATCTATAACGGAATCTCATCAATTGTTTTCATTGATACTCAGGGGCATTATTACGCAACGGACCCGGTGCTTCAGGGCATGGAAAAAGAAATCAGGGAATCCGAATATGTAAAAGAGCTTCAAAGTGCGGGAGGAAAGACTTTTCTCCTGAATCCTACTGAAAATATCATGACAAGAGATGATAAGGAGATCATAACCATGGGCAAGCACGTTATAAATGTGCTTACAGGAACTCCCTTCGGATATCTTTTTATCAACATGAATAAGGATTATCTTATCGAATCCTCCTACAGTGATATCAGTTACTATTTTCTCTATGATCCTGGCGGCGTTTGTATTTCCATGTCTGATGCCAAGGACCCTATCTACAATGATACAGAGCTTATTAACTCTCTTTATCAGGGAAAAGAAAACAGCATAAAATACAACAAGGAAAAATATCTTATAGCAAGAGATACGCTTAAACAGTATGACTGGATGATCGTGGGAGTTACCAATCTGAACAGGTTCAATGTTACCGGTAAAGACCTTCGTTTTATCCTGAGCACAACCTTCGGACTTACGGCGATACTTCTTTTACTGTCAATGACAGTCTCGGTAAACATGATCACCAGGCCCCTAAAAATGCTTCATGACGGTGCGGAGCAGATAGCTGAAGGGGATATGAGTTTCAGATTCAGGTTTAAATACAAGGACGAGATCGGAAGGCTGGGACGAATCTTCAACTATATGACCCAGAGAAATCTTGAGCTTCTTAAGCAGGTTGATGACGAGGCCAAGAAGAAAAGAGAATATGAGCTGGCTCTTATTCAGGAGCAGGTTAAGCCCCATTTTCTGTATAATACGCTGGATATAATCATTATGCTTATTGAAATGAACCGTTCCAAGGAAGCAGCCAGGGTAACTCAGAAACTGGCAAATTATTACAAAAACTCTCTGTCCGGCAGCGAAGAGATAGTAACGGTTATGAGAGAAAGTCAGATAATAAGGGATTACCTGGACCTTCAGACCATGAGATACGGCGATAAATTCAGTTATGAGATAGATATCGACGAGGCTATAGATAACTGCCAGATTCCAAAGATGACCCTGCAGCCTCTGGTTGAGAATGCTATTTATCACGGTATCAAGAATAAGGCAGAGTGGGGCAAGATAACAGTGTCCGGAAAAATGGTGGTTCGTGGCGAAAGCAATTCCTGCGAGCTGATCGTTGAAGACGACGGAATAGGCATGGATGCTGAGGAGCTAAAACAACTGAACAGCCTGCTTTCTGAGGACGTCAAGAGTATGACCATGGATGATTCTGACGCTCCGGAAAAAGACGCCGGGATTTCAGACCATGATTCCACTAAGGGAGGCAGCCATTTTGGTCTCTACAGTGTTTCTCACAGAATTAAACTCTATTTTGGCAATGAGTACGGCGCAAGGATAGAGAGCACCAAGGGGAGCGGCACAAAGGTTGTGATCACGCTTCCTTACACAGAATAATGAACCGGAGAATCAGAACATGATTAAGATAATGATCGTAGATGACATGCCGATCTTTCTTGAATATTTAAGGGGCTGCATTGACTGGAATGCCTATGGATTTGAGATCTGCTGCGAGGCCCATGACGGGAAGGAAGCGCTGGAGAAAATTGAAGAGTACTATCCTGATGTGGTTCTGACAGATATTACCATGCCCTATATAAACGGCCTTGAACTGGCTGAGCGTATTACCAAGGACTATCCTGATATATCAGTTATTCTCATAACGGGAAACAACGAATTTGAGTACGCCAGAAAGGCTGTAAAGATAGGCGTTTGTGACTATATAGTCAAGCCCTTTGAAAAAGAGGAGCTTATCCTGAGCCTTTTGAAGCTTCAGGACAATATCGTAAAGGCTGTTGAGAATACTGACATGACTCCGGGACAGAAGAATCTGGAGGACAGGCTCAGGGCTCTTGTTTACGCCGGCTGCGGAAGTGGCAGGGAAAGTGAAGAGGAGGCTTTATCTCTTTTTTACGACGAGGCGGACAGGGATAAGATACCTGAAGAAGCCAAGGAAAAGGGGCTTCTTCTTGCTCTTTTTAAGTTTGACATCACTGACATGGGGGACAAGGCGGACTCTGTTGAAAGCCTCATGAACTGGGAGAGGCTCATTGCCAGAATGCTTGAGGATAAGCTTGAGATCCAGGGTAAATTCAGGATCTTCCATGACTATGAGAATAACATTGTTGTGCTTATGAGATTTGATGATGACAAGGAGCTTGTAAGCTATAAGGGTTATGAATTTTCCGATCTTATTCAGGTTGTCAAAAATCAGCTTGAAATAGACAGTGTTATAGCTCTGTCCAGAGCGGACAACATTTCTGCGGTGAAGGGAGCTTATGAAAAGGCCCTTAACTATCTGGCAGGAAAGGGCTTTGGAAGGTTTTTGGACATTAGAAACAATAATGATAGTGTTTCCTACACCTCACTGGATGCTATTTTCAGGCTGAACAAGGATATCGAGAGCCTTCAGGCTGAGGATGCCGAGGATGTCATAAATGAGCTGTGGAACAGGATAAGGGAAAGAAATCAGGCTGCATCAGGGGATGGAGCAGGCGGTTTTACTGAGATGAATCTTCTTAGCAGCGCCGTAAGTATTTTGATGACCAATATTATCAGTTCAGGTTTTTCACTTGATAAGATATACGGGGATGATTTTGTTCCGGAGAAGTTTTTTGCATCTGCCGATACCCCGGAGAAGATGAGGGAAAATGTCATTTACCTTTACAAGAAGAGAATCGAATTTGAAAAGGGCAAAAAGGTAAGTAAAGAACATGATGTGGCCCAGGCTGCAAAGGAATATATCGAAGGCAATTACTCCAACGCAGGGATGTCTATTTCGGATATTTCCGAGGCTCTGTGTGTAAACCAGACCTACCTTCGCAAGATGTTTAAGAGTGAGATGAACATGACCCTCACGGAGTATATTACCCAGTACAGAATGCAGGAGGCCAAAAGGCTTATCACAAGCACCGAAGAAAAGCTATCGGCTATCGCGGAGCAGGCGGGATACAGCGATGTAAGCTATTTTTCCAATGTGTTTAAAAAGTTCTACGGCACGTCCCCAAGGAGTATGACAAGAAGCGAATGATAGGGCCTGACAGGCCTCTGACCGGGCGTTAGTTTCTTACAAACTTGAATATGCTCATATTCTTAGGTATAATCAAAGGAGCGCGTTTTTTAGTTGTTGAGGAGGTTGGTATGGAATTATTAGAGATTTGTAAGAGGGCCAAAAGCACTAAGTATACAATTCAGAATCTGACGACAGATCAGAAGAATAAAGCTCTTTTAGCAGTAGCAGACGGGCTTATTAAGAATTCTGCCGACATTATCGCCGCCAACCGGAAAGACTATGAGCGCGGTGAGCAAAACGGCATGCATCCCGGCATGCTGGACAGGTTGATGCTTAATGATAAGAGAATTCAGGCTATGGCTGAGGGACTTAGGCAGGTTGCAGACCTGGAGGATCCCATCGGCACTGAAATAGAGAGTTTCGACAGACCAAACGGTCTTCATATCAGGAAGGTAAGAGTGCCTCTTGGAGTTATCGGAATCATTTATGAATCGAGACCCAATGTTACGGCAGATGCCTTCAGTCTTACTTTTAAATCCGGTAACGCAGTTATATTAAAGGGTGGAAGCGACGCCATAAACAGCAATATCGCCATCACCAATTCCATCAGAAATACACTTTCACAGCAGGGAATTGACCCTGATGCGGTTCAGCTTATTGAGGATACGGACAGAAGCGTTACAACACAGTTCATGCAGATGAACGATTATGTTGATGTTCTTATTCCCAGAGGAAGTGCGGGGCTTATCAGAGCAGTTGTGGAGAATTCCAACATTCCCGTTATCGAGACAGGAACCGGCAATTGTCACATTTATGTGGACAAGGATGCTGACCTTGAGAAGGCAATTCCAATCATCATCAATGCCAAGACCCAGAGAATTGGCGTATGTAACGCAGCTGAATCGCTGGTTGTTCATGAAGATATCAAGGATGCTTTTTTACCATTGTTTGCCAAGGCTATGAAGGAGCACAATGTAGAGATCAGAGCCGACAAGGAGGCGAAAGCAGTTCTTGCAGATGCGCTGGACGCCACAGAAGAGGATTTTGGCAAAGAGTATCTTGATTATATTATTTCTGTTAAGACAGTTAAAAATGTGGATGAAGCGATAGACCATATTAACAAATACAACACCGGACATTCTGAGTCCATTATCACAGAGAACAAAGAGACTGCAGAGAAGTTCCTGGGAAGAGTGGATGCAGCCTGTGTTTATCACAATGTTTCCACAAGATTTACCGATGGATTCGAGTTCGGCTTTGGTGCTGAGATAGGCATCAGCACACAAAAGCTTCATGCAAGAGGTCCCATGGGACTTAAGGAGCTTACATCTTATAAGTACCAGATTTTGGGAAATGGTCAGATAAGATAAATTATATGGGGATTTTGGAGGGTTACATATGGCTTTGACCAAAGAGGAACTTCTTGGGGCCAAGGAGCACATAATAGAGGTTTCCAGAGAATTACACGATATAGGACTGCTGGTTAGAACCTGGGGGAATATCAGCTGCAGGATCGATGCAGAGCATTTTCTCATAACACCCAGCGGAATCAGATATGAAGATCTGACTCCCGAGATGATAGTGGCAGTCAACATTAACGATCTGTCCTACGAAAGCAAGTACAAACCATCAAGTGAGAAGGCTGTACATGCTGCCTGCTACAAGGTTCGTAACGATATCAGGTTCATAGTGCACACACACCAGGTGTATGCTTCCTGCGCAGGCACTCTTGGCCTTAAGAAGATAGTTACTTATTCAGAAGACAAGGACATTATGATTCCCGTTGCACCTTACGCACTCCCCGGCACTGAGAAGCTCGCCGACAATGTATATCGCACGGTAAAAAAGTACAGTGATTCAAATGGAATTATAATGGCCAATCATGGCACTATCTGCATGGGCAAGAACTCAAGAGAAGCAATCTACGAAGCCGAGAATATGGAGGTTGCCTGCAACAATTTCCTTATCGATGTATGCAAGACCGATATGCATCATGGTGTAGAGGTCGGTTTTAACTCTCACAAGGAAGAAGGCGTTATCATCTACGATATAGCTGATACACCGGAGAGAGTTAAGCGTATTCATGAAGAAATCTACAGAAGAAGACCGGATGTTAAGTATATCATCCATAACAAATCCGAAGCGGTCATGACAGTATCAAGAAGAGCCAGTCATATGAGGCCTCTGTTGGATGACTTTGCACAGCTCATAGGTTACAGCGTTAAGGTTCCCAGCAACGAGCACGGCAAGGATGGTCAGAACTTCCATAATATCAAGAAAAATGTCAATGCAATATTTGCGCTTAATGACGGCGCTTACTGCGTAGGCAGTAATGAGGATGACGCAATGGCAGTGGCTACAGTGCTTGATAAGGGCTGCATTGCTTATATTGCGGTAATGAGACACGGAGAAGGACATTATCTGTCACTTCTTGAATGCTACAAGATGAACAGACATTACAGGAAGTCATATTCAAGACTTGCGGATATTCATTCCTCCAAGAAGAACACCAAGAATAAAAAGAGCAGATAATCAGCTCTTTGGGAGTATTTATGATTAAACGACCTGAATATATTTCCAAGGGAGATACAATAGGAATCACAGCTCCGGCATTTGCACCGTCTATTGAACCCTACAGTCTAATGTACGGTGTGGCTGTAAAAAAGCTTAAGGAACGTGGCTACAACATCATTGAGGGACCGACAGTATTTACCGGCGACGGTATAGGAATCAGCACAGACCCCAAAGTATGTGCCAAAGAACTGGTTGAATTCTACACACGAGATGATGTGGATGCTATTATATCTGCCGGCGGCGGTGAGCTGATGAACGAGACCATAACCTATGTGGACTTTGAAGCGCTTAAATCCGCTAAGCCTAAGTGGTTTCTGGGATATTCCGATAATACCAACTTTATATTCCCTTTGGTTACTATTAGCGGTGTAATGGGAATATACGGACCTTGCATTTGCCATTTTTCCAAGGCTTGGGAAAAGCCTGAGGATGATGTATTTGCTCTTTTGGAAGGGACAGGCACGAGCTTTACCGGCTATGACAGATTCGTAAGACCAAGGCCAAGAACTTCGCCTCTCGAGGACGGAGCGCCAAGAGATGAGGCGAGCCTTGAGAAGTTATTCAGCGTTCCTTATGATTATGATGCGGATAAGATACTGGTTTCTTATGACTGCGTAGGAGGCAAGGCGGTTAAGGCGGGGGATTCACAGACTCTTAGCATGAGCGGAGTGCTCCTCGGAGGTTGTCTTGATGTGCTGGAACATCTTGTAGGTACCAGATTTGACAACATGAAGAAGTTCAATGAAGAGAATCCGGATGTTATCTGGATGCTGGAAGCCTGTGATTTTACTACTTTGGAAATAAGAAGATCTCTTTGGAATCTGAGGGAAGCCGGATGGTTTGACAGTGCGAAGGGATTTCTTATCGGAAGACCCTATGGAGCTTTTGAGAGCAACATAATGGGTGTTGATCAGTACAATGCGGTTACAGCCATGCTGGAAGGCTTGGGAGTGCCGATAATCCTGGATGCTGATTTCGGACATCTGGATCCGCAACTTGCGCTTGTTATGGGGGCTAAGGCAAGCGTAACAGTAACAGGAAACGATATGAGGGTTGATTATTTAAATGGTTAAAACAATGCAAAGAGTTCTTCTGGCATTAACTGGAGTCCTGATTATTGTGATAATAATGGGACTCTTTGTTTTTGGAAATGACAGTGAGAGCGAAGATTTAGCAAGTTCACAAGACAGTAACATATTTGAGGAAGTCAGTGCGCTGGAAGCTCTGAGTGTAGGGGCAATTGACGGAGACACTCTTAGAGCCGAGCACGGAATTGACAACTCTTCGGTTGCGGGAGCGTCAAGGGAGCCAAGAAACTGTGTGGTAGATATTTCGCTCAGGTCTATTCAAAAAGACCTGAAGATCAAGTTCTCCGACAGCGAGACAGGTAAGCTGATAGACAAGGTACCTTTTACCGTGTCTGTTAAGAGCAGTGAAGGCACAAATATCTACGATGATACCGACAGAGATGGAATAATCTATATTCCTACAGTACCCACCGGAGATATAACAGTCTTTATGTCTGATATTACTGAGGGCGATGCCACCTACAGAGCATCCAAATCCCAGACCATTACAGTTGCTGAGAAAATCCAGTATGCCAAGATTGATGTCTCCGATGAGATCAAAACCGAGGATCAGGTCAACGTGGCAGAGGAAGATACCAAAGTTCAGGATGTGGATGAAACAACAGGCGGAGCTGATGGCAAAAGCTCTGATGCCGCTGCGGAAACAGCTACAGAACCTCAGGAATCCTATGATGAGGATATTTCAGAGGATGCTGAGGATCTGATTGCACAGATAGAAGAGGAGGCAGGGGCTGCCGAAATAAGCAGGCAGGCTCAGTCAGGTACCATTGACAGACCGGCCGAACCTGAGCAGCCAAGTAATGAAGAGGTGGAGCAGGCTCACGCCGGAACCAAAGGAATTGACGTATCCAAGCATAACGGAAATATTGACTGGGGTGCAGTTAAGGGAGCGGGTATTGATTTTGCCATCATAAGATGCGGCTACAGAGGTTCCAGCTCCGGAGCCCTTATTGTGGATCCGATGTTCTCCGAAAATATAAACGGCGCCAAGAATGCAGGTTTAAATGTGGGTGTATACTTCTTTTCGCAGGCTGTTAATGAGGCAGAGGCTGTGGAAGAGGCTTCCATGGTTCTTGAGCTGATAAGTCCCTATAGCCTTCAGTATCCTGTTTATATTGATGTTGAGAAGAGTAACGGACGAGGAGATGCTATAAGTGCGGATGAGCGTACTGCAGTTACAAGAGCCTTCCTGTCTACGATTCAAAACGCCGGATATTCCTGCGGTGTATATTCCAACAAGCTTTGGTTTGAGAATCGCATCAACACCGGAAGTCTTCTTGACTATAAGATATGGCTTGCCCAATATGTGGATCTGCCAACCTATACAGCTACCCGCTATGATATGTGGCAGTATACCTCCAAAGGACAGGTGCCCGGAATTGGCGGCAATGTTGATATGAATGTTTTGAAATAAAATCGGTTTCTGAAATATAAATCACTGCAATAGTAATAACAAAATTATGATATTTAGAGAAATTTAATCGTTTACCTAAGTGGACATTGGCTATAATAAAATAGATGGACAACATATTTTTGTTATGAGAGAGGTGTATATATGTTTAGTAAGAATCGTTCTTTAAAAACTATTGTTGGAATTCTTTTCTCATTGTTACTGATGGTGGGGCTTACCGGAAATACCGCCTATGCCTATAGCGAGATACCTGCTTGTTTTGACTTTGGTGATACGGTTCTTTCTATTGATGCCGGCGGATGCAAGGAGGTGTGGTTTAGGTCTACCTACAACTATACATATTTTGTTGGACCTCATACCAGTACAGGGACTTATTGTGAGTGCTCTTTCAAGAGCGGTACCGAATATATTAAGCTTCATATCGGAGCAGATGAGAAAGAGAAGAATGTCTTTTTCCATTTCTATGTAGATGATGATAAAGTGCCTACCAAGGATCTTCATGACAACATAGAAGTATATGTTCAGAAAGCAGCTGCAACATCAGAGTCTATTGCAGTACCAATCGCCGGCGGTAGCGGAACGCTCACAAGAACCGGAAATATTGCTATGCTGTACAATTCAAAGGGAGTTGCGATGGCATCCTTCTCATTATCCAAGGGAGCAGGAAATATGGCTTCCATAGGACTTAAGGGAGTTGCAAATAACGGAAGTAACTATTTTGACGTTGTATCGGGAAATAATGCCACACCTATGATATCTGAATCCGATAAGGCGGTGATGATTGCCAATGGATATGCAGGCGTGTGTGTGAACGGTGTATATAAGAACTGGCCATAAGATATTTACTTTACAGAAAAAATGGGCCAAGAGGTTAGTTGTAATCCTCTTGGCCTTAATTTTGCCTTATTTTAATCTACTGATTTTACTTCCATCCAGGAATCGTTATAGAGCTTATCTCCATCTTCACCAAGGTACTGGTAAGACTCAGTGGGGAAGGTGCTAAGATCGGGGAAGGCCACTTTGGAATTTTTGATGTCCTCATCCTCGATATTCTCCTGAGCCACGGTATTGGGAGTGGAGTAGGTTATATATTCAAAGTTACGAAGAGCGATATCGCCTCTGCACATGAAATCAATCCACTTCTTAGCATTCTCCACGTTCTTGGAGCCTTTGGTGATAACCCAGGAATCAATCCATACATTGGTGCCTTCCTTGGGAACCACATATACAAGGTCAGGATTCTCTCTGGCGGTATAAATGGCTTCTCCGGAATAGATAACGCCAAGGGCTGCTTCTTCGCCGATCATTTTGTCTCTTACCTGATCGATAACATAGGCTTGTACGAGAGGTTTCTGCGCAATGAGGTCATCGGTGGCGACTCTGAGTTCATCCTCGTTTTTGGTATTCATGGAATAACCGTTTCTTAAGAGGGATACCATGAATGCGTCTCTTACTGAGTCCTGCATAAGAATCTGACCTGAATATTTCTCATCCCACAGGATATCCCAGCTGTCAACCACATCGTCAACCATGGTCTTATTATAGAGGATACCAACGGTTCCCCAGCAGTAGGGCACTGCGTATTTGTTGCCGGGATCAAAGTCGGAAGCGGATTCATAGTACTGGGCACCGATATTGGCTGAATTGGGAATGCTGCCAAAATCAAGCTCCTGAATCAGGTCATTTTGTATCAGCTTCTGAACCATATAATCAGAAGGGCACACAACATCATAGGCTGAGGAGTCCTGAGCCAGTTTGGCATACATGATCTCGTTGCTCTCAAAGGTATCGTATATTACCTTGATGCCTGTTTCTTCTTCAAATTCATCGATTACTTCTTCGTCAATGTATTCGCCCCAGTTGTATACATAGAGCTTGCCATTCTCTCCGGAGGCGGAATCGGAGCCACAGCCGGACAGGGCAAATACGGATACTGTCATGGCGACTGAAAGAATCATTGATATAATTCTTTTTTTCATAATTTCCCCTTTATTTTTTATTTGTCTTACTTGCAGGTGCTCTGTTGACGATGAACAAAAGAACCAGCACTACGACAAAGATTATTGCAGAAAGAGCGTAAATTTCAGGTTTAATACCTTTTTTGACCTCACTGTAGATAAGGGTTGAAAGTGTTTCAAAGCCCGAACCCTTGGTGAAGTAAGTGATGATAAAGTCATCAAGTGACATGGTAAAGGCCATGAGTGCTCCGGACACTATACCGGGAACAAGGTCCGGCAAAACAGTCTTGGAAAATGCATAAGCAGGTGAAGCACCAAGGTCCAGTGCTGCCTCATATACATAAAAGTTCATGTTCTTGATTCTTGGCATAACGCTCAGCATTACAAAGGGAATGTTGAAGGTTATGTGAGCCAGAAGAATAGTTGAAAAACCTGAATTTAAGTGAAGGAATCTAAAGAGCAGCATCAGTGATATACCTGTTACAATATCCGCATTGATCATGGGAATATTGGTTATGCCCATGATGACTGAGCGCATCTTTTTGCTGATTCCTATCATTGCTATGCAGGTGAAGGTTCCGATGATCGTTGAAAAAACAGTGGCCAGTACAGCGATGGCAAGAGTGTTCACAAGGGCTGAAGCAACAGCCTCATCGGACATAAGGTTCACATACCAGTTCAGGGTAAAGCCGCCCCATTTTGCCCTTGATTTACTTGAGTTAAAGGACAAAACGATCAAAGTAACTATGGGGGCATACATAAAGATCAAAAGGAGAGCAAGGTATACTCTTTCAAATACTTTTTTCATCATGAAAGCCCTCCCTGTTTATCAAATATTGATTCAACCACCATGTTGATCAGGATGAAGATCATAAGCACGATGGAGAGACCGCTACCAAGATGCCAGTCATAGAGCTGTGTAAATTCCTGCTCAATGACGTTACCGATCAGAAGTATCTTGGATCCGCCCAGCATTGTGGAAATCGCGAAGGTTGTAAGCGCCGGTATAAATACCATTGTGATTCCGCTGATGATACCGGGAACTGACAAGGGCAGTGTTATTCTCAAAAAGGTCTGTAAAGAGTTAGCTCCCAGATCTCTTGCTGCATTGATCACGTTGTCATCGATCCTTGACAGTGAGTTGTATATCGGAAGGATCATGAAGGGCAGGAAGTTATATACCATACCAAGGATAATGGCTGAAGGCGTGTTGATGATGTTTATTGTAGGCAGATGCAGGAATTCCAGCACTGTGTTGATAACACCTTTGCCTTCCAGAAGAGTCATCCAGGTAAGAGTCCTTAACAGGAAGTTCATCCACATGGGCAGTATAAAGAGGGTTACAAGAAAAGTATTCCTCTTAAGCTTCATGGAGGACAGGATCATTCCCAAAGGATAGGCCAATATAAAGCACACAAGTGTGCTGGCAAGGGCCAGACCAACAGAGCGCCTAAGTGCTTTGAGGTATCCGGGTTTGGCAATTGTGGCGATATTTGAAAAAGTCATGGCGCCGTGGGAGTCGGTAAGGCCGTAGTAAATGACCATGCAAAGGGGAACCACGATGAAAATCAGGGCCCAGGCAATGTATGGAGAGGACATTAGATAGGCGCTTTTTTTATTCTTAAACAGTTTCACTGATTGCCTCCTCATCTTCAGACTCAGGTACGTTCATGATCTGAATATTAAAAGGATCTACCTTGATACCAACCTTGGAACCTACTTCAGAGAGCTTGGTTGAATGAACAAGCCATTCATAGCCATTAGCCATTACATCCATTTCATAGTGTACACCTTTGAAGGTGAGGCCTGTTACGACACCTTCGATGGTTCCTGCTTCAGGAGCGACAAGCTCAACGTCCTCAGGTCTTATAACAACGTCAACCGGCTTATTCTCACCGAAACCTGTATCTACGCAGTCAAACTTCGCACCGAGAATATCAACCAATTTGTCTCTTACCATGGTTGCACGGATGATGTTGCTGTCACCGATAAAGTCTGCAACAAAGGCATTCTCAGGTTCATTGTAGATTTTCTCCGGTGAGCCTTCCTGCTGGATGTAGCCCTGGTTCATTACAACGATATGATCTGACATTGTAAGAGCTTCTTCCTGATCATGGGTTACGTAGATGAAGGTGATGCCAAGCTCTTCTTTGAGTCTCTTAAGCTCATACTGCATGTCTTGGCGCATCTTAAGGTCCAGTGCCCCGAGTGGCTCGTCCAGAAGAAGAACCTTGGGTTCGTTAACAATAGCTCTGGCGATGGCGATTCTCTGCTGCTGACCGCCGGAGAGTGAGTCGGGCATACGTTTCTCGTAGCCTTCGAGATTAACCAGTTTCAGCGCATAGCTGATCTTGTCTCTGATGTATGCATCGGATTTGTTCTTGATCTTAAGTCCAAATGCGATATTGTCAGCGATATTCATATGGGTAAAAAGAGCATATTTCTGAAAGACAGTGTTGAGCTGTCTCTTGTTGGGGGCGAGAGAGGTGATATCCTGTCCGTCAAAAATGACACGGCCCATATCAGGCTTCTCAAAGCCTCCGATTATTCTAAGGGTTGTGGTCTTACCACAGCCTGAAGGCCCCAGCAGTGTAACGAAGGAATTTTCATATATTGAAAGATTAAGGTCATCCAGAATAGTGGTGCCGTCGTAAGATTTCGTGATATGTTCAAGAGTTATCAGATCTTTTCCCATTTTCATACTCCTCTTTTTACTTATTATTATAAACAATCTACTTTATTTTAATAAAGTCAGCACTAGTGTCAATTACTTTTTACATATTTAAAGTTTTTTTTTCTTGTGTTAGAATGATGTTAAATGCAAGATTATTCATAAGGCTTAGGAGGCATGTTTTACAATGGCTGGAAAAGACAAGTATGTAGCTTATGTTTCAAGCTATACTTCAGGACTTGGTACCAAATACGGAATCAGGATCTATGACGTGGATCTCAAGAATGGACGACTTACAGAGAAACAGAAGGTTGAGATCACCAATTCCTCATATATAGGCATTTCTCATGACAACAAGACTCTTTATTCCATTACCGATGCGGGTGTTGAGTCCTATCATATTCTTGAAGACGGAAGCCTTGAGTTTCTTAATGAGGCTTCAATTAACGGAATGAGAGGATGCTATCTCAATGAAGATCAGCATGACAATTATCTTATAACCGCCGGATATCATGATGGCAAGGTCACAATCCTCAAACTTAACGAGGATGGTTCCATCGGTGAGATAACCGATGAGAGATATCACAAGGGTCTTGGCACAGCAGCCGGCAGAAACCATGTACCTCATGTACAGTGCATCAAGGTTTCCAAGGACAACAAATATCTGCTTGCTGCAGATCTTGGTATGGATAGAGTTAATATTTATTCTCTGGACATTAATACAGGTAAGATCAAAGAGGTTGATGTTATCCACTGCGATCAGGAATCATCACCCAGACATATGCAGTTCTCCAAGGACGGCAAGTTCCTCTATGTATGCCTTGAACAGAAGTGCGGTATAGACGTATATCAGTATGAAGAGATCGACGGAGAGCCTGAATTCACTAAGATTCAGTCAGTATCCAATTCAGATGAGTCGGATTCTCTTGGCGTTGCAAGCTCAGCTCTTACATTCTCCGAGGATTACAATTATCTCGTTAGCTCAACAGCAGGAGAGAACAATGTTGTAGTATATAAGGTTGACAAGGAGACCGGTCTTCTTACCAAGAAGATTCAGCTTCCTATAGCGGGAGAGTATCCCAAGGATGCAGCTCTTTTCCCTGATAACAAGCATCTTGTATCCCTTAACCACGAGTCTGATTCACTTACATTCTTCACAGTGGATATGGACAAGGGGACACTTGTAATGAACGGACCTGAGCTTCCTGTTTCAAGACCGAACTGCATTGTATTCCATAAGCTTGATAATGTAAAAGAGAAAAAGTAATAGATAAATAACCGGATTATTTAAGCCATGTATCTTGACGAGTCGAGATACATGGCTTTTTGTATGAGACAGATAATCAGTAAAAAGGTAATGCTTATAGTTATTTGTTATAGAAATCGGTAATATAAGAGGCCCTGCTGGACATGTTTGAGATCATGAGATCCAAAAGAACAATGGCACACATGGCTTCTACGACTACGACAGCCCTGGGAACAACAACGGGATCATGGCGACCGTGGATGTTGATATCGATATTTTCTCCGGACTTGTTAACGGTCTGCTGAGTTCTGGCAATACTTGGAGTGGGCTTGATATGAGCGCGGAGAAGAATGTCGCTGCCGTCACTTATGCCACCGATAATGCCGCCGCTGTGATTGGTTTTCTTGGTAACTTTGTCACCTGACATGATAAAGTTGTCATTGTTTTCGGAACCTTTGTATCGTGAAACGGAAATACCGTCTCCGAATTCCACTGCCTTCACAGCACCGATACTTACAACGGCCTGTGCCAACAGAGCATCAAGCTTGTCAAAAACAGGTTCTCCGACTCCTGCAGGAACGCCTGTTATTCTGCATTCTATCGTGCCGCCGATGGAATCTTCCTCTTCACGGCATTTTCTGATTAGTTCCATGGCTCGTTCACTGGCCTTGACATCAGGCATTGAGGTAGGTGTTCTGGTAATTGCATCTTTGTCAAAAGAGGAATAGTCAATCTCAACGTCACCGATGGATCTGGTATATGCCATAACTTCTATGCCCATCTGCGACAAAAGCTTCTTGCAAAGAGCGCCTGCGGCAACCCGGCCTACAGTTTCTCTTCCGGAGGATCTACCGCCGCCTCTGTAATCTCTGAATCCATATTTGGCATCAAAACAAAAGTCAGCATGACCGGGGCGATAATAGTTCGCGATATCACTGTAATCAGAAGATCTCTGGGAAGTGTTGCGGACTAGGAGAGCAATAGGTGTTCCTGTGGTCTTACCCTCGAAAACTCCGGACAGTATCTCAACCAGATCGTCTTCCTTCCTCTGTGTTGTTGCCTCGCTGGTTCCGGGCTTACGTCTGTCAAGGAGTTTCTGAATGTCCTCCGGGTTTAGCTCCATGCCTGAGGGGAAGCCGTCAATCACGACACCCAAAGCTGTTCCGTGGGATTCACCGAAGGTTGAAATTCTGATATTTTTACCAAAGCCTGAACCTGCCATAAATACCTCTTTTCCGAATAATTTCTCAAATTGTATTTAAAAGTTATTATAAGCTAACACCCATGGCTGCGCCATCTTTTTATTTTGACCAAATAAGTTAATGGAATATTAGCAAAAACTAATGAAATTATCATAAATTCGAGCTATAATGTAAAGCGTAATTTTATTTTAATTTTCAAAATATCCGAATCTGAGGGGATTTCTGATATGAATGCGGGGAATTTGCAGAAGAAACTTACCTTTAAGCAGAAGGTGGTTTCCAAGGTTGAGAAGTTTAATCGAAAGCACAAAAGGCTTTCTTTTTTAGGTATAGCCTATGCTTTATCAATGATATTTTGTTACAATGTACTGTTTTATTTCTACAGAAACGCCAAGCGTTTTACTTCTCTTGCGTGCATAGTACTGTTTTTTGCAACCAGCAGTAGCTTTGCATATCCGACAATGTCTGTGGGAATCAGCTTTGCAACACAGGTTAATACTCCGGTTAATGACAGTCTTTCATCGGAGGCTGTTTCTGATACTGTAATTTCAGATACTGTTGTTACAGAATCCGACGCAAGACTTGCTGTTATTGAAGATGTCGATACTTCACTTATTGAGGAGGCCAAGGACAGCGAGAACCCTGATGTTGCAGAGGCAGAACATCTGGATCCACAGAAGCAGGCTTCCCTTGACGATATTCTGAATGCTACGGGAGATGACTCTTATGAGGAAGAGGATTCTACCGTAGATACAGAATCAGGAACGACTGAGTTTAACAGCGATGACTGGAAGCTTATTCTTGTTAACAAACAGCATCCTATACCGGATGATTATGAATTCCATCTCGGAACCATCAGCGGCAATCTTCGCTGCGATGAGAGAATAATCACACCGCTTCTTGATATGATGAAAGCCGCAAGGAAGGACGGAGTCAGCCTGATTATCTGTTCGCCTTATAGAGATATGGACAGACAGACGATGCTCTTTAATAACAAGGTGAAGAGATACATGGAAGGCGGTATGTCCTATATGGATGCTTTTAATCTGGCATCTCAGGCAGTTACCGTTCCGGGAGCATCCGAGCATCAGATCGGACTTGCTATTGATATCATAAGTGATGGGTATTCAAGCCTTGATGAAGGCTTTGGTAATACTGCAGCCGGCAAATGGCTGGCCGCCAACAGTTACAAATATGGCTTTATCCTCAGATACCCCAAGGGAAAAGAGGATATTACCAGTATAGAATTCGAGCCATGGCATTTCAGATATGTTGGGGTTGACGCAGCCACATTTATATCGGAAAATGATATCTGCCTGGAGGAATTCTGGAGTATTTACGTTAAATAAATAAGAGGTTTGAATGTATAAAATAATTAAGAAGGACGGAAATGCCAAGAGAGCTGAGTTCACTACAGTTCATGGCAAGATTCAGACACCTGTTTTCATGAATGTGGCTACAGTGGCAGCCATTAAAGGCGGTGTTTCAACGCAGGATCTTGAAGAAATCGATACTCAGGTGGTTCTGTCCAATACCTATCATCTGCACTTAAGACCGGGGGACGATGTGGTCTACAGAATGGGGGGACTTCATAAGTTTATGTCCTGTAATAAGCCTATTCTTACAGACTCAGGCGGGTTCCAGGTCTTTTCTCTTGCTAAGACAAGAAAAATCAAGGAAGAGGGAGTTTACTTCCACTCACATATCGACGGTCACAAGCTCTTCATGGGACCGGAACAGAGTATGAGGATTCAGTCTCATCTTGGCTCGACAATTGCCATGGCCTTTGATGAGTGCCCTTCCGCCAAGGCTGAACACGAATATGTTCAGATGTCGGTGGATAGGACAACAAGATGGCTTAAACGCTGTAAGGCTGAAATGGACAGGCTCAACGGACTTCCCTATACGGTTAACCCGCATCAGATGCTGTTTGGTATTAACCAGGGAGCGATATTTGATGATATCAGAATAGAGCATGCCAAGATCATCAGTGATCTGGATCTGGATGGATATGCGGTAGGCGGTCTTGCTGTAGGAGAGAGCCACGAAGAGATGTACCATGTTTTGGAGACAGTAGTGCCTTATCTTCCTGAGAATAAACCTACATATCTCATGGGAGTCGGAACTCCTGCCAATATTCTTGAAGCTGTTGAAAGAGGAGTAGACTTCTTTGACTGCGTATATCCAAGCAGAAACGGTCGTCACGGTCATCTATACACGAACAGAGGACATATCAATCTTTTGAATGCCAGATATGAGCTGGATGACAGCCCTATAGAGGAAGGCTGTAAATGTCCTGCCTGTCAGAGATATTCCAAGGGCTATATCAGGCATCTTCTTAAGGCCAATGAGATGCTGGGACTTCGCCTTTGTGTTCTTCACAATCTGTATTTCTACAATCATATGATGGAAGAAATCAGAGATGCCATAGAAGCCGGAAACTTTGCTCAGTACAAGAAAAAGAAACTGGAAGGCATGCAGGAATTTGACGCAAATACCGTTTCAGACGGATATAACATTGCACGAAATTGGCGAAAAGGTTAATTTTGTAATGTAAAAAAAGGTTAAATATTGCATACTTGAATTATCATCTTATCTTTAGTATTATTTATTGGTGTATTATTAATCTTAAGTTTTTTGGAGGATATTATGGGATTATTACTTACAGCTGATGCTGCACAGGGAGCTACAGCAGGCGGCACATTTATGATGATCGCGGTTTACGTTGTTTTCATCGGATTCTTATACTTTATTATGATTCGTCCTCAGAGGAAGGAGCAGAAGCAGAAGGCTCAGGTTCTTTCAGCTCTTGCAGTGGGCGATAGCGTACGTACAACAGGCGGTTTCTTTGGAACTGTTATCGATATCGATGATGACACTGTAATTGTTGAGTTTGGTAATAACAAGAATTGCCGTATCCCCATGGCTAAGGAAGCAATCGTAGAGGTTGAGAAGCCTGAGGATGCTGTTGTAACATCTGATGATTCAAACGATACCAAGAAGAAGTAAGTCAAAAATGACTCTTATGAAAGCCTGGTTGGGGTCACCCAATCGGGCTTTTTAAAAATACGCGTTGGGAGGAGTTAATATGAGTAACATACCCTATAAGATTTACTTAGAGGAGAACGAATTACCCAAGGATTGGTACAATGTCAGGGCAGATATGAAGAAGAAGCCCGCACCCATCCTTAACCCTGCAACACTTAAGCCGGTAACAGTTGATGAGCTGTCACACATTTTCTGCCACGAACTGGCACTTCAGGAGCTCAATGATACCGATGCCTACATTCCGATTCCGGATGAGATCAGAGAGTTTTACAAGATGTACAGACCTTCACCTCTTGTAAGAGCTTATTTCCTTGAGAAAAAGCTTGGAACTCCCGCTCATATCTATTACAAGTTTGAGGGAAACAATACCTCAGGCTCTCACAAGCTTAATTCCGCTATTGCTCAGGCATATTATGCCAAGAAGCAGGGCCTTAAGGGCGTTACCACAGAGACCGGAGCAGGTCAGTGGGGAACTGCACTTTCCATGGCCTGTGCATATTTTGATCTTGCCTGTCATGTATATATGGTTAAGGTTTCCTATGAGCAGAAACCCTTTAGACGTGAAGTAATGCGCACCTTTGGCGCAAGTGTAACACCTTCACCTTCTATGGATACTGAGATTGGAAGAAAGATCAACGCTGAGTTCCCCGGAACCAACGGATCTCTTGGATGTGCTATTTCAGAGGCTGTAGAGGCAGCTACCTCCAAGGAAGGCTACAGATACGTTCTTGGATCTGTACTTTCTCAGGTACTTCTTCACCAGTCTGTTATCGGTCTTGAGACCAAGGCAGCTCTTGATAAATACGGAATCAAGGCAGATACCATCATCGGCTGCGCAGGTGGCGGATCTAACCTTGGCGGACTTATTTCTCCTTTCGTTGGAGAGATGCTCAGAGGTGAAGCTGATTATGACATTATTGCTGTTGAGCCTGCTTCCTGTCCTTCACTTACAAGAGGTAAATATGCGTATGACTTCTGTGATACCGGTAAGGTATGTCCTCTTGCCAAGATGTATACTCTCGGAAGCGGATTTATGCCTTCAGCCAACCATGCCGGAGGACTTCGCTATCACGGCATGAGCTCAGTTGTTTCCGAACTGTACGATCAGGGACTTCTCTCAGCAAGAGCTGTGGAACAGACCAGTGTATTTGAAGCTGCTGAGATGTTCTCAAGAGTTGAGGGTATTCTTCCTGCACCTGAGAGTAGCCATGCTATCAGAGTTGCCATCGATGAGGCTCTTAAGTGTAAAGAGACAGGAGAAGAGAAGAACATTGTATTTGGTCTTACAGGAACAGGATATTTCGATATGGTGGCATATCAGAAGTTCAACGACGGTGATATGTCAGATTATATCCCTTCTGATGCTGAGCTTGAGAAGTCACTTTCACAGCTTCCGCAGGTTTAACTCAAATATTTACGGAGGAGATTATGAAGAAGAACATTACCTGTATTCCCGGTGACGGAATCGGACCTGAGATTGTTACAGAAGCTAAGAAGGTTCTTGATAAGGTTGCCGAGGTTTTTGGGCATGAATTTGTTTACAAAGATATTCTGATGGGCGGCTGTTCAATAGATGCCTGCGGTGTTCCTCTTACCGATGAGGCGATTGCCGATGCCAAGGCTGCAGATGCAGTACTTATGGGATCTATCGGAGGCAACACCTCTACATCGCCCTGGTACAAGCTTGAGCCTTCACTTCGTCCTGAGGCCGGACTTCTTAAACTTAGAAAGAGTCTTAATCTATTCGCTAATTTAAGACCTGCTTACCTTTATCCTCAGCTTAAGGATGCATGTCCTCTTAAGGCTTCAACCGGCGAGAAGGGCTTTGATATGCTGATTATGCGAGAGCTTACCGGTGGACTCTACTTTGGCGATAGACATACTGATGAAGTAGAGGGCGAACTTGTAGCAACTGATACACTTACTTACAAGGAGAGCGAGATCCGCCGTATTGCCATCCGCGCCTTCGATGTTGCAAGAAAGCGCAGAAAGAGCGTAATAAGTGTAGATAAAGCTAACGTCCTTGATTCCTCCAGACTTTGGAGAAAGGTTGTAGAGGAAGTTGCTAAGGACTATCCCGATGTAACTCTTGAACATATGCTTGTAGATAACTGTGCAATGCAGCTCGTTAAGGATCCTGCTCAGTTTGATGTGGTCCTTACTGAGAATATGTTCGGGGATATCCTTTCCGATGAAGCAAGCATGATTACCGGCTCCATTGGTATGCTTCCCAGTGCTTCACTTAATGACACGACATTTGGACTTTACGAGCCAAGTCACGGCAGTGCTCCGGATATCGCCGGACAGAACATTGCCAATCCTATAGCTACAATACTTTCCGCTGCAATGATGCTTAGATACAGCTTCAACTTTGACAAGGAAGCTGATGCAATTGAGAATGCTGTTAAAAAAGTCCTGGAAGAGGGCTATAGAACCGTTGATATTCTGCCTAAGTCAGAAGAATCGGCATTTACCAAGACCAGCTGCAGCGAAATGGGAGACCTGATTGCTGAACGAATCATTAATAGCTAAAACTGAAAAGAAGGTATACAATTTTTTACCCCATGAACCAGAGACCATTGCGGTCACGTTATTTATTATCGGGATGGGAGCCTATTACTTATGGAGAATGTTTGCCATTACTCCTGTATTTACGGAACTGTATACCTATTACAATTTCATCAGCAGAGGTCCTGTTTATTCGGCTTTGCACTGGACTATGCCAAATGACCATATAGGTTATGCGGTTATTGCTTCAATACTTACACTGCTTGGGAATTCTTATCTGGGACTTAGAGGAGTATCTTTTGTCTGTGCAATCGTCAATCTGATACTTATGTACAAGATAACTTCAAGATATTATTCTCACGGACTTCCACTGGCGTCGACAATTCTATATGCTTCCATGAAGATGGTGAATGAGTTCAGTGTTCAGGGAAGAGGTTATACACTTGGAACCACATGTTTTCTTGCCGGCATATATCTTTTGGGAGATATATGCAAAGCGGGAGAGAGCAGGAAACCGCATTTTAAGCTCCTTGGATTCTTCATGGTGCTTGGCATTTATACTGTGCCGATAAGTGTGTTATGGGTTTTACCTACCTGTGTTGCGGCTTTTACATTCCTCTTTATCAATGGAATGAGAAGTCGCAGCGTATATGGGAACAATTCCGAGAACATATACTACAGAAAGCTTAAGGGTATACTTGGAGTTTCAGCTGTTTCCATGATTGTGACCATGTTCTTATATTCTGCAGTGTGGCTGTCATTGGGAACCAATCTGCTGGTCAATGCGGAAGGTGCCATGGAGAAATACGGCGGGCTTAAGTCCTCAGTACTTCTGAGAACTCCGGGGAAAGCCTGGTTTACAGGTGCGGATCTGATGATGTCGCAGGCGTATGTACAAAAGATTGATACGCAGGCTTTCAGCAGGCAATTTGGTAATTGGATCTTTGAAGTTCTTGAGATGATCACTCCCGGCGTCAGCATGGTAGTCATTTTGTTCCTGGTAACAGGATTATCGGTACTGCTGGTAGAATGTATCAGACACTTTGAGTACAGCAGAACCGTTATTAATTTGATTGTTATTGTTAATTTTATTCTTGTGGGATTTATGCTTGTAATCAGGCACGAACTTCCTTATGCTGAGAGCTTTTTCTTTGGAGGAGTTCTAATATCGCTGTGTATCTGCGGAGTTTTGGAGAAAATCATTAACTTCGGCATTCGCATCTACAACGGTATTATGGAAAATACAGATGCTGATAATGCACCCCATAAGGAAATTGAGATAATTAATAAAACAGATAAATGGTATAATTCAGCATTTGTGTATTTACCTGTTTTGGTGATATTTATCTACTTTTTGATACGTATTTCGGGTCCTCAGTTCAATATGCAGCTGGGTGAGAGGGAAAATGATCTTTTCAACTCACTGTATGTTGCGAATGTTTCAAATAAGAGCAAGATTGCCGCTCTGGACTGTGATCAGAGATATCTTTTGAAATTTGGTTGGAACATTGATTGTCTGAATACGGATGTAACAGGATGTGATCTGGTGATTCTTGATAAGGTCCTTCTCGAGGATGAATATCTGGGAGAAAATCATTGGAAATTCTATGCATTTCACGATGATATTAACTGGGACTATATTGAATCAATGCATGTCAGATATGAAAATGAAAATTTTTTGGTTTATACAAGGTAAAGGAGAGAGAACATGGCTATGAATAGTGACAGAGTTATGGAAGGCCTTCAGCAGGCTCCACACAGAAGTTTATTTAATGCACTTGGATTTACCGAAGAGGAGAGAAGAAAACCTCTTATCGGTATTGTCAGCTCATACAATGAGATCGTTCCGGGACACATGAATCTGGATAAGATTACTGAGGCTGTTAAGCTTGCGGTTGCAGAAGCCGGTGGTATGCCCGTAGTTGTTCCTGCTATTGCTGTTTGCGACGGCATTGCCATGGGACATATCGGAATGAAATATTCCCTTGTTACCAGAGATCTTATAGCCGATTCCACTGAGTGTCTTGCTAAGGCACATGCTTTTGACGGAATGGTATGCATACCCAACTGTGATAAAAATGTACCGGGACTTCTTATGGCAGCTGCCCGTGTTAATATTCCTACAGTATTTGTTTCTGGCGGTCCTATGATGGCAGGAAGAGTAGATGGTCACAAGACTTCACTTTCTGCCATGTTTGAAGCAGTTGGTTCGGTATCTGCAGGCAAGATGACCAATGCCAAGCTCTGCGAGTACGAAGAAAAGGCATGTCCTACCTGCGGCTCCTGCTCAGGTATGTATACAGCCAATTCCATGAACTGCCTCACAGAGTCAATCGGAATGGGACTTCCCGGTAACGGTACTATTCCTGCGGTATATTCTGCAAGAATCAGACTTGCCAAGAAGGCCGGCTATGCAGTAATGAATCTTATTGAGAAAAATATCAGACCAAGAGATATTATGACCAAGGAAGCATTTATGAATGCGCTTGCTATGGATATGGCTCTTGGATGCTCAACCAATACAATGCTTCACCTTCCTGCTATCGCACATGAGGCAGGGGTTGATCTCAACATGGAGATTGCTAATGAAGTATCTTCAAGAACCCCTAACCTTTGCCATCTGGCTCCTGCTGGTCCTACTTACATGGAAGATCTGAACGAGGCAGGCGGTGTTCTTGCTGTAATGTCTGAGCTGGTTAAGAAGGATCTTTTGAATACCGATCTTATTACAGTTACAGGTAAGACTATCAAGGAGAACCTTGAAGGTGTAACTAATCTCAATCCTGAAGTTATCAGACCTATTGAGAATCCATATATGCAGTCAGGTGGAATTGCTGTTCTTAAGGGCAATCTTGCACCTGATACAGGTATCGTCAAGAAATCTGCAGTTGCACCTGAGATGATGACCCATGAGGGTCCTGCAAGAGTATTTGACTGTGAAGAAGATGCTATTTCCGCAATTCTTGGTGGCAAGATTAAAGAGGGTGATGTAGTAGTTATCAGATACGAAGGCCCTAAGGGTGGCCCCGGAATGAGAGAGATGCTCAATCCTACATCAGCTATCGCCGGAATGGGCCTTGGCTCAACTGTTGCACTTATAACAGACGGAAGATTCTCCGGAGCAAGTAGGGGAGCGTCCATCGGACACGTATCTCCTGAGGCTGCTGTTGGCGGACCTATCGCACTTGTTGAAGAAGGCGATATCATCAGCGTTGATATTCCTAATAATGCTCTTAATGTCAAGGTATCCGATGAGGAGCTTGCTGCAAGAAGAGCTAAGTGGCAGCCAAGAGAGCCCAAGGTAACAACCGGCTATCTTGCAAGATACAGAGAACTTGTTACCAGCGGAAACAGAGGAGCAATCCTTGAGATTCCCGGTACTTCAAAATAATATTTGCCAGACGAGGAGTGTGAAAAAATGCAGCTTACAGGAGCACAGATTGTTCTTGAATGTCTTAAGGAACAGGGAGTAGATACCGTTTTTGGTTATCCCGGAGGAACAATCCTTAATATCTACGATGAATTGTACAAACAGCAGGACAACTTCCTGCATATCAGAACCTCCCATGAGCAGGGAGCTGCCCATGCGGCAGACGGCTATGCCAGATCAACAGGCAAGGTGGGCGTATGTATGGCTACCTCAGGCCCCGGTTCAACCAACCTGGTTACAGGTATTGCTTCCGCATATATGGATTCAGTGCCTATGGTTGCGATTACCTGTAATGTTAATCTGCCTCTTCTTGGCAAGGATACCTTCCAGGAGGTTGATATCGCCGGAATTACAATGCCTATCACTAAGCACGGCTATATTGTAAAAGATGTTAAGGATCTTGCCGAGACTTTGAGAAAAGCTTTCAAGATCGCAAGAACAGGCCGTCCCGGTCCTGTACTTGTGGATATCACCAAGGATGTTACTGCGGCACATTGCGATTATCGTAAGGAGAAGATTTCTGAGGAAGAGCCTGAGAAAAAGTATACTTCCGATGAAATTGCAGCTGCGGTTAAGATGATCAAGGCTTCCAAGAGACCCTTTATCTATGTCGGAGGCGGCGCTGTTATCTCCGGAGCATCCAAGGAACTTAAGGAGTTTGCAGAGCTCATTGATGCTCCTGTATGCGATACGCTTATGGGTAAGGGTGCATTTGACGGAACTCACAAGCTCTATACAGGCATGATCGGTATGCACGGAACCAAAACCTCTAACTTTGGCGTTTCGGAGTGTGACCTTTTGATCACTTTAGGTGCAAGATTCTCTGACAGAGTAACCGGCAATGCCAAGACTTTTGCATCCAAAGCTAAGATTCTTCAGATAGATATTGATGCTGCTGAGATCAACAAGAACGTAAGAATAAACTATGCTATTGTTGGTGACCTTAAGCAGGTTCTGGGGGATCTCAATGAAAAACTTGAAAAGATGGATCACAAGGAATGGATTGCCAAAATAAGTGATTATAAAAAGAAATTCCCTCTGTCCTATGAGACTGACAAGCTTACCTGCCCTTATATCATCGAGGAGCTTGATAAGCTTACCAAGGGCGATGCGATTATCTCTACTGATGTAGGACAACATCAGATGTGGGCTGCCCAGTATTACAAATTCAGATCACCCAGAACCTTCCTTACTTCAGGAGGCCTTGGAACCATGGGCTACGGCCTTGGCGCCTGCATAGGTGCTCAGGTAGCTAACCCTGACAAGCTATGCGTAAATATTGCGGGAGATGGCTGCTTTAGAATGAATATGAATGAGCTGGCCACAGCATCAAGATATAATCTTCCTATCATTGAGATTGTTATCAACAACAATGTTCTTGGTATGGTAAGACAGTGGCAGACTTTGTTCTATTCACAGCACTATTCACAGACTATTTTTGAGGACAAAGTGGATTACTGCAAGGTAGCCGAGAGTCTTGGCTGCGATGCAATTCGTATCAGCAAGAAGTCTGAGGTTGCACCTGCTCTTAAGAAGGCTATAGCCTCCAAGAAGCCTGTTCTTCTTGAATGCATAATAGAAGAGGATGACAAGGTATTCCCTATGGTTTCACCCGGAGCTTCCTTAAGCGAGACCTTTGACGCCAAGGATCTTGCGGAAAAGTCTAAGAATTAAAAGAAGTGGGGAGTATGAAAAAAGGTTTTAAAATTTTTGGTTTATTTATAACAATTGGGCTGGTGATTTTCGCCGGCCTTTATGTTCTTCTTGGAATGTACTATACCGACGGATTTCCATGTTTTACCTGGATAAATGGTGTTTATTGCACCGGAATGACCGTGGAACAGGTCAATACTGAACTTGTGGCGCAGTACAAGTGCGAAGATTTTGTCATTAAAGGCACAGACGGAGAAGAACTGGTAATATCACCTGAGGATGTGAACCTGAAAGTGGATTTTACAGGGCCTCTGAGAGAGTTCATTGATAATTCCAACCCATATGCATGGGGACTTAACGTATTTAAGAATCTGGTTGTTCAATATGAGCCTGATATAACTTATGACAGATCGCTTCTTCTTGATAAGGTTGCAGCGTGGGAGATTTTTGAAGAAAAAGAGATTCCCAATGTCACTATAGTTAAGGGCAACGGGTATGAACTTCACGATGCTTACAATCTTGTTCCGAACAAAGAAAATATTCTTAATGCTGTAAATATTGCTTATGATACGCATAAGACTACACTTGATCTGTCGGAAACAGAAGGCTGCTACGAAGAGCTTCAGCTCTCTGAGCAGGATCTAAGGACAATTGCCCTCTTTGACAAGCTTGATGAAGTCCAGAGCTGCGGTATCAGCTACTCTGTAATTGGCGAGGAGATACCTGTCAATAAGGAGCAGGTATCGAAATGGATACTTACAGATAAGGATCTGGAGGCAGCGCTGGAAGAGGAGTATGACAAAAAAACTCCCGGTATGGGACTCTTTATCGCCGGAAACAGGGAGATAATGGATCTTGAGGAGGAAGGCGTTCTGGCTGAAGATGGATTTCTTTTTGACTATGATGGAAATCTGATCATCAGTGAACGCAAGATGTATGAATTCCTCAAGGGAATTGAAGAGACCTACGATACCTCCAGATTTCTTGAAAATTATAAAAACGGCACCGGAACTGAAGTTTTTTACAGGGATAATTCCAGAGGAAACGGAAGTCTTATTGAGATTGACGAAGAATTCGAATATCTTAAGGCGGCATTTTTGGCAGATACCAAATCTGCATCCGTTAAAAGAGAAATATCTATGGCTGATGGTGTAAAATCCTTCGATGCTGCTAAAGAGCTTGGTCAAACCTATATCGAAGTAGATATGGGCAAGCAGGAGCTTCGCTACTACGTTGACGGACAGCTCAATATGGAGATGCCCGTGGTTACCGGTAATATTAATCGCGGGAGAGGTACTCCGACAGGAGTCTACAACATTTACAACAAACGCTATCACACCTATCTTAGAGGCGCTGATTATGTTTCCTACGTCAATTACTGGCTTGGTGTACACAAGGGAGTCGGTATTCATGATGCTAACTGGAGAAACAAATTCGGAGAAGAAATTTATAAACGCGACGGTTCGCATGGCTGCATTAACTGCCCTGAGTCCCAGGTAAGTCAGCTGTGGGAAGTGGTGGAAGTAGGAACCCCTGTAGTGTTATATTATTAATAGTGCTACCGATATAAAGTGTTTCGTTATTTGACGAGAGGCATTTATATGAGACTTGTTGATACTTTTCCTACCAACAAGATAAAAGGACTTGAATATCGAATCGGGCGTATTATGCCCTTTGGAGCGACAGTCACCGATGGAGGAGTAAACTTTAGTATTTACTCCACTGAGGCAAGGGGCTGTACGCTCCTTTTGTTTAATCACGGAGCAAATAAACCCTTTGTTGAGATACCTTTTCCGGAGGAATTTCGTATCGGGGATGTCTATACCATGATGGTATTTGGCTTAAACATCGAGACTGTTGAGTATGGATACCGGTTCGACGGTGAATATGCGCCGGAAAAGGGGCTTCGATTTGATAAGAGCAAAGTTCTCCTTGATCCATACGCCAAATCAATTTCCGGGCGTTCTGTTTGGGGGAAGGAGCGGGGGAAAGATGATTTTCAGCATCGAGGACAGATAATCAGAGAAGATTATGATTGGGAAGGCGATAAGCCGTTAGAGCTTCTGCAGCAGGATCTGATTATTTATGAGATGCATGTGAGGTCTTTTACGGCTCATCAGTCCAGTGGTGTGAAATACAAGGGAACTTATGCAGGAATTCTTGAAAAGATTCCATACCTAAAAGAGCTTGGTATAAACTGTATCGAATTGATGCCTATATTCGAATTTGATGAATTTGAGAACTCCAGAGTAGTAAATGGACAAAGACTCCTGAATTACTGGGGATATTCTACTGTGGGTTTTTTTGCACCAAAAGCAGGGTATGCTGCATCTGCGCCCTTTGGTATGGAGAGCGATGAGCTCAAAAATATGATAAAGCACCTGCACAGAAATGGTATCGAAGTAATATTGGATGTGGTGTTTAATCATACAGCTGAGGGGAATGAAAACGGCCCTTATATTTCTTTTAAAGGTATTGATAACAGGAATTATTATCTTTTGACGCCGGATGGAGGTTACTATAACTTTAGCGGTTGTGGCAATACTATGAACTGCAATAATCCTGTTGTCAGAAACTTTATTCTGGATTGCCTAAGGTACTGGGTATTTTCCTACCATGTGGACGGATTCAGGTTTGATCTGGCATCTATCTTGTCCAGAGATGAGGATGGACATCCTATGATGAATCCACCACTTCTTGAGAGTCTTGCTCATGATGCTGTCCTTGGCAAGAGTGTTCTTATTGCAGAGGCCTGGGATGCAGGCGGGTTGTACCAGGTAGGAAGTTTTCCTTCATACAACAGATGGGCCGAATGGAATGGAAAATACCGTGATGCTATAAGGCAATTTGTAAAAGGAACAGGAGAGCTTGCGCCTGAAGCGTATAGAAGAATACGTGGCTCGGAGGATCTGTACGGAGGTAAAAGTCCGTTACTGTCAGTAAATTTCATTACCTGTCACGATGGATTTACGCTTAATGACCTGGTATCGTACAATGATAAGCACAACGAAGGAAACGGTGAGGATAACAGAGACGGTTCCAATGACAATTACAGCTGGAACTGCGGGGCAGAGGGCGAATGCGACGATCCTGAGGTTAATGAATGCAGACTTAAGCAGATGAAGAATTTCATGACAATCCTTCTAACCAGCCGAGGAATGCCTATGTTTCTCTCCGGGGATGAATTTGCCAATTCTCAGAAAGGCAATAACAATGCCTACTGTCAGGACAATGAGATATCGTACCTTGACTGGAACGATATTGACAGAAACAGAGAACTCTTTGAATATGTGAAAAACCTTATTGCTTTCAGGAAGGCTCATCCTGTATTGACTTCAGCAAGTTATGATTTTGGTCCCAACGGCACCGGATATCCGGAGCTGTCATTCCATGGCACAACCCCTTGGGAACTGGATGAGAATGCTTCCAATCTGTCTTTTGCATACCTATATGCGGAAGACCATACAAAATTTGGCACAAAAAAAGATACATTCATTTATGTTTTGGTTAATTCATATTGGGAAAAGAGAATTTTTCATCTTCCAATCATTCCCAATAACATGAATTGGCACATAAAATTTGATACAAATTCATCTGATTTTAACTTCAAAAAAATTAAAAAATATTCAAACAAAGAGACAATTGAACTACAACCTCGATCAACAATTATACTCGTGGCAATCTAAAAATTTGGATTGAAGAATTTTGGAAAATAGCTATAAATACAGATAAACTCTGAGATTGACAGACTAAAACATCAATTTTGTTATGATGCTTTAGTCTGTATTTATTTAATAATCTTTTAACTTTTCATTTCGAATTTTATAATTTAAAATATTAAATAACATCAATTATGGAATCACGTTCTTGACAAATTTTGAATCAAGGTTAAAATGATATTAATTTATTTATTTACCAATTCAACTTGTTAAAGTATTTGCCTTGGCGAAGTGTCAAAATCCATGCCCCGGCGGTTTCGAATCCAAGTCCTAAGTTGAGCGATTTTAGTGCTACGGAGATGAAACCTAAAAATCAAATGCCTTATGCATTTGATTTTTTGCCCAGGGTTCAGCGTAGTGTTCAGCACTATGAGCGATACTTAGGATTTGGATTTGAAACCGCCGGGGCATGGATTTTGACACAAACCAATCTAAACATAAAAGTGTAGGAGGAATACTAAATTGTCACGAGTTTATAATTTTTCAGCTGGTCCGGCAGTGCTTCCGGAAGAAGTTTTGAAACAGGCTGCAGCAGAGATGCTTGATTACAATGGCTGCGGTATGTCCATCAATGAGATGAGCCACAGATCCAAGACCTTTGACAGCGTTATTCAGACTGCCGAGCAGGATATCAGAGATCTTATGAATATTCCTGACAATTACAAGGTTCTCTTTTTACAGGGCGGAGCCAGCCAGCAGTTCGCAGCTGTTCCTCTTAACCTTATGAAGAACAAGAAGGCTGCTTACATCATCACCGGCCAGTGGGCCAAGAAGGCATATCAGGAGGCTCAGAAGTACGGAGAGGCCATCGAGGTTGCATCAAGTGCAGATAAGACCTTCTCGTATATTCCTGATTGCTCAGATCTTGATATTCCTGAGGATGCTGATTACGTATATATCTGCGAGAACAATACAATCTACGGAACCAAGTTCAAGACTCTTCCCAACACCAAGGGACATATTCTTGTATCTGATGTTTCTTCATGCTTCCTTTCAGAACCCGTTGATGTTACCAAGTACGGTGTTATCTACGGTGGTGTTCAGAAGAACGTAGGACCTGCAGGCCTTGTTATTTCCATTATCAGAGAAGACCTCATCACAGATGATGTTCCTTCTTACACACCTACAATGCTTAAGTGGAAGACACAGGCTGACAACGGTTCACTTTACAATACACCTAACTGCTGGAGCATCTATATGTGCGGACTGGTATTCAAGTGGCTCAAGGAGCAGGGCGGCCTTACTGAGATGCAGAAGAGAAACGAGGAGAAGGCAGCTGTTCTGTACAACTATCTTGATCAGAGCAAGATGTTCAAGGGAACAGTAAGACCTGAGGACAGATCACTTATGAATGTTCCTTTTGTTACAGATTCAGAGGAGCTCAATGCCAAGTTTATCGCTGAGGCTACCAAGGCAGGCTTTGTAAGCCTTAAGGGCCACAGAACAGTAGGCGGCATGAGAGCAAGTATTTACAACGCTATGCCTATTGAGGGCGTTAAGAAGCTTGTAGACTTCATGAACGAGTTTGAGAAGAATAACTAATAGAATCGGAGGACAGAGACTTGTACAAGTATAAATGTTTAAATCCCATCGCTAAGATCGGCCTTAATAATTTCACAGATCAGTATCAGGCTGTAGACAGTGTAGATGAAGCAGAAGGTATTCTTGTAAGAAGCGCCAATATGCTTGAGATGGAGTTTTCAGATACTCTTCTTGCTGTTGCAAGAGCCGGCGCAGGCGTTAACAATATTCCTTTAGAGAGATGTGCTCAGAAGGGTATCGTTGTCTTCAATACACCCGGAGCAAATGCAAATGGTGTTAAAGAGATGGTTCTCGCAGCAATGCTCATCGCATCAAGAGACATCATCGGCGGAACAGAGTGGGTTAAGGCAAACGCAGGTGATCCTGACATCGCCAGACTCACCGAGAAGTCCAAAAAGAAATTTGCAGGAACTGAGATTTTAGGCAAGAAGCTCGGAATCATCGGCCTTGGAGCTATCGGTGTAAGAGTTGCCAATGCTGCAAGACAGCTGGGAATGGAAGTATACGGATACGATCCATATCTTTCAATTGACGCTGCATGGAGACTTTCATCTGATGTTAAGCATGTAACAAATGTAGATGACATTTACTCCAAATGTGATATCATCACAATCCATGTACCTGCTCTTGATTCAACCAAGGGTATGATTAATGCAGATGCTATTGCTAAGATGAAGAAGGGCGTTATCATACTTAACCTGGCAAGAGACATCCTTTGCAATGAGGTTGATATTCTTGCGGGTATTAATTCAGGCAAGATCCGCAAGTATGTAACTGACTTCCCGAACCCTACAACTGCAGGTCATGACGGATGTATCGTTATTCCTCACCTTGGAGCTTCTACAGAGGAGTCAGAAGATAACTGCGCAGTTAAGGCTGTCCTTGAGCTCAAAGACTACCTTGAGAACGGCAACATCAGCAACTCAGTTAATCTTCCTAACTGCGACATGGGCGTTTGCCATGGCCCTCGTCTTGCGATTATCCATAAGAATGTTGCTAACATGATCAGTCAGTTCTCAACACTTCTTGGTGATGCAGGTTACAATATCTCTGATATGACCAATAAGTCCAGAGGCGACTATGCTTATACTCTTATTGATCTTGAGGACGAGATCGAGGATGCTCTTGTAAGCAAAATGGAAAAGATTGATGACGTTATAAGAGTCAGAATCGTTAGAAAAGACGTATAAATACAGCATTTATGCTATAATATTCGGGTGGGAACGGCTGCCGACGTGCTTAGCGTTCCTACCCGATTATTTTATAAGAACGGAGGATAGAAAAAAGTGGCTGATATCAAACCATTTAAAGCTTACAGGCCTTGCGGGGAGAAGGCTCAGACTATAGCTTCTTTGCCATATGATGTTTTTAACAGACAGGAAGCATATGAGAAGGTGCAGAAAGAACCTGAATCTTTCCTGGCTATCGACAGGCCTGAGACTCAGTTTGAACCGGAGCATGATATGTATGCTCCTGAAGTGTATCAGAAGGCGCATGATATGCTCTGGGAGAAAATAGAAAAGGGCGACTTCATTCAGGATGAGAAGCCCTGCTACTATATATATGAACAGACAATGAATGGCAGGACACAGACCGGAATTGTTGCCTGCGCTTCCATAGAAGATTATCTTAAGGGCGTTATCAAGAAACATGAGAACACCAGGGCAGATAAGGAAGAGGACAGAATCAAACACGTATATAACTGCGAGGCTCAGACCGGGCCTATTTTCCTGTGCTACAGAGAGAACAGACTTCTTTCTGAGCTGGTGTCCAGGGTAAAAGAGGTTGATACACCCGTCTATGATTTCACATCTGAGGACGGAGTGCTCAACAGAGTATGGGTTATCGATGATCTTGAGGAAACAGAGACAATCTGCCGCGTATTTGTGACAATTGATTCTGTCTATATAGCCGATGGTCATCACAGATGCGCTTCCGCGGTGAAGGTTGGCCTTAAGAAAAGAGAAGAAAACGAGGGCAAGGTAAGAGGCAAGCTTAAGTCTGAATACTTCCTTTCCGTTCTTTTCCCGGACAGTGATCTTATGATCATGGATTATAACAGAGTGGTTAAGGATCTGAATGGGCTGTCTGCAAGCGAATTCATGGATAAGCTCTCTGAGAAATTCGATATTACAGAGGAAAAAGAGCAGGTTCATCCTGAAAATAAGGGCGAATTTGGACTTTTTCTTGAAGATAAGTGGTACAGGCTTGCAATCCATAAGGAGATCGTTCCCGATGATGCGGTTGAAGGTCTGGATGTTTCCGTTCTTCAGAATGAAGTATTGTCACCTATTCTGGGTATAGGGGATCCCAGAACTGATAAGAGAATTGATTTCGTAGGTGGAATCAGAGGGCTTGGTGAGCTTGAGAACAGATGCCACAAGGATATGAAGCTTGCTTTTTCAATGCATCCAACATCAATTGGAGAACTCTTTGCAGTAGCTGATGCGGGAAGGCTGATGCCTCCTAAATCAACCTGGTTTGAGCCCAAGCTTCTTAGCGGGTTATTTATACACGATATTTGTGGTACAATTTAGTGTGAATTTGAATAGTGTACTGACTAATCAGTCAATAGACAAATTTTTAATAATTCGGAGGGGAAATAAGTGAATAATAAACTTTACAAGATGATGAACTGGCCTGAGATAGAGGAGATCATTTATTCAGATGGGGACAATCCACACAGAATACTTGGTGCTCATAAAGTGGGGAACAGCTATCTTATTCAGGCATTTTATCCTGATGCGCAGAAAGTAAGCGTTTATATTGAGAACCAGAAGAAGACCTTTGAAATGGAACTGGCGGATGAAGCAGGTTTTTTTGCCACTATTATTCCTTATGTTGATAAATTGAAATACAAACTTATCATCGAATATCCCGACGGCAGACAGGAAAAGAAGGATGACCCTTATGCCTTTGGGCCTCTTATGGACAGAGAGGATTTCATCAAACTCGGAAGTGGTATTCACTATCATATCTTTGAAAAATTGGGAGCTCATCCTATGAAGAGAAACGGCGTTGAGGGCACATCTTTTGCTGTATGGGCACCTTCAGCTGCCAGAGTCAGTGTTATCGGCGACTTCAATGATTGGGACGGAAGAGTGTGCCAGATGCACAGACTTGATCCTATTGGAGTTTTCGAGATCTTTATTCCCGGTGCAAAGGAAAATGACGGCTATCAGTTTGAGATCAAGACAAGATCCGGCCTTGTAATGAAGAGGCCTGATCCATATGCTGTTGAGTCCAAAGGCGAGAACGGTGTTATTTCCGTTATCAAGAATGTTAAGTCAATTGCATGGAACGATGACAAGTGGATGGCTGCAAGAAGGAAGTTTAATGTGGATGAGGATCCTCTTTCAATCTGTGAGATTTCTCTTGAGGCCTTTGCCGGAAGACATGGCAAAAAGAGCAGCATGGATGAAGTTACTGGCGATGTTCTCGAATATGTACAGAACCACGGCTTTAATACAGTTGAGCTTATGCCTGTAATGAAGCATGTTCCCGGACATTTCTATCATATTCTTGATTTTTTTGCACTGGATGAGAGCAGTGGAACTCAGGAAGAGTTCATGAAGTTTGTTGATACGATGCATCAGAATGGCATAAGAGTAATCCTTGACTGGGTTCCTACATTCTTCCCCAAGGCTTCCTGCGGCCTTTCTGATTTTGACGGAAGAACGCTTTATGAGTATTCTGATCCCAGAATCGGTATTCATCCCAAGTCCGGGGATCTGATCTTTGATTATGGCAGGAAGGAAGTTACCAATTTCCTTATTTCCAATGCCCTGTACTGGATTGAGAAATTCCACATTGATGGACTCAGAACTTCTGATGTGTCCAGAATTCTCTATCTCGACTACGACAGAAAGCCCGGTGAGTGGATGCCTAATATCTACGGCGGTAATGAGAATCTTGAGGCTCTTGAATTCCTCAAGCAGCTCAACACCATTATCCACAAGGATGAACCCGGTGTTCTCGTAATTACTAAAGAGACTGCTTGCTGGCCTCAGGTTACTGACAGCGTTGATGATGGCGGTCTTGGCTTTGATTATAAATGGAACAACGGCTGGACCCATGATTTCCTTGACTATATGCAAAATGATCCTTTGTTTAGGTCGGGGCATCATGACGAGGTTACTTTCAGCCTTATTTACAGCTATACAGAGAGATTTATACTTGCCTTTACTCATGAGAACCTTGAAAAAGGACTTGAGGGCTTGTACTATCTTATGCCCGGTGATTCTTCACAGAAGATGGCTAACTTGAGACTGGCACTTAGCTTTATGATGGTTCATCCCGGAAGAAAACACCTGTATATGGAACCTGATGCCCTTACTATTGATCAGGCTGTATTTGTTGAGAATCTTCTTAAGACACTTAACGAACTGTATTTCAAGCATGATGCACTTCATCAGCTTGACAGCTCTGATAGCGGATTTGAGTGGATAAACGACCTTGCTTCCAATGAATGTATGCTTTCTTTTGTAAGAAAGAGCGACAGCGACAAGGAGACTCTTCTTGTGGTTGCAAATATGGCTGGCGTTGAGAGAGACTTCGAAATTGGTGTTCCTGTAGACGGACGTTATACAGAGATATTTAACTCAGACAATATTAGCTTCGGCGGCACCGGAATTCTTAACGAAGGTCGCATGGAAGCTAAGAGAAAGCAGGTTGACGGAAGGGATTATTCTATTTCCATTAAGCTTGCTCCCGCTTCAATCTCTATCTTTAACTATGTTCCTTACACAGAGCAGGAGAAGAAGATCCGCGCCATCAAGGAAGAGGAAGAGATCAAGAAAGAAGCTGAGCGCCAGGAGAGCCTCAGAGCTCTTCAGGAGAGAAGAGACGAGGAACAGGCAAGACTTCTCGAAGAACTCAGACTTAAATATGAGAGAGAACTTGCAGAGCAGGAGAAGGCTATCGAAGCCAAGTACGAGAAGATTGAAGAAGAGAGAATCTTCAGTATCGTTACAGAGGAAGCGGTAAAGAGCATTACTCCGGCTGCCAAAAAACCTGCTGCTAAAAAAACAGCTGCAAAGAAGACATCTGCTAACAAGACATCACAGAAGACTACCGGCAGAAAAGCTTCGACCGATAAGAAAAGTAAATAATATCGAATGAAATAACAAAAGCCGGAAGCAATAAATTTGCTACCGGCTTTTGACGAGCTGGAAAAGGGACTTGAACCCTCGACCTACTGATTACGAATCAGTTGCGCTACCGACTGCGCTATTCCAGCAGTTGTTAAATTGCGCTTAAATCAAGCACAAATTAGATTATACATTTTCTAAAACCCTTTTTCAAGGCTTTTAAAACTTAGATTTCTTAGAAATTAGTATATTTTCTACAATTTATGCTATAATAAAATGTCAAAGTTTTTTGATTAGGAAAGGAAATGACGATGAAAAAATTAGAAGATTACGTAAGAACGATACCCAATTTCCCTGAAGAGGGCATTATGTTCAGGGATATCACTTCTGTTTTACAGGATCCTGACGGGTTTAAGCTTGCTATAGATGAGATGCAGAATCTTGTAAAAGACCTTGATTTTGATGTTGTACTTGGTGCTGAGTCAAGAGGCTTTATCTTCAGCGCACCTATAGCATACAACAGAGGCAAGGCTCTTGTGCCTGTTCGTAAGAAAGGCAAGCTCCCCTGCGATACTATCGAGGTTGAATATGATCTTGAGTATGGCAAGGCTGTTCTTGAGCTTCACAAGGATTCAATCAAGCCCGGACAGAAGGTTCTTCTTGTAGATGACCTTATGGCTACAGGCGGAACTATCGAAGCTATGATCAAGCTCGTTGAGAGACTTGGCGGTGAGGTTGCCGGAATCCTTGTACTTATGGAGCTTAAGGGCCTCAACGGAAGAGAAAGACTTAAGGACTACAGACTTGATGCAGCTATCAGCTACGAAGGGAAGTAATTTTAATGGCGCAGCATTTTGACGACGGAAAAATTGAGGCCATTAAGGAGTTTCAGAGCCCTGACGTGCTGTATGAGGGACTTATTCAGAGGGTGAGAAAATATCACCCTTCTGATGATATCTCACTCATTGAGAAGGCATATCAGCTGGCAGATGACGCTCACAAGGACCAGAGACGCAAATCGGGTGAACCATATATCATTCACCCTCTTTGTGTTGCCATTATCCTTGCTGACCTGGAGATGGACAAAGAGACTATCGCTGCAGGGCTTCTTCATGATGTCGTTGAAGACACCATTCTTACTAAAGAAGAAATTGAAAAAGAATTCGGTGCCGATGTTGCCCTTTTGGTTGACGGTGTAACCAAACTGACTGCTTTACAGCTGTCATCTGATTCACCGGACAATACTAACAAAACACAGGAACAGATCGATATGCAGGCTCAGAACCTGCGCAAGATGTTCCTTGCTATGGCTAAGGATATAAGAGTTATCCTCATCAAACTTGCGGACAGACTTCATAATATGAGGACTCTTAATCATATGCCTCCCGAGAAACAGCAGAGAATTGCTCAGGAAACAATAGATATTTATTCACCTATTGCTTCAAGACTCGGTATCAGCAGGATCAAGGTTGAGCTTGACGATCTTTCACTCAAGTATCTTAAACCGGATGTTTACTATGAGCTGGTTGACAAGGTTGCACAGCGCAAGAGTGAGAGAGAAAGATATGTTGAAGAAATCTGTAAGAGCGTTCGCGATGCTATCAAGGATGCCGGAATCATCGGAGAAGTCAACGGAAGAGTCAAGCATTTCTTCAGCATCTACAAAAAGATGCGCAATCAGAACAAGACTCTTGATCAGATATATGATCTTTTTGCTATAAGAATTATTGTTGAGACTGTCAAGGATTGCTATGCGGCTCTTGGCGTTATCCATGAGATGTACAAGCCTATACCGGGTAGATTCAAGGATTACATCGCCATGCCCAAGCCCAATATGTATCAGTCTCTTCACACAACACTGATTGGACAGACCGGTCAGCCTTTTGAAATCCAGATTCGTACCTATGATATGCACAGAGCTGCTGAATACGGTATCGCAGCCCATTGGAAATACAAAGAGACCTCCGATGGCAAGAAGGCTGAGAACGGTGAGGAAGAGAAGCTCATATGGCTTCGCCAGATTCTTGAGTGGCAACAGGACATGTCGGATAACCAGGAGTTCATGACTCTGCTTAAGTCCGATCTTAACCTGTTCTCTGAGGATGTATATTGCTTTACACCTACGGGAGAAGTTAAGAATCTGCCTGCAGGCTCTACACCTATTGATTTTGCTTACAGTGTTCACAGCGCAGTAGGTAACAAGATGATAGGCGCCAAGGTCAATGGCAAGCTGGTTCCCATTGATTATAAGATTCAGAACGGCGACAGAATTGAAATCATCACCAGCCAGAATTCAAGGGGACCAAGCCGAGACTGGCTCGCTATTGCCAAGGCTTCTTCTACCAAGAACAAGATCAATCAGTGGTTCAGAAATGAATTTAAGGAAGAGAACATCTCAAAGGGACGAGATCTTCTTATTGAATATTGCAGAAGTAAGGGAATAGATCTTTTTGCTATTTCCAAACCTGAGATTCAGAACATTGTTATCAAGAAATACGGATTCCATGATTGGAATGCTGTACTTGCAGCAGTCGGACACGGAGGACTCAAGGAAGGCCAGATCATCAACAAAATGCTTGAGCTTGGAGAGAAAGAGCACAAGCGCAATATTACGGATGAAGAGGTTCTTGCTGCAGTTGCGGAGTCCAATGTAACACCTCAGATATCCGGCCATGATAACGCCATTATCGTTAAAGGTGTACATGACGTTGCGGTTCGTTTCTCTAAGTGTTGTAATCCCGTACCCGGTGATGAAATCTGCGGATTTGTTACCAGAGGACGAGGCGTTTCAATACACAGAAGAGACTGCGTCAATGTCATCAAGATGCAGGAAGAGGATAAGACAAGACTTATTGAAGCCAAATGGCAATCAGATACTTCCGGAGACGGCAAGTATGCTGCTACAATCAAAATCTTTGCCAACAACAGATCAGGTCTACTTGCAGACGTATCAAGAACTCTTTCGGAGAAGGATATTGATATTCTGTCAATGAATACCAGAACCAGCAAGCAGGGACTTGCAACAATGGAGACTTCCTTCCAGGTATCTTCAAGGGATCAGCTCCGTGACATCGTTGAGAAGATCAGACAGATCGACTCCGTTATCGACATCGAAAGGACAACAGGCTGATGAGCAAACAGAATCTACAGGTCGGAGCAATGACACTTGGTATGGTGGGAACCAACTGCTACTTTGTCTTTGATGACGAAAAGACATTTGAAGACGGCAAGAAGCATGTTATTTTCTTTGATCCCGCCGACAGAGGTGAGATGATATATGACAAGCTTACCGAGAAGGGCTTTGTTGTAGACCTTATTCTGCTTACACATGGGCATTTCGATCATATTGGCGGAGCCGAGAAGCTAAGACAGCTTACCGGTGCCAGGATTGGCTGCCATGAAAAAGAGATGGCAATGTGCAAAGATCCTTACCTCAATCTTTCCAATGATTACGGTATGAGACTTACCATAACTCCTGATGATTTCTACAGAGACGGAGAAGAGATTGAGGCTGCCGGCATGAAGTGCAAGGTTATTTTTACTCCCGGACATACTTCCGGCGGGTGCTGTTATTATTTCGAGGAAGCCGGAATTCTTATCTGTGGCGACACTCTTTTTGAGGAGTCGGTGGGAAGAACCGATTTCCCTACAAGTTCCACAGGCGAACTTATCAGATCCATTCGTGAGAAGCTCTTTGTACTTCCGGATGATACTTATGTTTATCCGGGGCATGGTGAGATGACCACCATAGGTCATGAGAGAGTTTACAATCCCTTCTGCGGAGAGGATTATACTTGATTTATTGAATGTATAAACGGAGAAATTAAAATGCAGGTTATTTACCTCAGTGAGGACAGGTTTCAGTATGACATTCATTCATTGTTCAAAGCATTCTATCCTATGGACAATGTCAGGATGATCGTGGGTAGACCCGGAGATAATGAAGACAAGGAGAAGGATATTTCTGATAATGATGAGATATCCTTTATTTATTTTGATATAAAGGAGTGCGAAGGAGGAAGCTGCGGAACCATAACCCTTAAGGTATCTGAGGACATTATGGATAGCGCAGACTTTTTTGACAAGGATAAAAATGCCCAGGGGGCAAGCCATTCCACCAACGGCGTTACGCAGGAACTGGATAATTCCAAGAATGCACTCAAGAAACTGATATACAAGGTTCTTAGCAGAAAAACCGGTAAGGAACTGCCATGGGGTAATCTTACAGGCATTAGGCCCACCAGAATCGCCATGAATATCGTGGACAAGGGCGGCAGCGATAATGAGATCAGGAAATATATGAAGGATATGTATTTTGTAAGTGATGAGAAGATTGATCTCAGCATCAGAATTGCCAGACGTGAGAAGGAAATTCTTAAGGATATCGATTATGAGAACGGCTATAGCTTATATATAGGAATTCCTTTTTGCCCTACGACCTGTCTGTATTGTTCGTTCACATCTTATCCGATTGGAGCCTACAAGAATATTGTAGGAGACTATATTAAATGTCTTAAGAAGGAAATAGACTATGTGGCTGACGCCTTCGAAGGTAAGACACTGGATACAATATATGTAGGCGGAGGAACACCTACAACACTTTTGCCGGATCAGATTGATGAGCTATTGGGATATGTTCACAAGAAACTTGATACATCCAGAGTAAAAGAGTTTACAGTTGAATCCGGAAGACCGGACTCCATAACCAGGGAAAAGCTACAGGCTATGAAGAGACAAGGGTGCGACAGAATCTCGGTCAACCCGCAGACTATGAGAGATGAGACCTTGAAACTCATCGGAAGACAGCACAATGTGGCTCAGCTTATAGATTCTTTCCATATGGCAAGAGAAGAGGGCTTTGATAATATCAACATGGATATCATCCTGGGACTTCCCGGTGAGACTTCAGAGGATGTGCGATACACAATGGATGAGATTAAAAAACTCGGTCCCGATGATCTTACGGTTCATTCGCTGGCAATAAAGAGAGGATCAAGGCTTGCTGAGATACTCAAGGAGAAGGAAATTCGAGGATTCTCGCAAAAAGGCGATGTTGCTTCATTTAATAATACAGAAGAAATGATGAAGATTGCTGCATTCGGTGCAGCCGATATGGGGCTTACTCCATATTATCTCTACAGGCAGAAGAATATCAGCGGAAATTTTGAGAATACAGGCTATGCAGCACCGGGCAAAGCCGGAATATATAACATCCTAATTAATGAAGAAGTTCAGTCAATTGTAGCTCTTGGAGCCGGCACTGTCACTAAGAGAGTATACGGATATGATGGCAGGATTGAACGCTGTGACAATGTTAAGGATGTGAAATTATACATGGAACAGATCGATGAAATGATAAATAGAAAACGTGAACTATTTAGCGATAAATAATTAACGTATGAATATTTGTTCACATAATTGGAAACCAAAAATATTATAATTGTGATAAAACGCAGTATTTCTCATGATTTCGGAAACTAATATTTATAAATTAAGTGCCCCCTTTTGCCCTAAAACACTGCTCAAATATTGCTAAATATTGTGCATTATGCTATACTAATGTCAAAAAAATAACGATATCGATAATTATTAAGGAGAGAGCGATATCACAAGGAGGTTTTTTTATGCTATTCCAACTTTATGGAAATACTGCATCTATGCAACTTATCGGTTGGGTCATGGTTTTTGTTGGTCTCATTCTTATGAATGAGATCGGTCGTAGAACAAAGCAGGGTGGTATTCTTGTATTTGTTATCATCCCTACTATTCTTACTATTTATTTCATTCTTGCACATCTTGGTATGTTCGGAGGAAAGGAAAATCCTACTGTTGCATACATGGACGGATGGTTCCATTATTTCAAGCTTTATGCTGCTGATATCGGCTGCGTAGGCTTCATGATGATCAAGTACAAATGGGGCATTGGCAAAGAGAAATGGTTCAAGTGGTTCCCTTGGTTCATCGTTGCTGCTAATATTTTAATCGCTGTTGTTTCAGATATGGAATCTGCTCTTGCTGCAGCTTCTATAACCGGCGACCTTTCAGGTGCATGGTGGGCATCAAATGAGGGTGTATTCATCTATGGCGGATGGTGGAATGTTGTTAATGCAATTGCAGGTTTGATCAACATCTTCTGTATGACAGGCTGTGTACATCTTTATTCTTCTAAGGATAAGAATCACGCTGATATGCTTTGGCCTGATATGACAGTTTGGTTCATCCTTGCTTATGATGTATGGAACTTCGAGTATACATACCTCAACCTTCCTACACATTCATGGTACTGCGGTGTTGCACTTCTTCTTGCTCCTACATTTGCTAATGCATTCTGGAACAAGGGCGCATGGATCCAGAACCGTGCCAACACACTTGCTATCTGGTGTATGTGGGCTCAGGTTGTTCCTACATTCCAGCTTATCGGCAGATTCCAGGCTGCACTTCCTTCTGTTTACGGTGGTGCTACAGAGGCTGGTGTTAATACAGAGATGCTGTATAACTCTGCTATGCAGATTTATCAGAGCGGAGCAGGCAAGACTGTAGCAGCAGGCGAAGCAATTTCTGCTTTGGGAGTATCAGCTAATCCAACATCACAGGGTGTTGTAGCAATTCTTTCAATCGCTATCAATGTGATCTGTATTGCTGAGATCATCAAGAGATCCGTTAAGATTGGTAAGAATCCTTACGCTAACGAAGTATTTACAGATACTAAGGATTTTCAGCTTGCATTAGACCGTGCCGAAAGATAATATAGAAATAAAAAGCTGAAGGAAAAGGCAGAAAAAATGGATAATGTAAGAGTAATCGAAGTTAAAAGAAGCATTTTTGAGAGCAATGATCAGGACGCTGACAAGCTCAGAAGCGAACTTAAGGAGAGCAAGACATTCCTCCTTAACCTTATGTCTTCGCCCGGATCAGGCAAGACAACTACACTGACACGTACTATCGAACTTTTAAAGGATAAGTACAGAATCGGTGTTATGGAGGCTGATATTGACTCTGATGTTGATGCAAGAACAATAGCAGCAACAGGAGTTAAGTCAATCCAGCTTCATACCGGTGGTATGTGCCACCTCGATGCCGACATGACAAGACAAGGCATCAGAGAGCTGGGAGTTGAGGATGTTGACTTCGCTATTTTAGAGAATGTCGGCAACCTTGTATGTCCTGCGGAATTTGATACGGGCAGCACCAAGAACGCGATGATCCTTTCGGTGCCTGAGGGACATGATAAGCCTCTCAAGTATCCGCTTATGTTTTCGATTTGCGATGTGGTACTTATTAACAAGATAGATGTAATGCCTTATTTTGACTTTGATCTTGAGAAATGCAAAGAAAATATTCTTTTCAGAAATCCCAAGGCTAAGATCATTCCTATCTGTGCTAAGACAGGTGAAGGAATGGAAGAGTGGGCTAAATGGCTTTCTGAGAATATTGAAGAAGCAATTAGATAATTTATTCTTGCTATTGCATTAAAACTGAGATTATCGTGCGATAAACAAGGGGAAGTTTATCTTTCTCCGGCTTATCGCACGATTTTTTGCCCAAAAGAACGTTTTTTTATATAGAAATGAGGGAAAATGCACGAATTAGGAGTAGTGTTTCGTATAATTGATGATCTTACCGAAGTCGGTAAAGAAAATGAAATAGAAAAGATTCATTCGGTGACTCTTCAGCTTGGAGAAGTATCGGGAGTTGTACCTTCTTTTTTGCAGGATGCATGGAAGTGGGCCTCTGCAAGAACTGAACTTATGAAGGATTCAGAACTGATTATTGAGGGTCTTCCGGCGGTCAGCTTCTGTGAGGATTGTAAGACCGAATACGAAACTGTTGCACATGGCAAGATCTGCCCCAACTGCGGCAGTGAACGAACCTACCTGCTGAAAGGTAATGAATTTATGATAAAAGAAATATCGGCGACCTGATACATGGGAACTGTTAACGATTAGAAAGATGAGGATAAAAGTACATGGATAAAAATCAATTTGATATGAATGATCTGATGACCCCTTATTCTCTGGATCCAAACCGTAATAAGGTTGATCCCAGAGCCGGCATTATTCCAGATACGGTTGATATGAACGCCCCCTTCCGTGAGCCCCTTGCAAAATTTGCAAAGTGCGTAACTGACAGAAAAGAGATCAAGCTCGGACTTGAAAAGATTACCAAAGAAAGCCCTGAGTACTGGGGGCTTTACAATCTGATCACAGATGAACAGTGTGAGATCGCGCTTAAAATGCAGAAGCGTAAACCCAGAACTTTTGAGGAGATTGCTAAGCTTTGTACTGAGTATTCCAAAGAAGAACTTCAGAAGCAGCTTGATGAGATGTCCTACAATGGCGTAATTGAGTGGAATTACGAGAACGATAAGCATGAGAAACAGTATGTTCTTCCTATGTACGTTCCCGGATCTGCTGAGTTCGGAAATATGAACCACAAGGTTCTTGAAGCTCATCCCGAAGCAGGTGCTTTCTTTGAGAGAATGAGCCGTATTCCTCTTGAGGGTCTTACACATATGGTTCCCATGGGCGGAGCCGGCGTAGGAATGCATGTTATTCCTGTTGAGAAGGCTATTGAGATGGAGAGTGAGTCCATTAATCTCGAGCATATTTCTCACTGGCTTGATAAATATGAGGGCAAATATGCAGCTTCACCCTGCTCCTGCAGAAGATCAAGACAGACCTTTGAACAGGGCTGCGCCGATGATCCTGAAGGCTGGTGTATCGCTATCGGTGATATGGCCGATTATGTTGTTGAGACACAGAAGGATGGTCGTTACATTACCCGCGAGGAAGCCCTTGATATCTTCAAGCAGGCTGAGGCCAACGGATTTGTTCACCAAATCACCAATATTGATGGTCAGAACAAGATCTTCGCTATCTGTAACTGTAACGTTAATGTTTGCTATGCTCTTCGTACATCACAGCTCTTTAACACACCAAATATGTCAAGATCTGCATATGTGGCTCATGTTAAAAAAGATAACTGTGTTGCCTGCGGTCGCTGCGTAGAAGTATGTCCTGCAGGTGCAGTAACCCTTGGACAGAAGCTCTGCAAAAAGGATGGCACAGAGGTTGTATATCCCAAGATGCCTCTTCCTACAGAGCAGAAGTGGTCACAGGATATGTGGACTGAGGACTACCGTGACATCAACCGTATAAACACACATAAGACAGGAACTGCTCCTTGTAAGACAGCTTGTCCTGCACACCTTCCTGTTCAGGGTTACATCAAGATGGCTTCTCAGGGTAGATATGACGAGGCTCTTGCACTTATCAAGAAGTACAATCCGCTTCCTGCAGTTTGCGGACATGTATGTAACCGCCGTTGTGAGGATGCATGCACAAGAGGCACCATCGATCAGGCTCTTGCTATCGATGAGGTAAAGAAGTTTGTTGCTATGCGTGATCTTAACGCAGAGACAAGATATGTACCTGAGAAGGTAATCCCTAAGCTTGGCGGCGGCTTTGACGAGAAGGTTGCAATTATAGGCGCCGGCCCTGCAGGTATTTCCTGTGCGTATTATCTCGCACTTAAGGGCTACAAGCCTACACTGTTTGATAAGAACAAGAAACCCGGCGGAATGGTTACCTATGGTATTCCTTCCTTCGTTATGGAGAAAAACATTGTTGAGGCTGAGGTTGATGTATTAAGAGACCTCGGTGTAGACATTCGTCTCGGTGTTGAGGTTGGTAAGGATATTACTCTTAAGCAGCTCAGAGATGAGGGATATAAGGCATTTTATATCGCAATCGGCTGCCAGGGTGGACGCGGCGTAAATGTTCCCGGAGAGGACGCAGAAGGCGTGATCAAGGGTGTTGATATTCTTCACGATGTTATTGATGATGAGAATTATAAGCTTACAGGCGATACAGTAGTAATCGGTGGTGGTAACGTTGCTATCGACGTAAGCCGTACAGCTATCCGCTGCGGATCTCCCAAGATCACTCAGGTATCACTTGAGACCCGCGATATCATGCCTGCTCTTCCTGAAGAGATCGAGATCGCTGAATCAGAAGGAATCGAGTTCAGAGGCGGTTGGGGACCCAAGGAAATCCTTTCAGAGAACGGCAAGGTAAAGGGCATCGTATTCAAGAAGTGTACTCAGGTTAAGAATGCCGAAGGACGTTTTGATCCTCAGTATGATGAGAATGAGACCATGGAAATCGCATGTTCCAACGTTATCCTTTCAGTTGGACAGGCTACTATCTGGGGTGACCTCCTTAAGGATGAAGCAGTGGAATTCAGAGGACCTGCTCCTATAGCTGATAAGGTGACTTTCCAGACAACAGTTAAGGATATCTTCGTAGGCGGCGATATGTTCTATGGACCAAGATTTGCCATTGATGCTATTGCCTGCGGTAAAGAGGGTGCTGAGTCTATTCACAGATTTGTACAGCCTCATTCATCACTTACAATCGGCCGTGATCCTAACTTCTTCATTGAGCTTGATAAGGATGATATTCTTGTTAAGGACTATGACCATGTTGGACGTCAGGTTCCCGCTGATGCCAAGAAACCCGGAGAGCTTACCTTCCGTGATACCAAGAAGGTATTTACCGAAGAGCAGATCAAGAAGGAAACATCCCGTTGTCTTGGCTGCGGAGCTTCAATTGTAGATCCCAACAAGTGCGTTGGCTGCGGACTTTGCACAACACGCTGCGAATTCGATGCCATCAAGCTTACAAGGGATAACCCGGATGCTTCAACAATGAGAACGGCGGAAGAGAAGCTTAAATATATCCTTCCTAACGGCATTAAGCAGGCTATCAAGAGACCGTTTACTAAGAAAACTGATAAAGAGACTAAATGGCTCGAAGATTAAGTTATTTTTAATACGAAATTTTGAATGCTAATTTTGAGTGCATGTTAACTAAATTAGTTGACATATAACTTAAATTAGCCTGTAAAAATTTAATAATTACTTTATGCAAATTTCATAATTACAATCAAAAGTGGCAGAACCCTTGATGGGTACTGCCACTTTATTTGACTAAAGTAAAGTGAACGCTTGATTATTTTCTTTCGATATAGTAAAAGTATATTCAAAGTTTTTTTCGTTTAGCTAAATTTTTGGAGGAGAAAAACGTACTTTACGTGGGAGAAGAAATATGCTGTTGTTGTCAAATGGGGGATTTGTATTAAATATCTATACGTTATTTCTTGCTGTGATGCTTCTTCTTTTCCAGGAGAACGATAAGAAATCACGCTCAAATAAGGCATTTATCAGACTGGTTGGACTGGTTGCTGTGCTTGTGGGTATTTCCGCTGTTGGGGACATAGGAATAGCTCTTGGCGGCCATTTCATAATACTGCAGATGATTGCTTCTTACGGCGTTTTTGCGTTGGATCCCTTTGGATTTTTGTTTGCGCTTAAATATATTGATTGTTACACGATATATGCAGATAAGAAAAAGAGGAAAATGTTTATTATACCTCTTGAAGCTTATGCATTTATTAATCTTGTTCTAGTTACGTTTTCAGCTGTTTTTTCAAAAGGCTGGTTTTATTACTATACAGACGGTATCTACAACAGAGGACCTTTGTTTATTCCAAGAGGTATCACACATGTGGTTTTATGCCTGGCGGTAATGGCATATGTATTGGTGTTCAGAAGGGGAATAATCAGAAGCTACAGACTTCCTATAATTACTTTCCCGCTAATTATTGCAGTAGGCGGATTTCTGCAGGTAATGCTGTACAATATCAATCTTGAGTATGCTGCAACCATTTTTGCCTGCATGATACTTCTTATCTATGTTCAGCGTAGAGACATTAACCTGGATTATCTTACCGGAGTTGTTAACAGACGAGGAATTGACATGGCTATGAGAAATGCCATATTACAGTCTCAGGACAGGGATTTTGCTGCAATTATGATCGATGTAGATTTCTTCAAGACCATCAATGACAAATTCGGACATAAGGCCGGTGATGAAGTTCTTGAGTGTATTGCGGAAGTACTCAGAGTAAGCTTTGATGATAATGATATTGTTGGAAGATTCGGCGGAGATGAGTTCTGTGTAATTACAAGGATCAATGACACCAAGGAACTCGACAGAAGAATAGAGAATGTCAAGGAATCCATTGCAGATATTGATTGGAGCAACAAAAAAGAGATGAATCTTTCCGTAAGTGCGGGCGCTCTTGTATACGATAAAGATAGCGGAATGAAGGTCAAGGAGTTCATGGAATCCATAGACAGACGCATGTATGAGGAAAAGCTGTCACATCATCTCAAGGACAGAAGAAGGGCAACTGTTTAAAGGCCTTGAAAAATAATTGCTTGACGAAAACTTTAAAAATGTATATTAATAAGAAAGTGACCGAAAATCACATTTGTTAATTCAATTATTTTTTATGAAGGGGCAATTAATCAGTAATGGCTACAAGTAAATCAACAAGTTCAAAGAAAAATTCACTTCTGATCGTGGAGTCACCTACCAAGGTCAAAGCTATCAAGAAGTTCCTGGGAACAGGCTATGAGGTTGCAGCCAGCAACGGACATGTCAGAGATCTTCCAAGGAGCCAGATGGGGGTAGACATCCAGAACGGTTATGAACCCAAATATATTACCATCAGAGGAAAGGGAGACGTTCTTGCAGAGCTTCGTAAGCAGGTCAAGAAGGCTGACAAAGTATATCTCGCAACCGACCCGGACCGTGAGGGTGAGGCAATCAGCTGGCATCTTATTACAGCACTTAAGCTTGATAAGGCTGATGCACAGGTGCAGAGGGTTACCTTTAATGAAATTACCAAGAACGCTGTTAAGGAAGCAATGAAGCATCCAAGAGACATCGATATGAATCTTGTTGATGCTCAGCAGGCAAGACGTGTTCTTGACAGAATGGTTGGATACAGCATTTCACCTATTCTCTGGGCTAAGATTAAGAGAGGCCTCAGTGCAGGAAGAGTACAGTCTGTTGCACTCAGGATCATCGCTGACAGAGAAGAAGAGATAGATTCCTTTATTCCAAGTGAATATTGGACACTTGATGTTAACCTTAAGGCAGAGGGTGAGAAGAAACCTCTTGTTGCTCACTATTATGGTGAAGGCAGTGAGAAGAAAGAGATCAAGAACAAGGAAGAGCTTGAGAAGATCTGTCAGGAGCTTAAGGGTGCCAAGTATCAGATAAGCGATGTTAAGAAGGGCGAGAGAACCAAGAAGGCTCCGCTTCCTTTTACAACTTCAACACTTCAACAGGAAGCTTCCAAGAGCCTTAACTTCTCAACTCAGAAAACTATGAGAGTTGCACAGCAGCTCTATGAAGGAATTGAGCTTGGCAAGCAGGGTACTGTAGGTCTTATTACTTACCTTCGTACCGATTCAACCCGTGTGTCCGCTGAGGCAGTAGCTGCAGCCAATGCATATATCACTGAGAACTTTGGCGATAAGTATCTGTCAGAGGGCGCAACAGCCAAGAAGAATGAAGGTAAGATCCAGGATGCTCACGAAGCAATTCGTCCTACCTACATTGAGAATACACCAGTAATGGTCAAGGATTATCTTTCAAGAGATCAGTTCAGACTCTATCAGCTGATCTGGAGAAGATTTATGGCAAGCCGTATGGCGGCTGCCAAATATGAAACAACTTCAGTCAAGATTGACGCAGGCAAGCACAGATTTACAGTTGCTGCGTCCAAGACTGTTTTTGATGGATTCCTGAATGTATACACTGATGAGGATGATCAGATTGAGAAAAATGTTCTCATGAAGAATCTTGATACCAATACCAAGATTAGCTTCGAGTCCTTTGACAGTGCTCAGCACTTCACTCAGCCTGCTCCTCACTACACAGAAGCTTCACTGGTTCATGACCTTGAGGCTCTTGGAATCGGTAGACCCAGTACTTATGCACCTACAATTTCAACAATTCTTGCAAGACATTATATAACCAAAGAGAACAAGGCAATCTTCATCACAGAGCTTGGACAGGCTGTAAACAAGATGATGAATGATGCTTTCCCTCAGATTGTTGATGTTAATTTCACTTCCAACATGGAGGCGCTTCTGGACGGAATCGCTGAGGGTGAAGTTAAGTGGAAGACTGTAATTGAGAATTTCTATCCCGATCTTGACAAGGCTGTTAAGGTTGCTGAGGCAGAGGTTGAGAAGGTTCAGGTACAGGATGAAGTAACCGATGAGATCTGCGAGAACTGTGGCAGAAACATGGTAATCAAGTACGGCCCTCACGGCAAATTCCTTGCTTGCCCCGGTTTCCCTGAGTGCAAGAACACCAAGCCCTATTTTGAAAAAATAGGTGTTGAGTGCCCTAAGTGTGGCAAAGATATTGTAATGAAGCGCACCAAGAAGGGAAGAATCTATTACGGATGTATCGGTAATCCCGATTGCGACTTCATGAGCTGGGCAAGACCCGTTGCCAAGAAGTGCCCTGTTTGCGGCGGCGTTATGGCAGCTAAGGGCAACAAGATCGTATGTCTTAACCAGGAATGCGGTCATGTTGAAGCCAAGCCTGAAAAGAAGACAGAAGAGTGAATATATTAAATTTTTAGATAAATTAAGCTTTTTTTCATAATTGTAGGCGCTTTATTGTTTGAAGCGCCTATTTTTTTATGCTATCATAACAATAGTGTAGTAGTTTTATTAGCGGTATTTCGATAACTATAACACAGGGGAAATAACAAATTAAAGGAGAGATGCAATGAGTAGTGTACAGCTACTGGATAAGACCCGAAAAATTGGTAAACTTCTTCACAATAGTAATTCGGGCAAGGTCGTATTCAACGATATCTGCAGAGTTTTATGCGACATATTATCCTCTAATATGTTTGTTATAAGCAAAAAGGGTAAAGTCTTGGGCATTGGTGAAAGTGCCAACGTGGAATCGTTAAGTGATCTGCTTGTTGACAATGTAGGTTCTTTTATCGACCCAATGCTGAACGAGAGGCTTTTAACAATTCTTTCCACCAAAGAGAATGTTAATCTGGAGACCCTTGGATTTGAAGGAATTGATTTTTCCAAATTCCAGGCGATCATAACTCCTATCGAAATCGCAGGGGAGAGACTTGGTACACTTTTCATTTATAAAACCGAGGCACCCTACGATATAGATGACATTATTCTTTGTGAATACGGAACCACAGTGGTGGGGCTTGAAATGCTTCGGGCTGTAAATGAGGAAAATGCCGAGGAGAGTAGAAAACTTGCGGTTGTTAAATCAGCTATCAGCACACTTTCTTTCTCGGAGATGCAGGCTATCATCCATATCTTCGAAGAGCTTGACGGAATGGAAGGAGTCCTGGTTGCCAGTAAGATTGCCGACAGGGTGGGAATTACAAGAAGTGTAATTGTCAATGCCCTCAGGAAATTCGAGAGCGCAGGAGTCATAGAATCCAGATCTTCCGGAATGAAGGGAACCTACATCAAGGTAACCAACGATGTTGTATTTAACGAAATCAAAAAGCTAAAGCAAGAGATGTAAACAGCCGACAATAATATTGAAATGAATTATTATCAGGATGTGACATTGATGAAGGGATTTATCATTAAGTTGATAAATCCCTTTTTGATTATTCGAAGATTGCAAGTGTATATTTTGTAGTAAGACGCTCATAAAAACACAATATAAAGTGCAAAACCCTTGTGTTTTTCATTAAAAAATCTTATCATTAATATAATAAGATAGAGTGTCCATGTTTAGTTGTAATGAATGGAGGGACTATGATAAACAGCAATGTGTTTGATTATATCAATGTTCTCGACAAGGCTGCCGATGCCTCCTGGACGAGAAACGAGATCATTGCCAACAATATCGCCAATGTCGATACTCCCGGTTATAAGAGACAGGACCTCAATTTCGAGGATGAACTTGAGAGGGCTCTTGGCAATTCCAGATACAAAACTATGGATGCCAAAGTCGCAGATCTTAAAGACAAGCATTTGCAGCCAAGAGTAGTCAACGATTATTCCAATTTCTCCTACAGACTTGATAAGAATAACGTGGATATCGATACGGAGAATGTCACCCTTGCAGCTAACCAGGTTAAATATCAGGGTCTTATGGCAGGACTCAAAAATGAATTCGCCAACCTGCAGGCCGCATCAAAGTCATCATAATATTTGATGATGTTTCAAGGAGGGCACGCCCATGAGTATTTTTGATTCCTTCAATATCAACTCATCAGGTATGACGGCGCAGCGTTTTCGAATGGACATTATTTCGGAGAACATCGCTAATGCCAATACTACAAGAACTGAGGATGGAGCCAAATCTCCGTACATCAGAAAGGTTGTAACCTTCGCAGAGAAGGGCACACAGACTCCATTTTCCAGAATCCTTAATGAAAAGCTGGATCATTATTCCGGCAGGGGCGTTAAGGTTGTGGAAGTTAGGGACGATACCTGGACACAAATGAATATCGTATATGATCCGTCACATCCCGATGCTGATGAGAATGGATATGTTACTTATCCTAATGTAAATACTGTTACTGAAATGACAAACCTCATTGACGCCAGCCGTTCCTATGAGGCTAATGCAACAGCTTTTAATGCCAGTAAGAGTATGGCTACACGTGGTTTGGAACTGGGTAACTCATAACAAATGATTTACAGGTCTTTCACAAGGGGCCTTGAATTTGGGAGATTAAATTATGGCATCACTGGATATTTCGCAACTTAGAAATGTATCCTCGCAGGTTATCCGCAACGCGGAGAAAACCAACAGCAGAGTATACAATGTTCTTGGCAAGGAGGAAGAGGGGAACGATTCCTTCAAATTCATATTCGATCAGGCGGTGGAGAATATCAATACTACCAATGCCTATCTGTCGGATGCCGAGAACGAAGAGATCAAATGGGCTTTGGGACAGACAGATAATACGCATGACCTGTCTATTGCACTTCAGAAGGCCCAGACAGCTCTTCAGTATACCATTGCAGTGCGTGACAGGGCTCTGTCTGCATACAGAGAACTGACTCAGATGCAGATTTGAGCGATATAGGGCATGAGTAAACATGATTTTTGTGCTTGCACATAAAATTTTGTTTATGAAATGGCCGAACGTACACGAGGAAGTAGCATGATAATGCGGATTCTGAGTGGAACATTCGTAGTGGAAGTATGCTTTTTTAGGGGAGGGAGATAAATGCCTGAAAGATTACGGGCCATATGGCAAAAAATCCTCGACTGGTGGAATCAATTTACCGCGGGCCAGAAACGTCTTATCGTTGGGGCCGGCGCTGTTATCTTGCTTACTGTGATCATTCTGGTTACAGTGCTCAACCAGCCTCAGTATGTTCTTTTGACCACGGCACAGTCCGGCAAGGAAGCTGCCCAGATCAAAGAACTTCTTGATTCAAATTCAGTAAATTACAAAATGTCAGAGGACGGACTGGAATTCAGGGTTCTTAAAAAAGACAGAGGAGAGACGAGTCTTCTCCTTGAAGCCAATGATATCCAGGCTTATAGCTATGCCTTTGAAAATGTAACTAACGGAGGCTTCTCCACAACAGAATCCGACAAACAAAAGAAATATGTCAAATATCTGGAAAGTCAGCTTGAGCAGGATTTCATAAGTACTTTTGATGCTATTCAGACTGCTAAGGTCAAGCTTAATATTCCCGATAATGACGGAACACTCATTGGAAATAAAGAGGAAGCATTTGCGTTCGTGCTTCTGACTCTCGATGATACGATTGAGTTTAATGAGGATAACGCAGCTTACCTTGCAAGGGCGGTTGCCAATTCTGTCGGAAATAAGACTACCAATAACATTACTATTCTTGATACAGCAGGCAATATGCTTTTTACCGGTAGTGAAGAGACTACAATGGCCGGTATGGCAAGCTCGCAGTTATCACTTAAGGCCAAGTCGGAGCAGCTGGTTAAATCAGAAGTAAGAAAAGTTCTTCTGGGAACCAAGCTCTATGACAACGTCGAAGTTGCCAGCAATCTGGTTATGGATTTCTCCAATGAGAAGGTAACAGATCATCAGTATACACCTGCTGACGGACAGACCCAGGGCGTTCTCAGTCACGAGAATATCTACAATGCAGAGAATGTCAACGGAGTAAGCGGTATTCCCGGAACAGACTCCAATGAGGGCGATGAGACTACCTATGTGACTCAGGACAATACCAATTCCTCCTCAACTATCACTGAGGAATCAAGAGATTATCTTCCTAACGAGAAGATTACTGTAAAAGAAAACAATCCCGGCGCTGTTCAATACGACAAGTCTTCCATATCCGTCACCGCTATCAACTATGTGGTAAGAAAAGAGGAAGATTATAAAGCCGCCGACAACAATAATATGACCTGGGACGAGTACAAGGTCGCCAATTCAGAGCCTGTCAAAGAAGATGTCCCCGAAGAGATGATCAATGTAGTTGCCAAGGCTACCGGCATTTCAGCTGAAAATGTAGCTATGGCGGCTTATACTGAATATATCTATTTTGATAGAACAGGATCGAACATCACTCTTACCGATATTCTTCAGATCGTGATGATCCTTATTATCCTTGGACTTCTTGCATTTATCATCGTAAGAAGCATGTGGACTTCCAAGAAGCAGGAAGAAGAGCCCGAACCCGAGCCTCTTTCTGTTGAACAGCTCCTTGAATCCCAGCCTGAAGAAGTGCTTGAAGATATCGAGATGGATACCGGCTCCGAGACCAAGAGACTTATCGAGAAGTTTGTTGAGGAGAATCCTGAAGCAGCAGCGACACTACTTCGTAACTGGCTGAACGAAGACTATGGGTGATATTCGGAATGAGTAAACTAAACAATGTGCTTGCACAAATTGTTTGGTTTATGAAATCATGCATATATCACCATAGTAAATTATTCAATATGTGGGGAGTAATATATGGAACCAACAGCTGAAATGGATGGCGGCAATTCCCTGATTGCCGACTTTACAGGAACACAAAAAGCAGCGATTCTCCTTATTGCCCTTGGACCGGAGAAATCATCTGCCATATTTAAGCATCTTAAGGATGAAGAGATTGAAGAGCTCACCCTGGAAATTGCCAATACCAGAAGTGTTACTTCTCAGATAAAAGAGGCTGTTCTTGAGGAGTTCTACGGAGTGTGCCTTGCGCAGCAGTATATTGCGGAAGGTGGTATTACCTATGCGAAAGAGCTGCTTGAAAAAGCTCTTGGTGAGGACAAAGCTCTTGACGTTATCAGTAAGCTTACCGCTTCACTTCAGGTTAAGCCCTTTGAGTTTATCCGTAAGACCGAGCCTTCTCAGATACTTACCTTCATTCAGGATGAGCATCCGCAGACTATCGCTCTTATTTTGTCCTACATGTCACCTGCACAGAGTGCCATGATACTTGGAGCGATTCCGCCGGACAGACAGGCGGACGTTACCAAGCGTATAGCAGCCATGGACCGTACAAGTCCGGATACAATAAAGGAAGTAGAGAAAGTGTTGGAATCAAAGCTATCATCCCTTGTAAACCAGGATTACACTATCGTAGGTGGTGTAGATGCAGTAGTAGAGATCCTCAATACCGTCGATCGTGCTACAGAGAAACATATCATGGAAACTCTGGAAATCGAAGAGCCGGAGCTTGCAGACGAGATCAGAAAGAAAATGTTCGTATTCGAGGACGTTCTTCTTCTGGACGACAGATCCATTCAGAGAGTGCTGCGTGAAGTTGAGAACGCAGACCTTGGTCTTGCACTTAAGGGTGCTACCGAGAATGTACAGAACGCAATTTTCAACAACCTGTCCAAGCGTCTTGCTTCCATGATCAAGGAAGATATGGACTTCATGGGACCTGTACGTATGAAGGATGTTGAAGAAGCACAGCAGAAGATCGTTAATGTTATCAGAAAGCTTGAGGATTCCGGCGAGATCGTAATCTCCAGAGGCGGAGGTGATGAATTAGTTGTCTAATCTTTTTAAAGGAATGTTCGTGAACTATGATGACACAGAAAAACGTGTTATCGACAGTAACGAACTGGCCAATAAAAAAATAGAAGCCGCCAGGGAGCAGGAAATCAAGCGTCAAAGGGCTCAGATGGCTCAGGAAGAGGGCTATGAAGAGGGCCATGGCGGAGATGATTTTATCCCCGGAATAGAGATGGAGCAGCTGTCGCAGCTTACTGAAGATCAGAGCATGCTGGGGGATTTTTCCGAACCTCAGGAGAGTAATGACAATCAATTCGATATGGAGGCCATGCAGGCTGAGATTGATTTTAAGCTTCAGCAGGCCCAGGAACAGGCTGATATGATCATTCAGCAGGCTCAGGCTGATGCAGAACAGTACAGACAGCAGGCCATCGAGTCCGGCAGACAGGAAGGATATGATGCCGGCTATCAGGAGGGGGTCATGGCTGCCGAAACCTTGAAGGCTGAGATAGAAAGCCAGAGAGGAGATCTGGAAAAAGAGTACCAGGCCCTTGTGGATGAGCTGGAACCTGAGATGGTGGATGTTCTTACACAGATCTATGAACATGTTTTTAACGTTGATCTTCGAGAGGATAAAGAGATAATACTTCACCTCTTAAAGAGTACCCTCTCAAGGATTGAACCCGGAAATAACCTGATCGTTCATGTATCCTCCGATGATTATGATGATATCATGGACCAGAAAGAGGCAATAGATGCCTGTATTACATCTCCCAATACAACTATGGAGATCATTGAAGATCCGCTTCTTAAGGAAAACGAATGCATGATAGAGTCCGACAGCGGAGTATTTGACTGCAGTCTGGGAGTTGAGCTCTCGGAAGTATCAAGAAAGTTGAAGCTCCTTTCTTTTGACAGAAAAAAGAGATGATATGTTAAACAGTTCAATTGATCTTGCAAAGTACAAAAAGATGCAAAACGCTCCATTTTACCGAATGTCGGGTAAAGTGGTGAATGTAATAGGACTTACCATAGAGTCTGCGGGTCCATCTGCCAAGCTTGGCGATATCTGCCTTATTTACCCCAAGAAAAAGGATGATGACCTCACTGACAGAGTGGTAAGACCTTCCATGGCAGAAGTTGTTGGATTCAAAGACAATCACGTTCAGCTGATGCCCTATGAGAATATCAGCGGTATCGGCAACGGAAGCATTGTGGAGAATACGGATTCCCCGCTTCGTGTGAATGTGGGAGAGGGACTTCTTGGTAAGACCCTCGACGGCCTTGGAAGAATCGATGGCACCAGCTATGGTAAAGGCGTTGCACTTGAAGGCGGCGTTGCGTATTCGGTTGAGAATCAGCCACCGGATCCCATGACCAGGGATCCTATTTCTGATGTGTTATCCCTTGGTGTCAAGGCTGTTGACGGCCTTCTCACCGTTGGAAAGGGCCAGAGAATCGGAATCTTTGCAGGTTCCGGTGTTGGTAAATCCACACTTCTTGGCATGTTTGCCAGAAATACTCAGGCCGATATAAATGTAATTGCTCTTATCGGAGAGCGTGGAAGGGAAGTAAGAGAATTCATAGAGCGTGACCTTGGAGAAGAAGGTATGAAGAGGTCCATAGTTGTCTGTGCTACTTCCGACAAGCCTGCACTTGAGAGACTTAAGGCTGCCAAGACAGCCACTTCTATCGCAGAATATTTCAGAGATAAGGGCAAAGATGTACTTCTTATGATGGACTCCCTTACACGTTTTTCTATGGCGCAAAGGGAGATAGGGCTTGCCAGCGGAGAACCGCCCGTTTCAAGAGGATATCCGCCAAGTGTATATGCTGAGATGCCCAAGCTCCTTGAGAGAGCCGGCAGATCCAGGAGGGGTTCAATAACAGGACTATATACAGTTCTCGTTGACGGTGATGATATGAACGAGCCTATCACCGATACAGCCCGTGGTATCTTGGACGGACATATCGTTCTCAATCGTAAGCTTGCTCAGAAGAACCATTATCCGGCGATTGATGTACTCGCTTCAATCTCCAGATGTATGTCAGCCATTGCGGATCCTGAGCACAAAAAAGCTGCGGGTAAGCTCAAAAACGTTCTTGCAACCTACAACGATGCAGAAGATCTGATCAATATCGGAGCATACAGGGCTGGCGCCAACAAGAACATTGACTATGCCGTATCCAAAATTGAAAGAGTAAATGCCTTTTTGATGCAGGAGACTGATGAGAAATTTACTTTTGAGCAGATACGAGGCATGCTTCTTGATATTTTTAATGATTAAATAGGTATTGCCTATGGCAAGATTTGTTTACAGAATGCAGAGTGTTCTTAATATCAAGCAAAAGACCGAAGGCCAGATCAAAATGGAATTTGCCGAGACCCAGGCTGAGCTTAACCGTCAGATTGATATTTTGAACGAATATGTGGACAGAAAAGAAAAGTATCTTCAGGAGGCAGAGGAACTTCGTAATGAAGCAAGCCTCAAACTTCAGGACATACTTGATAATCAGTATGCTACCGCTCAGATGGATTCCATGATCGTTGCGCAGCTTAAAATCGTAAGGAAACAGGAGGCGGAAGTTGAAAAAGTCAGAATTCGCCTCACCAGGGCGATTCAGGAAAGAAAGATGCAGGAGACTTTGAGAGACAGGGCTTTTGCAGAATATCTTGAAGAAGAGAAGCAGGAAGAAGCAAAAGAGACTGATCAAAGAACCAGTTTTACTTATACAAAAAGACAGAGAGAAAATGCATCGGAGGAGTAAATGGCTGATATAAAATCAATGGGGGCACCACCGGAGGACCCCAAGGCTGCCAGAGCGAAACTTAAGGCGGATAAAAAAGAATATCAGAAAAAATTAAAGGAGCAGAGAAAAGAGCAGAAGGAAAAGGCGCAGGAATTTGCGGACAGAACAGCGGAGATCAACGGCGATAACGCCGGCGGCTTCGCTACTATTGTTATAACATTCCTGATCATTCTTATCTGGCTTGCAATTATGGCCCTTTTGATAAAGCTTGATGTGGGAGGCTTCGGATCTGACATCCTGGCACCGCTAATTAAGGATGTGCCCGGGCTTAATCTGATCCTTCCTGACAGCGCCAGAGGTGTTACTCAGCCGGCGCAGCAGGCGGAGCTTATTTCGGATTACAGTTCTGAAGGGGCTTCTGGCGGCATCAATACCTTGGAAGATGCCAAGGCATATATTGGCAGTCTTGAGAAGGTTCTTGGCGAAGAAATGTCACAGAACAGCACCTACGCCGCCACAATTGAGAGATTGGAAGCAGAAGTTACGAGACTTGCTCCTTTTGAAAAACAGCAAAAGGAATTCTATGAAGAAAGAGCTGCTTTTTATAACAGTATCGTATATGGTGAAGGTTCTCCCGATCCATCAGCCTTTGCTTCATATTATGAGATGATCGATCCCGATACAGCTGCTGAACTGTACAAGAAGATCAAGCAGGATGAGCTGGATGAAGCTGCTATTCAGGCCTTTGCCAAGACCTATTCGGGTATGAAGGCTAAGCAATGTGCGAAGATATTTGATGAGATGGTATCTGAGAATCAGATTGAGCTGGTTGCCAGGATACTGGCTCAGATGACTATAGAGAATCGTGCCGATGTGCTTGCTGCTATGGAGAAACCAAATGCAGCCAAGTTGACTCAGCTCCTGGAGCCTAATGCGCTGGAGCAGAAGTCGACGAAGGTGACTGGATGACGATAGCGCTAAGGTGCCTGTCCCCATAAACAGATAACGGTGCCTGTCCCCATTAACAAATTGTGAACTTCTTAAACTACCGGAAGATTATGTTGTTCACAGTTTGTTGATGGGGACAGGCACCTTTATCTGTTAATGGGGACAGGCACCTTTATCATTCCACAGCCTCTTCGCTCGATATCTGCCAACCGGTACCGTAGTATTGGCTTCTGTACTTCTTGGGAGTCATTCCTGTCTCTTCTTTGAACAGCTTAATAAAATGACTCTGAGAAGAGAAGGACAGATAAGAAGAAATCTCCACAAGCGGAACAGTGCTGTATCTTAGCATATTCTTGGCTTTATCTATCTTGGCCTTTCTGATATAGTCGCTGACTGCGATATTCATTTCGTTCTTGAAAAGTCTTGAAATATAACTAATGGATTTCCCTGTATAATCTGCAATATCTTCAATTGTAATCCTGTCTTTTATATGACTGTGAATAAAACTAAGGCAATCTGATACCGGCTTGGACAGTGCCTTGGTATTTTTGAGCTTATTCATTCTTTTGGTGTAATCCTGAATCATTTTATTATGAAGAAGCTCAACTTCTTTTTCGCTCTGGATATAATCCAGTTGTCCAATGTAGTAGTCGCTCAGCCTGAAGGAATCCTCCATGTCCATTCCTCCGTCAATACAGATACGGGACATAATGGCGGCGGTTACAACAAAATGGTATTTAAGGTTGGTTACAGGATCTTTTGACAAAATGCCGACACCTTCTTTGTCAAGAAAGCGGTGCTGTCGGCAGTTCTCCATTATCGCATCGATATCGCCTTCCACAACCTGGCTGTAGAAAAGAAGCTCATCGTTTTGCTGTCTGTGCACGAAGTTATCATCATTATTATAAAGATCATTATTTGAATATATTTTATAGGCCATAATACAATCCTTTTTTTAACAAAATCATGACTTTATTTTAGCATAAAATGTCAAGATTATGTTATTTTTTCAATCCATTTGATATATGTTTCCATGGGCGTTTGGTAGTATAGTGCATGTTCGAAGGAACAATATACTAAGTTGTTTTGAGTAACGAGGGAGAATGGGTATGAAGAAAGTATTTTTTAAGAGGGCTTTGCCTGTGGCGCTGTCCATGGCAATGGCTTTCAACATGACTGCGTTTACCAAGTCTGTTAAGGCGGAGGAACAGCAGGAAGGCGACGATGGTTACAGCCTTGTATGGTCAGAGGAATTCGATGGGGACACACTGAATACCGATGACTGGAACGTAGAACAGCACGAACCCGGATGGGTTAACAATGAACTTCAGAGATACACTGCTCTTGATGAGGGCAATATCGAGGTAAGCGAAGGCACACTTAAGATCAAGCCCCATGTAGAAGGCGGCGAGACCAAGGAAGAAAATGCCGAGGAAGAAGTGGCGGTAGAAATAGTTAAGACAGATATTTCATTTGATATATCTGTTCCTGAGAATAAGGCCACTTCAACAGGTGCTATTCAGGTTAATTTCGGTAAGATCGATGATACAGCAGAGGGACAGGCTCCCGGTACAATTCTTGTATCAGATATTTCACTTAAGGATATTACAGAAGGCGCTGATAATGATGCAGAGCTTTTAGCTTCAGATTGGTCATTTGGTGCAAATGCTCCCGGTGAAGGAACTATTGAATATGTTGAACAGGGCATGAAGGTTAATGTAGTAAGCGCCGGTGATGCTAACTGGAACATTCAGATTCAGCAGTCAGGAGTTAGTCTTGAGGCAGGACATAGCTACAGATTTTCACTTAAGGCTGCAGCAGATGTAGATAGAAAGATCGAGCTGTCAATTCTTGATCCGAATAACAATTATTACTGGTATGGCGGATCTGTTGCATCTCTTACTGCAACAGCCTTCGGCGGCAGCCAGGGCGGAAGCGCAGCTTCAGACAGAAAGATCACATCAGGTCGTATCACAACCCAGGGTAAGCATGACTTTACTTACGGAAGATTTGAGACAAGAGCAAAGGTTCCTGTAGGAAGAGGATATCTTCCCGCTTTCTGGCTCATGGCTACCAACGAGAGCTTCTATGGACAGTGGCCAAGATGTGGTGAGATCGACATCATGGAAGTAATGGGACAGAATGTCAGCAAGTCCTTCCACACCATCCATTATGGATATGATTCTTCAACAGGACACAAGGAGAATCAGGGCTTCAATGTACTTAAGGACAGCAACTACGCTGATGAGTATCATGTATTTGCAGTTGACTGGGAGCCAGGACTTATCACATGGTATGTTGACGGCGAGAAGGTATTTGAGACTAACGACTGGTACACAGGAACCGATGATGATAATCAGGTAACTTATCCTGCACCTTTCGATCAGAACTTCTACGTTATCCTTAACCTTGCAGTAGGTGGCAGCTGGGTTGGATTCCCTGATGATGCTGCTTACGAAGCAATGAACGAGCAGAAGTTCGAAGTAGATTATGTAAGAGTATATCAGAAGTCTCAGGAAGAGTATGAGAGACTTGAGAATGAAGCCAAGAGACCTGAGAAGGTTGAGAAGAGCTTCAGAGAAGCTGATGAGACAGGTAACTATGTAATTAACGGTGATTTTTCACAGGCTATTACTTTTGAAGGTGCTGAGGGAGATGTTGATGACAACTTCAAGCTTCACCTTGAGAGTGACGCAGAAGGTACAGAATTTGCTATCAACAACGGCGAAATCGTTATTACCCCTTCCGTAGTCGGAGAACAGAATTACAGCATTCAGCTAATGCAACCCGGAATTCCTATGCACAAGGGCTGGGAGTATGAACTTAGCTTTGATGCTTATGCTACAGAAGACAGAGATATTGTTGTAGATGTAGAAGGTCCTGACAGAAGCTGGATCAGATATATGCAGGATACAAATGTATCTCTTTCTACAGAGAAAAAGAATTATACTCTTACATTCACAATGAATGAGAAGAGTGACGTAAACGGATGTCTTGAGTTCAATCTTGGTAAGCTTGGCAGCACAGCTGCTGTAGCTCTTTCAAATATCAGACTTACACACAAGTCCGGTGAAGAGGTTAAGGAAGATAATCTTAAGACAGTAAGACCTGACGGCAACTATGTATACAACGGTGCTTTTGATCAGGGCGATAAGAGACTTGGATACTGGGAGATCAGCGAAGAGGATGCTCAGTACGTTTCAGTTGTAAATGCAGGCGGTAAGAGAGAGCTTAAGGTTACAGTTCCTGAGGGACAGATTGTTAAAGTAGCTCAGAACAAGCTTTCACCTATCGTAAGAGGCAAGTATGAGTTAAGCTTTGATATCAGAAACGAAGAGGGTAACGGAAGCGTTTCAGTTGATGTTGCCGGCAATGCTTTTGAAGCAAAGGCTACATCTGAGAACAGCAGCTTTGCAAAGAAGCTTGATATCACAGAAGATAAAGACAGAGATGTTTCATATGTAGCATTCCATTTCAATGAGGCAGGAACATACTATATTGATAACGTATTCCTCACAGAGGCTGCACTTATCAAGAACGGTTCCTTTAATGCAGGACTTGCAGGATTCTCACCTTATATTCATGATTCTGTTACTGCTAATTATGTGATTGACAGCATGAACGGCAATGACAATGCATTTGCTATCACTATCGAAGATACAGTATCAGATACAGCTGATAATGACTGGTATGTACAGCTCAACCAGGATGGAATTACTCTTGAGCAGGGCAAGACCTACAGACTTTCCTTCATGGCTAAGTCCAGTATCGACAGAACTATTAAGTATTGTATGCAGCAGTTTGAGGGAAGCTGGACTAACTACAGCAACACCGGTTCTGTTCAGATCGGCAATGAGTACAAGACCTTTACAAGTGAGTTCACAATGAATTCACCTACAGATACAAAGTCAAGATTCAACATCACAATGGGTTCAGTTGACGGCGTAAGAATTACTCAGAAGCATGATGTATATATCGATAACATCGTACTTGAGGAAGTTGAAGAAGAAAATCCCAGTCAGCCTGCAGATCCTGAAGATCCTACAGACCCTGAGGAGCCTTCACCTGAAGATCCTACAGATCCTGATCAGCCTGTTGATCCTCAGCCCGGTGATGAACCGACAGAACCTACTGAGCCAGAGAAGCCAGAAGGAACACTTATTACAAAGTGGGGTTCAACCTACTATGTAGATGCTGATGGAAATAAGCTTACCGGATTCCGCGAGATTAACGGAGCAACATATTACTTCAAGGAAAAGAGCGGTTCAATGGTAAGATGTGATTACATCAGATTAGAGGATGGAACTTACTACGCACTCAACGATGGTAAGATTGCTAAGTCAATGTTTGTAAAGAAGTGGGGCAGCACCTACGCATATGACGAAGAAGGCAAGCTTCGTACAGGATTGTTTAGTATTGGTGATGATCTCTACTACAGCAATGCGAAAGGATCAGTACAGAGACAGACCTGGATTAAGGTTGATGGCGAGAAGAAGTATTATGCTAAGGCTGATGGAGTACTTGCTAGGAACGAGACGATTAAGAAGTGGGGAAGTTATTATTCCTTCGATGAAAACGGCATTCTCATTAAATGATTTTTCATATACCCCCCTTTGGGGCAGACCTTTAACGGGTCTGCCCCTTTCTCAATTAGTGGACTTTTTATTGAGTATAGATATGAGGATTGAGATGAGGAGGGGAATTAGGATGGTAGGAATATGGATGAAGATAGTAATCAGTATGAGGAAGAGTATGGTTTATATAGGAAAATTGCGAAATTTTGAGGGGGGAAATTTAGGGGTGAGAGAGGTTAAGTATTGGGGAATTTGGCCGATATATTGAGTGAAGAATTATGGACTGAGTATGTGTATAAGCTGGATATACAGAAAAGTTCCTGCACCTTGAAAAAAGGAGGAAACAGAATGGGTAGTACAGCTACGAATGTAGGTGCTATGATCACGACCTACATGACCGGGGCTGCCACCAATTCTTCCGTAAATATCAGTCAGAAGAACAATGCCGATAAGGCAGCTGCAAGTTTTGACAATATCCTGAATCAGATATCGGATGTGGTTATTCAGAACAGATCAAGGGATACGGCTAAAGAAGTCTATATCTCACAGGATAATACCAAGCAGAATGTTCAAGTAAAGGAAACTACGCAGACTAAGGCTGATACAACTGATAAAGCTCTTAATACTGATTACAAGAAGACTGTAGTTAAAGACGATAACAAACAGGTACAAAACACAGAGACTACAAAAGATGGTAAGGGCAATATTCAGAAGGAAGATAAGGCTGAACCCGGAGACGACTTAAAAGAAGCGCTTGAGAAGGCAGGAGAAGAACTCGCTGAAGAGATTACCGATGTGCTTGATATCTCGGAAGAAGAACTGATAAACGTAATGGAGCTTCTGGGATTAACCTTTGTAGATCTGTTAAGTACAGAGAATCTACAGCAGGTGGTTACAGCAGCAGGCGGTCAGGAACAAGCCCTGAACCTCATAACAGATTCTGATATATATACTTCACTGCAGGACCTCATGGAGGGTGCGGAAGGTATGAAGAGCGAACTTATGAATGAGTTCGACCTATCAGAAGAGGATTTTGGAGAAGTTGTTAAGGATCCGACTTTCAAAGAGACTTTCGAATCTCATGTGGATTCTTCCAACAAAGTAGATGAGGAACTCATCGAAACAGCCCACAAGAAAGTGGACCTTGATCCAAAACCCATCACAGATAACAAAGAAACCAAAGCATCACAGTCTGAGGGATTCAAAGATATACAGACCACAGAGGAAAGAGAAATCGCTACAGTAGTAAGCACTCAGAAGAGCAGCACTGACAGCGGTAAGCAGAATTTCCAAAGCGGATCTGAATCTGCAAATCTTTTTAACCAGATTGTAAACAACATAACAGAAGCGGTAGATGTACAGGCTACGGGAGCTCTTTCTTACACGGACAGAGCTCAGATGGAGAATATCGTAAGACAGCTTACGGAAAAGATATCAATCATGGCAACAGAGGATAAGACCACAATGGAGCTCTCACTCCATCCCGCATCTCTTGGAAATGTGAACATCATGCTCACCAGCTCCAAGGAAGGAATCGTAGCCAAGTTTACAGCACAGAACCAAATTGTAAAAGAGGCGGTTGAAGCTCAGATGACACAGCTTCAGCAGAAGTTCGACGAAGCGGGAATTAAGGTAACATCAATTGAAGTTACGATCGCATCACACGCTTTTGAACAGAACCTTCAGCAGCAGGACCGAGGTAACGAACCTGAGGAGAATACCAAGAGTGGTAAAAAGGGTCTTCGCAGAATTAACCTGACGCAGATCGGCGAAGCTGAAGAGGAAGAAATGTCGGAAGCAGAGAGAATCGCGGCTCAGATGATGGCAATGAACGGAAATTCAGTCGACTTCAGTGCATAACAGGTAAAATCGCAGGAAGGAGCGGTAACAAGCTCTTTCCTGCATAAAGAAAAAAGGTGAAAGATATGGCAGATCAAAATTCAGTGAGTGCAATTATTAAGAATGGCGAAGTCCAAAATCTCGATAATTCTACCAAGAATAAAAACGTTATGCCTACCGGCTATGATAAGGATTCTTTTTTGCAGATTCTGGTAGCACAGATGAAGTATCAGGATCCTCTTGAGCCCACATCCAATACGGAATACATCAATCAGTACGCTACTTTTACTCAGGTTGAGCAGCTCAGCAACATGGCCAACGCCATGAGCCTTTCAAGAGCATCTGAGATGGTAGGAAAGACCGTAAGGATCACCCAGACCAATGCCGATACCGGTGAGTCAACTCAGGTTGAGGGCGTTGTAGATTACGTTACCTTCAGCGGAAACAAGGCATACCTTAACATCAACGGTACCAATTATTCAATCGATGATGTTACGGAAGTACTTGATACGGATTACACAGATGCGATCAAGGCTGTTGAAGACTTCCAGAAGGCTATCGACAAGCTTCCTTCCAACCTGGATGAGATCAGTGAAGAAGAGCATGGCCTTACAATTGATACCATGTACAACTACTACATGAATCTCATGGGTGAGAAGGCACGCAACATGATGAATCCTAACTACTTAACAGCTCTGAAGCAGTATGTAGCACGTATTGATGAGATCAGAGGAGACGATTACAGGAGCTTCAAGATTGAGGAATAATACGCTTTAAACAACTATTAACGATGGAGGAAAAAACAGATGACTATAGATGATCATCGCTTTATGTCCATCGGACAGGTCCAGGATCAGATCAAGACCGGTTCTGTCACGGGAGCAGAGAAAAAGAATACGCAGCAAAACCTTCCGGTAGGTGAAAATTCTTTTGCATCTATCCTAAATAAAGTGCGGGAAAATGCCGATAATAATATCAGCACGGGAGAGTTAAAGTTTTCCAAGCACGCAGCAAACAGACTTAACGACAGAGAGATAGTTCTGACGAAGGATCAGATGGACAGACTTAACCAGGGAACTATAGAGGCATCACAGAAGGGCATCAAAGATTCGCTCATTCTTGTGGACCAGCTGGCTTTTATAGTGAACGTGCCAAACCACACAGTGGTTACAGCAATGGACCAGACAGAGACTAAAAATAGCATATTTACGAATATAGACGGTGCAGTGATTGTTTAAGCAGATTGGCCCGAAGGACCGGAAAGGCAGAAGTTCCTGCCGGTGTTAGGAAATCTCAGCTACCTGACTGACAGATGGTAGCATCTTAATCTAAGCAATTCACGCATTCGTCCAAAATCAATCGCAAGATCGTTTCATATTTGATGGAGGACACTGCCTTATGATGAGATCACTTTATTCTGGTGTAGCAGGACTTAAGACCCACCAGACTAAGATGGACGTTATCGGTAACAACATTGCCAATGTTAACACCACATCTTTTAAATCACAGTCTATCACTTTCTCAGACCTTATGTATCAGACCACACAGTCAGCATCCGGCGCAACCCTTACTAAGGGTGGTGTGAATGCCCGCCAGATTGGTCTTGGTGCAAAATCAGGTGCCATCAACACCGCAATCGAATCCCAGGGTGCAACCCAGACAACAAATAACCCCTTTGATATCATGATCACCGGTAAGGCTTTCTTTGTAGTAAATAACGGTAAAGAAAACCTCTACACCCGTGACGGTTCCTTCTACATTGACGGTGCCGGCAACTTGGCAATGCAGTCAAACGGTTATTTCGTAATGGGCTGGAATGCAGTTGAAGATCCTGAGACAGGTGAGATCACAATCAATAAAAATGGCGAGCTCTCAAATCTTCAGATCATGAGCGCCAACAATACAACCTATAGCCCTGCATCAACAACTCAGGGACTTTTCAGTGGAAACCTTGATGACAACGACAAGAACATCAATTCAGACGAAGGAAAGACAGTAACTCTTGAGTTCTACGACAACAAGGGCTATCTCTACACAGCAAAATTCAACGTTAAGGATACAGAGGATCCCAATGATCACCTGTTTTCCATTCAGCTCATGGATATTCTTGATTCCAACGGAACTTCTATCGGTGATGACAGACTTGCATCAGTAAAATTCGGAAGCGTTGAGACTACAGATAACGATATTAAGGCTTTTAACAAGGAAAAATACGAAGTTGAGACTGATAATACAACAGAAGAGACAACTGTTTACCTGCCTTCAGGATCAGCTCTTTTCAACGAAGCATTTGTTCCTCAGACGGGTCAGCTGAAAGATATCTTATCAACAACTTATAGTAAAAAAGAGTATGCAGGACTTCTTGAGACCTGCTACGGAATAACAGACAAGCAGCTCCTTAATCCTTCGACAACTGAAGATAAGGCTAAGTTCTCGGGAATTTCAACAACTTCAACCTACAGCATTGCTTCTGACGGATCCATTACAATTACCAGGAACTGGCAGGATGATTACGCATACGCTAACGCAAATTTCCAGTATAAGAGCAATGTAAATGCCAAGGCTAATTACTATATTCCCAATGACCCTAACGATACTGTGATCTACAGTGCCATTCCTGAGACGGAAGCTCCCGAATCAGCAGCAGATCTTTCCAAGAAGACTCTGAGCAAAGTATTTAATCCCGATGTTTCCGCATATGCAACAGCAGCTTACAACTACGAGTTTGAGCATGGCGCAACAAGTGATAAGATCACATTCTATAACAAGCTCGCACTTGAGACAAAAAAGAGCCTTACAAATACCACAAGTAACACACTTCTTGCATATAAGACTCAGTTTAGCGGACTCGAGGATGTTCTTCCCGCTGATGTAACCTCAGGACTTAAGTATTCATTTGATGGAAAGACCCTCAACATTGAATATCTTCCTGCAGGAGAAGCCACATTGTCAAAGACAGCTGATCCTGACGATCATACAATAAAAGATCTGGATACTACCGAACAGTATACTGTAGACGGAACACCCTATGCACCTGGTACATATCCTTACAATATTACAGTTATCAAGACTGCCCTCGATGCTATAAATGGTTCTTCAATATCTGAAGACGAAGAGTATTCAATCACTACAATGCAGACCAACCTGAATAGTTATAAGACCGGAAATACAATTACACCGGGAAGTCAGGAAGAAAAAAATGTAATCGCAGCAACCAAGTTTCTTCAGGATTTAAAAGCTGAATACGGCAGCGATGCAGAAAATTTCAAGCTTGAGAACTTAACAGGAACACCTACGACAATAGTTACCAGAGCTTACACAGAAGCTGATAAGATCACCAAGTCCTTCAACCTTAATCCTGTAACTACAGCAACAACTAACGGTTATTCACTTGATGTTCCCAACTACATCCTCTGGAACACAAGCGCAGCCGGAGATTACGGCTATTACTTCAATGAGACTGAAGCTGATATAAGCAAATTTGATGAAGACATGCTTCAGACAGTTTTCAACCTTGATAAGAGCGAATATTCTGACGCAGGTATCAACTATAACGTTAAGATCAATGCATCACAGCTTTCAGTTTCTTATTCCAAGCCCTCAGATCCTATAAGCATCGATACAAACAATTACTACACAGACGGAAATGCATCTGATGGATATCAGGTAAAGAATAAGAACAGAACAAGTAAGTATAAAAACCTCGACGGAACAGATGCAACTATCCCGATCTCAGGAAATATCAAGGATCTCCTTTCAACAGGAACAACCAGATACGCCGGAGTTCTTAGGGATGTATATGGATTATCCGATAGCGACGCAAGACAGTATGGTACAGACGGTACATATAAGATCGATCCTACAGACGGAAGTATCAGACTTTCAACAGGTTCTCAGACAGTAAGACTTCTGTTCGATTCAGCAACAGGTAAGATCATTTCTGCTAACGGAAATACAGATAACCAGAAGGTTAGCATGTATTTCGCAGAGGACAGAGTGTTCTATGAAGGAAACGAAGCCTTTGGTTTCCAGGTTAAGAATGAGAATGATAAGGATGAGATTGCAAAAGAAGGTACCATCGAGCTTGATTTCTCAACAGTAACCAACTACAACACCAATGGTTCAGCTACGATCAAGGCTGTTAAGGGTGACAAGAAGTCTCTTAATACCGGACGTGCGGTAGGTGAGATGAATGGTGTTACAGTTTCTACAGACGGACAGATCTTTGCAACCTATTCAAATGGACAGACTAAGCTTCTTGGACAGATTGCATCTGCTGAGTTTGCTAATGCTTCAGGTCTTACCAAGGAAGGAGATAACCTGTATAAGTCATCACTTAACTCAGGTGAGGCAACTATTCAGGATATTACAACTGATGGTGGTTATATGAGTACGGGTGTTTTGGAGATGTCTAATGTGGATCTGTCGTCACAGTTTACGGAGATGATTACGACACAGCGTGGATTCCAGGCCAATAGCCGTATTATCACCGTATCCGACACACTTCTTGAGGAGCTTACAAACCTTAAGAGATAATTAAAATTTTGGTTCCCCGTTGTCTATGGCAGCGGGGAATTTTTGTGTTGGTGGATACCCGGACGCTCCATGGGGGATTATGCAGGGTGGTTACTGAAATATTCGTAAAAATGCATCTCACGGTTCTGGGCATTGCAATGAGCCCTGTGCATGAAATGGTCGTGCATAAGGCACTCGCATTTCATAGGTCTCATTTCCATAGAACCGAAATCGATGAATTTTTACGAATATTTTCATGGACCGCCTTGCGTAGTTTCTTCTAATGGAGCTGTGTACGGATATTAGAAACAAACAAAAATGGTTCCCCGTTTGGGATATTGACAAGTGGGAATATTAAAATTTTAATAATCGTTAAGGCGTTGTAGTGTAATCAAAGTGATGGCGGATTTATCCACACCATGTCCATGCTGGTTTGGGGGAGAGAGGAGATTTTATGAAGATAGAAAAAGCCTCGACTCAAGGAGTCGAGGCATATGAAAATGCTTAGGTTTGCTTGTTTGCTTCGTCGTATTCTTTACAGATCTGTTCTCTGAACGTAGGATCATCAAGGGCTTTTACCATGTCGGAATTGCGTCCTGAATCAAGGAGCCATTTGTATACAAGGCTTATATGGCTTTCACCTTCTGCACGGCCTTCTGCACGGCCTTCTGCACGGCCTTCTGCACGGCCTTCTGTACGACCCTCAGCAAGACCGGCTTCACGTCCTTCGGCGAGGCCTTCTTCTCTGAATTGATGCTTATAACTATTTATGGTAAGCATTTCAAGTTCTTCATTAGTTATCATTTTTCTAACCTCATGATTCTCTGAAAACTTGGCAACGTCCTTATAAAGATCTAAAAGAAAAGGATTGCTTCGTATTGCCTCTCTTACAGCGGGATGATTGATATCTGCAATCATGGCGAGCAATGTAAGAAGCTCTAAATCTTCATCTTCATTATAGGTTTTGTTCACAAACTGTTCAAGAGCCTTATCTAACTGTACAAATGCTATATTTCTGAGCATAGGGAACTCCATACCTGTGTCAGATATAGCTTTGTTTACACGATGTATGTATCTTGAGCTGTCAAAGTTTTTGAAAAGTTTGGGAGATTCCTTCATTAGTACGACGAATATTACATCTAAGATATTTGAATAGTTGATTTCTCCTTTGGATTTTCCTGCTTTGGCAGAATATTGAAGAAGCAGTGCCTTGGAGGAATAGATATCAATTCTGTTAAATATAAATTCCTGTGCCACTTGCTGCATTTCCAGATCTGCATATCGCTCATCCTTAAGCCAAGAGGGGATATCAGTTATAGATTTCTTGGCCTCGAATGAATCTACCGGTGGCTCATTTGTGGCGGAGCTATTTGCAAAGATGGTATAGTCTCCGGTTACGTGCTGCATTAGATAATCGAATCTCTCGGGATGGATGTCTGGAGAGAGGACGAGTTTACTGATTGTATCTGTTGCGATGGAGGCCAGCTTTTTGTTGTCAAAGATATCCAGCAGGTTCTGCTTAACATCTTCGGGCATCGATAAATTGTTAATTACTCTTTGTCTTAATTCCTGTAATTCTTTTGATTCTTTTGTTTCTTCCATAAAATCTCACTTTCTTTAATGTTTATTAACCCTGTGTACAAGCATACTTGGGATTCTTTGACGATCAGTCAAAATTGAAGGGCATAGCCCAAATTGAAATCAGCAAGAATTGCTGACATAAGGATAATAGCACATTCACAGGCAAAAATCGTGAAGTAATTGTGAAATTTAGTTGCAGATAATGGCCTTATACAAATGTAATAAAAATACGTGAATTATAAAACAGTATTTTGTATTGATTTTAGAAAAATTTTATGATTAAATATTGCCGTTTGCGTTTCGTTTAGATTATGAGGAAAAAATCTATGAACTATATTTTTGATGGAGTTAAGTGTGCTCCGGGGCATGCGCTGCCTTTTGGTGCGTCGCTGACAGGTGACGGTGGAATCAATTTTTCCATAAATTCTAAAGACGCTGAAGCATGTATCCTTGAACTATATAAAAAAGACAACGGACCTGCTTTTGCAAACATCAGGATTCCACAGGAGTTCAAAAAGGGCAACAACTATTCGATCATCGTCTATGGACTGGATCCAAAGATGATTTCCTATAATTATAGATTTGAAGGAAGGTATGAGCCTTCTGAAGGCTTAAGGTTTAATCCTGATTGGTCACTTCTTGACCCTTATGCTAAGAGCGTAACGGGCAGAGAAGAGTGGCACAAGGATGTTTCACTTCCCATGAGAGGCAAGATTCTCACAGAGGAGTTCCGGTGGGATGATAATCCACTGAATGACCTTTCCTACAACGACTTAATAATTTATGAAATGCATGTCAGAGGTTTTACCAACGATCCTGCATCCAAGGTAAATTGCAAAGGAACCTATAACGGCATTGTAGAGAAGATTCCTTATCTCAAGGACCTGGGAATCAACTGTATCGAGCTTCTTCCTGTGTTTGAGTTTGACGATCTGGAGGATAACGGTTCCTACAACGGAGAGCCTCTTTACAATTACTGGGGCTACAACACGGTTTCATTTTTTGCCCCGAAGGCTGCTTATGCCAAGAGTAATACTCCAGACGGCATAGCTCATGAATTCAAGAACATGGTTCAGGAGCTTCATAGAAACGGTATAAAGATAATCCTTGACGTTGTGTTTAATCACACCGCGGAATATAACGGAAAGCTGGGCCTTACCTACAATTTCCGCGGCATAGATAACCGTTACTACTATATTCTTGATGAGAACGGTGAGTATGCAGACTACACAGCCTGCGGCAACACCTTTAAATGTAATGATCCCATGGTGGCAGGTTTTATCGTGGACTGCCTCAGATACTGGAAGGATGAGTATCATGTGGATGGCTTTAGATTTGACGAAGGAGCGATCCTCAGCAGATCCGCCACAGGGGAAGTAATGAGTAACCCTCTTGTCCTCGACATGATATCAAAAGATCCTATTCTCGCAGATGCAATCCTGATAGCTGAAGCTATCGATGCTTCAGGACTTTATCAGGTGGGCTGTTACCCCGCTGATTCCCGCTGGGGAGAGTGGAACGACAAGTTCTCACACTGTATCAGGAAATTCATCAAGAGTGATGAAAGCGCAGGCCCTGAGCTGATAAAGCGCATCAAGGGATCTCCTGATATTTACAACGAAACTTACACACACTTTGGTGTTAACTATGTGACCTGCCACGATGGCTTTACCATGAATGATCTGGTTTCCTACAATGACAGGCACAATATAGAAAACGGCTGGAACAACGAAGACGGAATCCATGAGAACTACAGCTGGAATTGCGGTGTAGAGGGTGAATCTGATGATAAAGAGATCGAGAGCCTTCGCAGCAAGCAGGTAAAAAATGCCTTCGCGCTTCTTATGCTAAGCCGCGGCGTTGCCATGATGCTTGCAGGTGACGAGATCAGAAACGGACAGAAGGGTAACAACAATGTCTTTTCACAGGACAGCGAGATTTCCTGGATTAACTGGAAAAACGAGAAGGCCCACAAGGACGTACACGATTTCTTTAAAGAAGTAATTAAACTTAGGCAGGATCATCCTGTTCTTAGATCCACATATAAAGGAACTGACAAGAATTCAAGCGATTACCCGGAGCTTTCCTTCCATGGAACCACTCCCTGGGAGCTTGATGAGAATGCACCTTTCTTAACTTTCGGGTTTATGTATGCTGAGACGAAGGCTGATCACAATGCAGATGAAGACTGCTTCATATACTGCGGCGTGAACGCTTTCTGGGAAGACCAGACTTTAGGACTCCCCATCGTTCCGGAAGGCTTTGAATGGAGCCTTTACGTAACCTCTGCCAACAGGAAGTATAAGAAAACTGATATAAACGACAGTATTACATTAGAACCCCGTAGCCTTACAATCCTTATTGCAAAAAAGACAAGGAGGAGCTCTAAGTGAAGAAACAGGAAGATATTAAAAGAGAATACTTAAAACTACTCCCGGTCCAGATAATCGGTATTTTGGTGTCGGCAACAAACGCTCTGATCGACAGCGTTATTACCGGCAGATACATTGGCTCTGAGGCCCTTGGAGCAATAGGCCTTTTTGCACCTGTTATCTCAGCGGTGGGATTTTTCATGATCCTTATTACAGGCTTTGAGATCCTCTGTAGTAACGCCATGGGAAAAAAGGATAGTAAAGAAGCCAGCGCACTTTTTTCAACCTGTATATTTATGGCGGCCCTTCTGTGCATACTGTCCACTGCTATATGCATATTGTTCAGAGCTCCGCTGTCACAGCTTCTTGGAGCAGATGAAAGCTCAAAGCAGCTCCTTATGGACTACATTTCGGGATATTCCCTTGGATTTGTGGGGGACGTCCTGTGTGCCATATTTATGATCTTTCTGCCTCTGAACGACGATACAAAAAAATCCTATTTCGGCCTTGTGGCAATGATAAGTTCAAACATAATTCTTGACCTGGTTAATGTACTGGTGCTGGACATGGGAACCTTCGGAATGGGCCTGGCTTCATCAGTAAGCTACCTTCTATCCGCAGCCATCATGCTTCCTGGCTTTACCAAGAGCGGAAGACTTTTGAAGCTTGGCTTTAAGAACCTTAAGTTCAAGGATATGCCTGAAGCCATCAGACTTGGTTCGCCGAACCTTATGTTTACGCTGGGAACCGTAGTTAAGGCTTATGTTTTTAACAGAGTCCTTGTCAGCAGCTTTGGCATTCCCGCCATTGCAACAGCTAACGTTCAGGGAACTCTCTGCAGCTTCCTTGGTGCAATACCCCAGGGCTGTGCTGGAGCCTTCCTCTTTATCGGAAGTATGTACTACGGAAGTAAGGATAAAAAGAGCTTTATCCAGGGGTTTAGCTTTGCCATGAAGATCGGCGCAGCTCTTTCTGTCACTGCAGCTGCTGTACTTATGATCTTTTCCGGCATGATCGCATCATTTTATTTTGATTTTAATGAAGAGGCTTATATTATGACAAGAGACATGCTTTTGGTGTTCCCGTCATTTTTGATCTTCAACACAGCACTGAATCTTCTTCTGAAGGTTTATCAGAGTCAGGGGAAAATTACTCTGGTAAATGTCTTTTCAATAGCTGAGAACCTGATGATTGCGGGACTTGCCGTTGTTCTGATAAAGGTTATCGGAATAAACGGTGCATGGATTGCATTTCCGCTGACAGAATTATTATGCATACTTCTCGTCTGCGCAGACATAGTATTTAACGGTAAAAAAGGGGAGGAACCCGTAAGGGAATGGATTAGTGTTAAGGGATGAGCTTTTGGTTTTCGAGTAAAAAAGGAGAGAAGTAATGAATTTTTGTTTTATATCACCTAATTATCCTGAGTGCTACGGCAATTTTTGCGACAGATTAAAAAAGAACGGCGTTAATGTCCTTGGTATCGGCGATGCTCCCTATGATGAGCTTTCTGATATGCTTAAGGAGGCACTTACCGAGTACTACAAGGTTGATTCACTTATGGATTATGACCAGGTATACAAGGCAGTAGCATATTTCGCATTTAACTATGGAAAAATAGATTGGATCGAATCCCAGAATGAATTCTGGCTTGAAAATGACGCCAGACTCCGCGAGGATTTCAATGTTAATACAGGCGTTAAGGGCAGCGAGATTGATAAATACGTACATAAAGCCATGATGCATCAGATGTATGCAGATGCCATGATCCCTACAGCACCCCAGATCACAATAACTGACCTTAGAAAGGCTAAGCAGTTCGCCAAGAAGGTTGGCTATCCTGTTATTGTTAAGCCCGAGAGAGGAATGGGGGCATCCGGAACCTGGAAGATCAGAGATGACAAGGAACTGAAGGCATTTTTTGATGAGCTTCCCGAGACTACTTATGTTATGGAGAAGTTCCTCTCCGGAAGAATCTGTGCATTCAATGCTATCTATGATGCCAATGGTGAGATAGTATTCGAGCAGTTTATGGAATGTGATCCTATCATGGATGCTGTCGCTGAAGGAAATGATTTATCTTACTTTACAATTCCCAAGGTGCCTCTTAATGTGCATCTTCTTGGAAAAAAGATAATCGATACCCTTGGTGCCAAGTCAGGCCTTGCTCATATTGAATTTATCAAACTTGACCAGGATTATCCTGGAATCGGGAAGAAGGGCGATTTATCAGTACTTGAGCACAACATGAGAGCTCCCGGCGGTTTCACTCTTGATATGATGAACTTTACAGGCTCCTGCGATATCTATGACCTGTACGCAAGAATGGTCAAGGGAGAGGATTTAAAGAAACTGGTTTCCAAGGATACCTATTACTGCGCCTATGCAGCAAGAAAAGAGCATTTCTGCTACAAGTTCTCCCATGAAGAGCTCATGGAGAAGTTCGGCGAAGCTGTTATGATCGACCGTTTTATGCCTGAATCAGATTGGGAAGCTATGGGTCAGTATATGTATATCGCCAAATTCAAGACTTCAAAGCAGGCTGAAAATTTCATGAAAACAGTTCTTGCCAAGAAGGGCTGCGCTGTTCGTGAAATCGCTTAAGAACTTATTTTATATAATAAAATGACGGCTGAAAAATAAATTTTCAGCCGCCATTTTTGTTTTATCAAAAAATTACTGTTTTTTACGTTTATAAGTGGTACAATTATTTTAATACCACAATATATAGTATTATGCCTTTTTATATTTATTGTTTTAGCAAATTAATTTCATATAATTTTTCGTTAAATGAAATTATTCTCCATTTGTGACCAAAATGTGAACATTACATGGAGATTTAGGGGGATAAAAATGATAAAATATAGATAGACAGAAATAAAATTTCAAAATTCTTGAAATAATAGGCTAAATGAAATTCATCGGGGGATGAGATGACATGGACAGCCAATTGCTTATTTTGACCAAGATGGATACACGAAAAATAGTCATTAATTCTCGGTGTATTCAGACAATTGAATCAAGTCCGGACACAGTCATAATTCTAAGCGGGGGAAGGAAACTTATTGTTAAAGAGAGCTTGGATGAGATTGTAAAAATGATCCAGGAAGGATGACCTTGTTGGTCTTTTGTGATTTTCTTATGAACAGGTAGTACAAATATACTATAAGGGGGTATATTACGTGGATATAGCGTCATTACTTGGTGTAGTATTATGTTTCATATTCATGATCCTGAGTATTGTGTTCGGTGCCGGAATCACCGGTGTAAAGTACTTTCTGGATGCTCCTTCTGCTATGATCACATTCGGAGGAGCCTTCATGGCGGTTCTTGCTTCGCGAACCATGCCAAGTTTCATTAACGGTCTGAAGGCTTACACCCTTATCTTTAAGATGCCCAATTTTGACACCAAGGGCACCATCAAACAGATCATCGACCTGTCCAATACAGCCCGTAAGGAAGGACTCCTTGCACTGGAAGAAGCGGCAGGTAATCTTGAAGATGCTTTCATGAAAAAAGGCGTAGGACTTATCGTCGACGGTACAGAACCGGAGCTTGTAAAAAGCATTCTGGAAGCCGAGATCGATGCCATGTCCGAAAGACATAAAGAAAACTATTCATTCTACGGAGACGTTGCCGGCATGGGCCCTTCCTGGGGTATGATCGGTACACTTCTCGGACTGGTTCTGATGCTTCAGAACATGTCAGATCCTTCTTCAATCGGACCGTCCATGGCGGTTGCTCTTATCACTACATTCTATGGTTCAGTTCTTGCTAACTGGTATTGTTACCCGGCGGAGAATAAGTTAAAAGCCAGGGACAATGCGGAATATATGGCAAAAAGTATCATCATTGAAGGTCTGTTATCGATTCAGGCCGGCGAAAACCCCCGTGTTACCGAAGAAAAGCTTAAATCATTCCTTTCACCTGCCGACAGGGCAGCTTATGAGGCAGAGAATGGTTCCAGCGATGGAGGCGGCGAATAATGGCAAAGAAACCTGAAGAGATTAAACCGGGTTTGCCTGCGTGGCAGGGAACTTTCGGTGACCTGATGAATCTTCTTCTTTGCTTCTTCGTTTTGCTTTTCTCAATGGCCAGTATGGATGCAGCGAAGTTTGAAGAGGTGGCAGCATCCTTCAGTTCAGCCTTCGGTATCTTTTCCGGAGGTGAGATGGCAATTGGCAAGGGAGCACTTATTGGAGACGGTGTGTCCCAGCTGACTGAGTTATCTGCTTATACCACATCAATGGGCCTTGCCCAGAGCGGTGATGACGCTGAGGAGGAACGAGATGCGGTGGGAGAGATGGAACAGCAGGAACTCATGGAGGCAGCGGAAGAGGAACAGCTGGAAGCATCCGCTGAGCTTGCTGAGAAGATTGAGAAAGCTCTTGAAGAGGGAGAGATAGAAGATCAGGTTTATGTAAATTACACAAGTCAGTATGTGCAGCTCACAATCCAGGGCGCAATACTTTTTGATTCCGGACAGGTTGATCTTAAGGAGGACGCACTTCCCGTCGTTGACAAAGTGGGACAGATCCTTGAGACCTACGCCGGAGGAACCATCGAGATTGAGGGACATACAGACAACATACCCATGGGAGGAAAAGGAAAGTATTCCAATAACGATGAGCTAAGTTCCGGAAGAGCTCTGTCGGTGTTCTATTATCTTCAAGAGAACACCAACCTGGACCCTTCAAAGATTGTACATACAGGACGAGGGGAATACGACCCAATTGCTGATAATTCCACGGACGAAGGCAGGGCAAGAAACAGACGAGTTGAAATTAAGATCTACAATCCACTTAGCGCTTCTTATTGAGCAGGAGGAAAAAACAGACAATGAAAAAGAACCTTTTATCCATCATTATTCTGGCATTACTTGTTATCAATCTGGGAATGACAGGATTTATGCTTCTTAGCGTCATGTCCACCAATTCCCAGACAGCCAAACTGATATCGGATATAGCAGCTGCTCTTGAACTTGAAGCAAGCGGAGGCTCCGGCGGAGGCTTCGGGGGCTCGGCAGTTCAGCCTGTAGGCGTTGACAACCTTGCTACCTTCGAACTTACCGGCGATGACAAGATGACAATCAACCTGAAGGCAGGAGCCGATGGAAAGACACATTACATGGTTGTGGAAGTTGTATTCTCACTTAATACAGCCAATACGGACTACGCAACAATGGGAAGTTCCGAATCAATGGCAGCAAAGAAGAGCCTTATAAAGGCTAAGGTTCAGGAAGTTCTGTCATCACACACTATGGAAGAGATTCAGGCCAACGAAGCTACTGTTAAGGATGAGATCCTTGAATCTGTTCAGGATCTGTTCGGTTCCAACTTTATCTATGAAGTAAGCTTCTCAAGTGTGCTGTATCAGTAATGTTTTTTACAGAAAAAAGTTTTAAGAGAGGAGAGACATTGTGAGTGAAGTACTGTCACAAAATGAAATAGATAGTCTGCTGGCAGCACTCTCAACCGGTGAGCTTGATGTAGACCAAATGCAGGCCGCGGACGAAAAGAAAGTCAAAGACTATGACTTTAAACGTCCCGCGAAGTTCTCAAAAGAACACCTTCGTACTCTGGAGATGATCTACGAACACTATGGCCGACTTTTGTCTACCACGTTGCCTTTGTATCTTCGTAAGAATGTATCGGTATCAGTGGCCAACTCTGAGACGGTAACATATTCCGAGTTCAGTAACGCCCTGTCAAACCCTGTAATCCTTGGAGTTATCAATTTCCTTCCGTTGCAGGGAACCATCATTCTGGAGCTGCAGGCAAATATAGGTTTTTCCTTTATTGACAGAATGCTTGGAGGTGAGGGAGGAACCCTTGATAAACCAAGACCCTTCACCGACATTGAGATGCCCCTTATAGAGAAGCTTGTTACCATCTGTATGCAGCTGATGGTAGAGCCCTGGCAGAACGTAGCAGGCATCAATCCCGTAATGGAGAGAATTGAGACCAATCCGCAGTTTGCACAGGTTATCTCACCGACGGATATGATCGCCATCGTAACGCTTAACATCAAGATCGGTGATACGGAAGGTCTGATGAACGTCTGTCTTCCATACTTCACTCTTGAGAGTGTTATGGACAAGCTCAATACCAAGTTCTGGTTCTCAACAATGCAGAAGAACAACGACGAGGACTATGAAGAGACCCTTGAAACCATGGTCAAGCACGTTGATGTTCCTGTAAAAGCGATACTTGGTAAGTGCAATGTTTCAGTTAATGATTTTGTACATTTACAGGCCGGAGACATAATAAGGCTTGATAACAGAGTAAATACGGACATGCAGATATATGTAGGAAATCTCTTCAAATTTACTGCATTGCCCGGAACTGCCAAAGACAAGTATGCCGTCAAAATTACGTCGGTTGTAAGAGAGGAGGATGAGTAGAGCATGGATGGAATGTTATCCCAGGACGAAATTAATGCTTTACTGGCCGGTATGGATACTTCCGGCGGTGGAGGTGATGCCGGCGGTGATGGAGCAGGAGATGCTCCGGCCGAGGCTGCTGCCGCATCGGCGCCTGCTGCAGGCGGAATAGATGAGTCACTTCTTACGGATTCCGAAAAGGATGCCATCGGTGAAGTGGCCAATATCAGCATGGGATCATCGGCAACAACGCTGTATTCCCTTGTTAACCAGAAAGTAAATATCACAACCCCACAGGTTGAGCTTGCTACCTGGGAGACTGTGATCAATAACTATGAGAGACCCTGCGTATTTATCCAGATCAAATACACCGTAGGTCTTGACGGAACCAATATCCTGATCCTGAAAGAACACGACGTAATGGTAATCACCGACCTTATGATGGGCGGAGACGGTACCAATACGGAAGGTGAGATCGGAGAGCTCCAGCTGTCAGCCATTTCTGAGGCCATGAACCAGATGATGGGTGCTGCGGCTACGTCTCTTTCCACCATGATCAATCAGAAGGTAGATATCAGCCCACCGCAGGCTACCCTTCTTGACATGATTAATGACGATCCTTCGGATATTGCGGATTTCCTGACAGGAACCTTCGTAAGAATTTCCTTCAAGATGCAGGTCGGAGATCTGGTAGATTCAACGCTTATGCAGTTGTATCCCATAGATTTTGCCAAGACTCTGAAGGATACAGTTATTTCTGGTGATTCAGGCGCTGAAGCTGCTCCTGAACCTGCACCTGCTCCGGCACCCGCGCCCGCTCCGGAAGCTGCTCCGGCACCCGGACCTATGCCTGCTCAGGATCCTTCAATGATGCAGGGAATGCCTCAGATGGGTATGCCCCAGATGGGAATGCCTCAGATGCAGATGATGCCTCAGATGCAGATGATGCCCCAGATGATGAATATGAATATCCAGCCTGCTCAGTTCCAGAATTTTGCAGGTGGAACCACCATTATGGCAGGCGGCGAGAACATCGGTATTATCAAGGATGTACCATTGGAGGTTACCGTAGAACTTGGAAGAACAGCCAAGCCCATTGCGGATATTCTTGATTTTGCACCCGGAACCATCATAGAGCTTGATAAGGTTGCCGGTGAGCCTGTTGACGTACTGGTTAACGGTAAGTTCGTAGCTAAGGGAGAAGTAGTAGTTATCGAAGAAAGTTTCGGTGTCCGTGTAACGGAGATCGTTCAGTAAAAAAGGGAGACCGCAAATGACGGGGAGTACATATTTACAGTTTATTTCGGTCCTGATCATTTTTATCCTGGTTCTTGCGGCAGCCTACTATGTCACCAAATGGATCGCGAATTATCAGAGCGGAATGGGAAATACCGGCAAAAACATCAAGATTATTGAAACCTGCAGGATTTCTCAGACCAAGTATATTCAGATAGTTCAGATAGGCGGCAGATACGTCGCCATAGCAGTGTCCAAGGACCAGGTAACATCACTTGGTGATGTGAATAAGGAAGATCTTATCATCAAGGATGAAACTCAGGAAAACGTTAGCTTCAAAGATATACTTGAAAAATTTAAAGGCGAGAAAAAGGGTTAATGAAGAGACTAAGGGGAGATGGGAATCACAATCTGAAAATCAATCTTAAGAAGGGGCTGATCTCAGCTCTTGCTTTAATTGGCATGTTCGCATTTCTTTCTTTTTCCATTCCTATTTCAGCCGGTGCTACGGAGAATATCATCCAGGATTCAACACCTACGGATCCAACCCTTGATGAGGATCAGCATCTGACGGGGGAGAAGGATGAGAGGACCAATATCAATCCGCCTGGCGTATCCGAGGATCCTGAAGACCTTCAGGAACTTAATATTGCCAATACCGTTACGGTAACCTATGACAACGGCAACGGATCCCTCAACGGTGCGCTTAGGATACTCATTACTTTAACGCTTATTTCTCTTGCACCGACTCTTATCGTAATGATGACTTCTTTTACCAGAGTCATTGTTGCGCTTCACTTTACAAGAACGGCTATAGGTACTCAGACTTCGCCGCCCAATATAGTAATCATCGGAATCGCTCTTTTTATGACGTTGTTCATTATGCAGCCTACGTTAAAAGAGGCTTATGATACGGCGGTTGTGCCCTTTGAAGACGGTCAGATGAATCAGAAGGAGTTTTTTGACACCGCAATGAAGCCCTTCAGGCAGTTCATGTACGGCCAGACTCAGACCAAGGATGTAAGGCTTTTCATGGAGATTGACAAAATAGAGTGGGATGGCGAGCTGGAGAGCATTCCCAATATTGTTCTGGTTCCAAGTTTCATCGTCAGTGAACTTCGTACTGCATTTATCATAGGATTTTTGATCTATGTTCCTTTTATTGTAATAGACATGGTTGTGGCGTCGGTACTTATGAGTATGGGTATGATGATGCTGCCGCCCACAACAATTTCGCTGCCCTTCAAGATTCTGCTCTTTGTCCTGGCTGACGGATGGAGTCTTGTGATCGGCAATCTGGTGAAATCGTTCTATTGATATTTTAAGAATTAAGTCATTAAACCATATGAGGGAGGGAAGATAATGATCACAATTTCAGATATCAACTTAATAATCAGCGAAGCCCTCTATATGGTTATCAAGATGTCACTGCCTATCCTTTTGACATCGATGGTAATCGGTCTTATTATTTCAATCTTTCAGACCGTTACGTCAATTCAGGAACAGACCCTTACCTTTGTGCCCAAGGTAATCGGAGTATTTGTAATGATAATGCTTCTTGGCAACTGGATGCTTACCGAATTATCGGGATATATCATTTCTCTCTGGTCGGATTTTTCCAAATATGTCCGATAAGGCGAAGGAGAGGACGGGGCCATGATTGATTATTCCTTCAGCTACGGAGATCTTGAGATATTTCTATTGATCTTTGTAAGAGTTACAAGCTTTATATTCGTCGCCCCCTTCTTTGGAGGAAGACAGACACCTAACCTGGTTAAGATAGGTTTTGGCCTGCTACTTGCGATACTTTTGTACGGTGCAGTGCCTTTTAATCCGCCGGCATACAATACGATAACCGGATACACCGTTATTGTGTTAAAAGAGGTTATGGTCGGCTGGGTTATCGGCTACGCAGTCATGATCTGTGAACTGATAGCCAATTTCGCAGGAACCGTCGTTGATATGCAGATCGGTCTGTCAATGGTTTCGCTGTTTGACCCAAATACCAACGAGCAGGTTTCAATTACGGGAACAATTTATTCACAGGTTCTCACAATGATGCTTATTATCACGGGAATGTATCAGTACATACTTAGGGCACTTGCAGATACATTTACCCTTGTTCCGATAAACGGTGCGGTGATCAATCCCGACAGATTCCTTGAATCCATGCTTGTTTTTATGAGGGATTACATTGTTATAGGTTTCAGAATCTGTCTTCCGGTATTTATCATCACCTTTATTACCAACGTTGTACTTGGCGTACTGGCTAAGGTATCGCCGCAGATGAACATGTTCTCTGTTGGTATTCAGATCAAGATCATCGTTGGACTAATGATAATGTTCATCACCGTTACAATGCTGGATGATGCTGCCAACTTTATTTTCATTAACATGAAGGAGCTGATGGAAAGATTTGTTTACAGCTTGCAGAGCGGCTGAAGAAGAGAGGTTTCAGCTTCGAATAGAATATAACCTGCAGTTCTTCGCTGAAGATGCCAACGGTGCTGAGAAAACCGAGCAGCCCACCGCCAAAAAGCTGGATGATGCCAGAAAAGAAGGGCAGGTTGCGAAGAGCCAGGAAATCGCCACTGCCTTCAGCTTACTCGCTTTGTTTTTGATACTTCGTTTTGGCTATGGCTTCATGGGCGAGAACTTTGTAGGTATATTTGGAAGAGTGTATGACAACATTCCAAATATTGCCAGAACCTATGACGGACATCTTCCCTGGGCTTATATAACAAGCACGCTTAATAACGCAATGCTGACAATGCTGCTATTGTGTGCACCATTTTTCCTGATAGGTTTCCTGATCGCATTCTTGAGCGACATTGTTCAGGTAGGATTTAAACCAACCTCCAAGCCGCTGCAGCCTAAGCTCTCCAAGCTCAATCCTATCTCAGGTATGAAGAAGATCTTTTCGACAAGAAAACTCTTCGAGCTGGCTAAGTCAATACTTAAGCTCCTTGTTATGGCTGTGGTTATATATTCATTTTTTATCGGCAGAGATGAGAGCCTGTTCCTTTTGTATGACATGCCTCTCAGACAGGCAATTGGCCTTATGGGAAATCTTATTTTTGACTTGGGACTTCGAATTGCCATAGCATACATGATAATTGCCTTAGCGGATCTTATTTATCAGAGACGCAAGTTTAACAAAGATATGATGATGACCAAGCAGGAAGTTAAGGACGAGTTCAAGAACTCCGAAGGAGACCCTGCCGTTAAATCAGCTCAGAGAAGGAGAATGATGCAGGCGTCCCAGAGACGTATGATGCAGCAGCTCCCTCAGGCCGATGTAGTCATCACCAACCCTACACATTACGCAGTGGCCATCAAATATGATGCTGAGGAACAGGAAGCACCAATGGTCATCGCCAAAGGTGCCGATTATCTGGCTCAGAGGATCAAGGAAACAGCCAGAGAAAACGGCGTTGAGATTGTTGAGAACAAGCCCCTTGCCAGGATGCTCTATGCCAACGTTGAAGTCGGCGAGCTGGTACCGCCGGAGCTGTACAAGGCGGTTGCTGAGGTTCTTGCATATGTTTATCACTTACAGGGCAAGGTATGATAGTACTTTTTTTAGCTGTACTGTCAAATACTTAGAAAGGGGGACATGGGATGGATAAAAAAAGAATAGTCGATCGAATATATGACTACGGCCTGGCGCTGTATATCGTGGCAGCGGTTGTAATGCTGATCATCCCGCTCCCGGACTGGCTTTTGGATATACTTCTTGCGATGGATATGTCACTTTCCTTTGTAATTATGTTCACCGCAATGTTTGCACAGGATGTTCTGGAGATGTCTTTCTTCCCTACAATCCTGCTTTTTACCACAATTTTCAGAATCGCCCTTAACGTATCCTCCACAAGACTTATTCTTACCCAGGGAAGTGCGGGACAGGTTATCACGGTATTTGGTTCCTTCGTGGGTGGCGGCGATCTGATCGTAGGTGCCATCGTATATGTAATTCTCATCATCGTACAGCTGATGGTCATCAATAAAGGTTCTGAGCGTGTAGCTGAAGTATCAGCAAGATTCACCTTGGACGCTATGCCCGGTAAACAGATGGCTATTGATGCCGACCTTAACACCGGAGCCATTACGGATCAGGAAGCAAGGGCGAGACGAGAGAAGATTCAGGAAGAGGCCAGCTTCTTCGGAGCCATGGACGGTGCCACCAAGTATGTAAAGGGTGATGCTACCGCGGGACTTATTATCACGGCAGTCAACCTCCTGGGCGGTATCGCAATGGGCGTTTTAAGACGTGGAATGGATGTAAATGCAGCTATCGATACTTACTCAATCCTTACCATGGGCGATGGTCTTGTAAGTTCGATTCCTTCCCTGATGATCTCCATGAGTACCGGTATTCTGGTTACCAAGGGATCAAAAGAAGCGGATTTCGGTCATGTGCTTATCAATCAGCTATTTGGTATGCCAAAGACGTTGTACCTTGTAGGCGGTGTAGTTGCAGGACTTGGTATTTTATCACCGCTTCCTACGGTACTGTATGTTACCTTCGGAGCAGGATTTATCCTACTTGGAAGAGTTGCCAGCAGAACTATTGAAGAGGTCAAGACAGAGACGGAAGTTGCTACACCTGAAGAACAGCAGGCTGAGGAGATCAGACAGCCCGAGAATGTTACCAGCCTTCTTCAGGTTGATCCTATAGAGCTTGAGTTTGGCTACGGTATTATACCTCTTGCTGATGTCAATCAGGGTGGAGACCTTCTTGACCGAGTTGTTATGATAAGGCGTCAGGTAGCACTGGAACTTGGTACGGTGGTTCCCATCATTCGACTGAGGGATAATATTCAGTTGAATCCTAATCAATATATCATTAAAATTAAAGGTATACAGGTAAGTGATGGCGAAATTTTGTTTGATCATTATATGGCCATGAATCCCGGACATGTCGAGGACGAGATCACTGGTATTCCAACCTTCGAGCCTTCCTTCCATCTACCTGCGATCTGGATCACGGAAGGACAGCGTGAGAGGGCGGAGAGCCTTGGTTACACTGTAGTAGATCCGCCATCGATCATTGCTACGCACCTTACTGAGATTATAAGAGAGCACATCGCCGAGCTTATGACCAGACAGGATGTGCAGAATCTTGTTGATAATCTCAAGGAGAACAATCCCGCTCTTGTTGACGAGCTTGTGCCTAAGCTCATGAGTCTTGGAGAGATTGAGAAAGTGCTTCAGAATCTCCTGCGTGAGGGCGTATCTATCAGAGACCTTGTTACGATATTTGAGACACTGGCTGATTTTGCTCCGTCCACAAGAGATCCCGATATTCTTACGGAGTATGTAAGACAGAGTCTTAAGAGAGCAATTTCAAGCAAATATTTTGCTGTGGGTGAAACAACTTCGGTAGTCACTCTGGATCCTAAGGTTGAACAGGAGATCCTAAGCAGCGTAAAACAGACAGAGACCGGAGCTTATCTGACTCTGGATCCTGCCAGAACGAAATCCATTCTGAATGCTGTAGGGGAACAGGTACAAAAGCTGGAGGAAGCCGGCAAACAAGCTATTATAATGGCTTCGCCCATTGTCAGAATGTATTTCAAGAAGATGACCGAGGATTACTACAAGGATTTGGTTGTAATTTCCTACAACGAAGTGGAACCTAACATAGAATTGCAATCAGTGGGGATGGTAACTGCATAATATGATCATTAAAAAGTATGTTGGAAAAACTGAAAGTGAAGCAACAGATGAGGCTAAGAAGGAGCTTGGGCAGAACATCGTCGTTATGAACGTAAGACCCATGAAAAAAAGCGGATTTCTTGCGCTGTTTCAGTCTCAGAAAATCGAGGTGACGGTGGCTCTTGAGGAGGAGACAGAGAAACCGCAGAGGACTTTTTCTCCCGATAAGAACTCAAGGCCGACTCCGAGAAAGCCTGTAATCGATGAGGCAGTGAAGGATACAGCTCAGGCTCTCGGCGCCGTTACACAGTCAATGCCTTCTGCGCCCGCAAGGCCAAAGGATATCATCGATGAGAGCAGCGCTATCGAGGAAAAACTCGATAATCTCAGTAGCCTCCTGGAGAAAAATATTAAATTCAGTGAAAAAGATGACGTTTCAAAGGAACTTAAGGAGCCTGCCAAATCAGGACTTGAGACCCTGAGAACGCCCAAGCAGAGCGACATCTCCGAGGAGACTCTGTCCTTCATAAAACTGTTGTATAATACTCTTATAGAGAATGAAGTTGATGAGATCTATGTCAATCAGCTTACGGATGAAGTTGAGAAAATATGTAAACCCGGAATGCCCTTTGACTTTGCTCTGTCCAATGTATATCAGAAGATGGTACTTAAGTTTGGCAAATCCGAACCCATAGATAACGTTGAGAACGGGCCGAGAGCAGAGATCTTTGTCGGACCCACCGGTGTTGGTAAGACCACTACAATTGCCAAACTGGCAACGGATCTTACAGTTAATCAGAAGAAAAAAGTAGCACTTTTGACAGTTGATACATACAGAATTGCAGCAGCGGAGCAGCTAAGAACCTACGCTTCAATAATCGGAATTCCCTTCAGAGTTGTATACTCCGAGGATGAGATGAGGCAGGCTGCAGAAGATTTCAAGGATTATGACTACATCATGGTAGATACGGCCGGACATTCGCTTAAGAACGAGGAACTCAAGGAGAGCGTTGAGAACTTTATCAGAGTTCTGGAGGATGTGATGGAATGTGAGAATTTCCTCGTTTTGTCAGCTACTACCAAGTACAGAGATCTGATAGAAATTGCTGATTGTTATTCATCCATGGTGGCTTACAAGCTGATCTTTACCAAGATGGATGAAACCGGAGCCAAGGGTAACCTCTATAATGTCAGAATGCATACAGGGGCACCTATAGCATATATCACCAACGGTCAGAATGTTCCGGATGATATAGCCGTATTTGACGCTCAGCGTATCGTTAAACATTTATTGGGTGGAAAGAATTAATTCGGGGATTATTATGGATCAGGCACAACAACTACGAAATATCATAAAAAGTCAGGGTGTGCCCCAAAGACCGCTTGCCAGAATCATTACCGTTACCAGCGGTAAAGGAGGTGTAGGCAAGTCCAATGTGGCCATAAACCTTGCGGTTCAGTTCAGAAAAATGGGTAAGAGGGTTATTATTCTCGATGCGGATTTCGGACTGGCCAATATAGAGATAATGTTCGGAACCATTCCGAGACATAATCTATCGGATCTTATTTATCAGGGCAAGAATATCAAGGATATCATAACCTGGGGACCTGAAGGAGTCGGTTTTATCTCAGGCGGATCAGGAATATCCGGCATGTACAATCTAAGCCGCGATTATCTTGTTTATATTATCGTAAATCTTGCCGAACTTGATGCAATTGCTGATATAATAATAATAGATACAGGAGCGGGTATTTCCAGTGCAGTAATGGAGTTCCTTGTAGCCAGTGGTGAGATTATTCTGGTTACAACTCCGGAGCCGACATCAATTACGGATTCCTATTCGCTTTTGAAGGCTCTTAATCAGACGCCGAGGTTCTCAAGAGACTTCACCAAGGTCAAGGTTGTTTCCAACAAGGTATCCTCCGACGAAGAAGGTCAGCAGTTGTTTAACAAATTAAATGCTGTCGTCGCAAGATATTTGAAACTCCCACTTACCTATATGGGGGCGATACCGCAGGATCAGATGCTGTCAAGGAGCGTGATGCAACAGTCACCTGTTTCACTTCAGTATCCCAATGCCAAGTCGGTTAAGGCTTTTGAGAGAATCGCCGGAGAACTGGTAAGTCCGGCTGAGGCAAAGGAGATTAAGCAGAGGGGAATGGCTGCTTTTTTCTCACATATCATAACAGGCAGGAAACTGAGCAGTGCTCAAATGCCGGGGACAAGCGGCCCTGTCAATTTACAAAACACTACCAACTAATTTCTTATGAGAAAATGGAGAAACTGACAATTTATGCTGGCTGATTACATTTCACCGGGAAACAGAGTAGAACTGAAAGCTACCGGCAAAATCTGGATGGATGAGGATGCTAGGACAAAGCAGATCTACATGAGTAAGGTCATGGATATCACCTCTGACGACAGGATAGAGGTGCTGATGCCCTTTGAGAAGGGAAAACTTGTGCTGCTGCCTGTGGACGGAGAGTACAGTTTGTGCTTTTACTCCACCAAGGGACTTTTCCAATGCTATTCCAGGATTGTAGACCGGTACAGAAGCGACAACATGTATATTTTGGTGCTGGATCTGACGAGCAACCTGCAAAAGCTCCAACGAAGGGAATATTACAGATTCAGCTGCGCTTTGGAACTTAAGTCAAGGTTATGTAGCACCGAAGAATTTGAAGCCTTCAAGAGAAACAGAAAATATCTTGTTGATCCGGGTTCCCTTGAAAAAAGTGTTGTGGTAGATATCAGCGGAGGAGGCCTGAGATTTGTTGCCAACTTCATGTACGAGGAAGGAAGTACGATCTACTGCTCCTATAGACTACCGGGAAATATTAACGATAAAGAGTACGAAATGATATGCAATGTTCTAAAGGTTCAAGAGCTGGAAGCCAAGCCTGGCCTGTATGAACACAGAATTCAGTATATTTACATTGACGAGACTTCCAGAGAAGATATTATACATTTTATCTTTGAAGAAGAACGAAAAATAAGAAAGAAGCAAACTTAATTATGAAAAAAATTTTGATTATTGATGACTCTGCACTTATGAGAACCGTCCTCAGTGATATCATTAATTCAGATTCAAGATTTCAGGTAGTAGATAAGGCTAAAGACGGTGTTGAAGGACTTGATTTACTTAAAAAGAAGACCTATGACGCCGTTGTTCTCGACATTAATATGCCGAGAATGGATGGAATCACAATGCTCAAGGAGCTGAATAAGGCCAAGATCAAGGCCAAGATCATGATGGCCAGCACCGACACGAAAGAGGGTGCCAAGGTTACCATGGATGCCCTGGATCTGGGAGCACTGGATTTCGTTCATAAGCCGGATAGAGCTTCGGAGTGTAGGGGAGAGGACTTTACCAAGACCTTTATTAACACTCTGGCAGCCGTAGCCGATTCCAAGGCACCTGTTTCAACCAAGAGTTTCTCCATGGAAGATGTGAAAGAAACCAAGAAGGTTGTGGATCTTGTCAGCAAATCTGCCAGCAAGATAACAGGTAACAGAATTGTAGCAGTGGCAAGCTCTACGGGAGGACCAAGAGCTCTTCAGGCAGTAATACCAAAACTTCCTAAGAATCTGAAAACGCCGGTTGTACTTGTTCAGCATATGCCGGAAGGCTTTACCGCATCTCTTGCGGAGAGACTTGATTCTCTCTCAGAGGTTAAGGTTAAGGAGGCAGCTGAAGGAGATATCCTGCAGCCGGGAACGGTTTACATCTCTAGGGGCGGCAAACATATGCATATAGTGAAAAACGGGGGCAAAAGCACTATTCACTATATGGATGGTCCCACCAGAGAAGGCGTCAGACCTTGTGCTAACTTCATGTACGAATCTCTCATGGAATCCGATTATGATGAGATTTGTTGTGTAGTTATGACAGGTATGGGTGCTGATGGAACAGAAGGAATTAAAAATCTGAAGACTAAGAAAAAAGTACATGTGATCGGACAGGAAGAGAGTACCTGTACCGTTTACGGAATGCCCAAAGCAGTTGCAACGGCCGGACTTGTTGATCAGGTTGTAAAACTCGATGACATTGCCCGGGAAATCATTATGAATGTCGGCGTGTCTTGAGGGATTTCATTACTTTTTAATTATTCTTTAACAGACTTTTAGCAAATTCCTCTATATGAAATGTCGATATTTAGTACAAAAGTATGCGATAATATACGTGTACTTTTGTACTTAACTTTTCTTATGGAGGTATATAGGTTATGGATGTTTCCCAGTATCTAAGTGTCTTTCTCGATGAAGCTAAGGAGCACCTGCAGTCCCTTAATGATAATATTATGGTTCTGGAGCAGGATCCTGAGAATGAAGATTGTATTAATGAGATCTTCAGATCTGCCCACTCCATGAAGGGTATGGCCGGAACCATGGGCTATACCAGAATGCAGAACCTTACCCACGACATGGAGGACGTATTCTCCGATGTTCGTGCCGGCAAGATCAAGATCAAATCTGCCGATATCGACGTTCTTTTGCAGTGCCTTGATGCTATTCAGGGATATGTTGACAATATCACCGAGAATCAGGATGAAGGAACTGAGGAACATCAGAATATCATAAAGTCTCTTGCTGATATCAGAAATGGTGTAAGTGGTGACGGCGATGCAGCTCCCGCAGCAGCACCTGCAGCAGAGGCAGCTTCCGGCGATGGTGGCGATGCAGCTCCCGGAGCCGACGGAGCATCAGACTACAGGGCAATTCGCCTTGATCCGTCAGTAAAATCCACATTGGAAGAAGCCAAAAATCAGGGTAAGAATATTTTCGGCGTTACCGTTCATATCCAGGAATCCTGCATCCTTAAGGCTGCGAGAGGTTTCCTTGTATTCAAGGGACTGGAAGAGATCGGTGAGATCGCTGTTTCTGATCCCACAACTCAGGATATTGAGGATGAAAAGTTTGAATTCACTTTCTCCCTTATCCTTATTACTGATGAGGCAAAAGAAAAGGTAGAAGAGATAGTTAAGGCTGTTTCTGAAGTTGAGAGCTGTGATTGCGGCGAATTTGATCCCAGCGGCGCGAAAGCTGCAGAGGATAAGGAAGAAGCAGCACCTGCAGCATCAGCAGCACCTGCGCCCGCAGCATCAGCAGCTCCAGCAGCTGCAGCAGCACCCGCAGCCAATACTCCCGCACCTGCAGCAGCCGGCGGCGGAGCAGGCGGCAAGAAGCCTGTTGGTAAGCCCGTTGTTAACAGAACAGTCCGTGTAGATATAGAGAAGCTCGATGTTCTCATGAACCTTGTATCCGAGCTTATTATTGCTAAGAACTCACTTATTTCCGCAGCCAATACATCAGGCGTAAGTAACGTAAATGAACAGATAGAGTATCTTGAGAGTGTAACCACCAACCTTCATGAATCGGTCATGAAAGTTCGAATGGTTCCTATCGAGAGCGTTCTTCAGAAATTCCCTCGTATGATCAGAGACCTTAACAAGACTCTGAACAAGAAGATGGAACTGACCATGACCGGTGAAGAGACAGAAATGGACCGTACCGTGGTTGATGAAATCGGCGATCCTCTGATGCACCTTATCAGAAACAGTGCCGACCATGGTATTGAGTCTGCAGAGCTTCGTGCTCAGCGTGGCAAACCGGAAGTTGGACAGATTTTCCTCCATGCTTATCAGGACGGAAACAGCGTTGTTATCGAAGTTGGTGACGATGGTAACGGTATTGACGCCGAGGCAGTTAAGAATAAGGCCATCGAAAAAGGTGTCGTATCTCCTGAGCAGGCAGCACTTCTTACAGAGAAACAGTGCGTAGAGCTTTTATTCCATCCCGGCTTCTCTACAGCAAAGGTTGTTTCCGAAATCTCAGGTCGAGGCGTAGGCCTTGACGTTGTTAAATCTAAAGTTGAATCACTTTCCGGTGAAGTAACTGTAAAGACCAAGCTTGGTGAAGGATCAACCTGGGTTATCAGACTTCCTCTTACCCTTGCCATCATCCAGGCTCTCATGGTTGTTATCGGAAATGAAAAATATGCGATTCCTCTGGATTCAATTCAGAGTATCGAGGATGTTAATCCTGCAGATCTTAAGCTTGTTGAGAACAAAGAGGTTATCAACCTTCGTGGAAGCGTACTTCCTCTCATCAGACTTAACGAAGTTCTTGATACTGAGTCCACAAGATCACCTGACGAAGACATGGTTGTTGTTATCGCAAGAAAGGGCGATCAGCTCGCAGGTCTTGTAATCGATGAACTCATGGGGCAGCAGGAAATCGTTATCAAGCCTCTTGGCAAATATACCAATAAGTGTAAGCTCATCAGCGGCGCTACTATTCTTGGTGACGGTGAGATTGCTCTTATTCTTGATACCAATTCAATTTTCTGATGAAGATGAAAAGGAGAAATCGTTATGAATGAACTTAGAGATACCGCTGATGTAGGAGAACTTATTCAGTATATCGTTATCAAAATCGATGAAGAGCAATATGGTATCAATATCAAATTTATTGATAACATTGTAAGAATGCAGCAGATTACCCGTGTGCCTAAGGTTGATGATTATCTTAAGGGCGTTATAAATATCCGAGGCGAGATTGTTCCTGTTATGAGTGTTCGCATGAAGATGGGGCTCGCAGAGGAAGAGATTACCAATAAGTCCAGAATCATTATTCTTAAGACTTCAGAGGGCGATCTTGTTGGAATCATTGTTGACCAGGTTAACCAGGTTCTTACACTTGGCTCCAACAATATTGAGAAGGTTCGCTATGATGACAAGAAGAGCAAAGAGGAAACAACCTTCGTAAGCGGAGTTGGTCACTATGATGGAGGACTTGTATCAATTCTTGATCTTGATGCGGTAGTTTCAGAAAAGGAAATTAAAGAGAAGGCAGCAAGCGCAAGCTGATTGGAGGTATGAAACATGGGAGAAATGAGTCTGGACAGCTTATCCAGCCAGTATTTCGATGTCTTAAAGGAGCTTGGTAATATCGGTGCCGGTAATGCCACAACAGCTCTTGCACAGATGATCGGAACCAAGGTTGATATGTCTGTGCCCCAGGTACGACTTCTTGACTTTAAGGATGTCGGAGACCTTATGGGCGGTGCAGAGAAGATCATGGCAGGTATTTACCTCGCCGTTGAAGGAGATATAGACGGAAGTATCATGTTCCTTTTGGGAAAACAGGCTGCAAGACATCTTGTAGATAAACTGATGGGAACCGGAAGTAAACCTGAGGAAGCTGATTTTGATGAGGTTGAGATGTCGGCTCTTAAGGAAGTCGGCAATATTATCACAGGTTCATACCTTAATTCATTGTCAATGATGACGAACCTCAAGCTTGTTCCATCAATTCCGTACGTTGCCATTGATATGGCTGCGGCTATACTGTCAGTACCGGCAATTCAGTTCGGTATGATGGGCGATAAGATACTCCTTATTGAAACACAGTTTTTTGATGAGCTTAAGTTATCCGGTTACTTTATTCTTTTACCTGATGTGGATGGCTATACAAAGATTCTCTCTTCACTGGGAATGGGAGATATTTCACTTTAACGAAGGGGCATTTTATGAGTCAGATTATTAAGGTTGGAATGGCCGATCTGAATATTTGCGTAAGCCCCGACGGTATAACCACACTGGGGCTAGGTTCCTGCGTAGGCATAGCCATAAGGGATCCGGTGACCAAGATTGGCGGACTGGCACATGTTATGTTGCCTGACTCCACTGAGATAAAGAACAATTCCAATATTCCCAAATTTGCCGACACCGGTATTGAAGAACTGGTTAAACAGATTGTGGCTAAAGGTGCGTCCAGATCGAGGCTTGTCGCCAAGATCGCCGGAGGTGCCCAGATGTTTGCGTTCCAGTCAAATAACCAGACAATGCGTGTGGGTGATAGGAATGTTGCGGCTTCTCTTAAGAAGCTTAAAGAACTGAACATACCTGTTCTTGCTCAGGATACAGGTGATTCATATGGAAGAACAGTCATTTTTTATCCGGAAAACGGGAACTATATAATCAGAGCTGTTGGAAAGCCTGAGAAAACGATATGAGTACGGATACAGAAAACCTCGAAAACGAGGAAACCAGAGAAAAAAATAGTTCTTTTGATAACATCGAAGCTATCAAAAAGATCAATACTAAACTGATCACACCACTGATAGTGCTTTCTGCTACTGCCGTGATTGCGGTATTTACGTACTTTAAGCGCTATCCGGTGGGGGATTGGTTTGTTATTGTTTTTTCATCTGTTGTCATTTTCCTGATTATTGGTTTTATTACCGAGAAGATGATAACCGGATTTTTGGAAATTAACTACCAAAAGCTTCTGGCGGAAAAAGAAGAGGCTGACAGACTTGCCGAGGAAGCCAGAAAAGCTATGGAAGCTGAAGCGGGAGATGAAACACAGATAAGTGAAGATCAGGATTTCCCCGCAAATAATATATTCTGAGAATTTGGGGTTGTGACGCATGGATGAAGCGGGAAAGAATAAATTATGGGAAGATTACCATAAGAATAAAACGCAGGAACTGAGGGAACAGCTTATTTTGGAGTATGCTCCTTTGGTTAAGCTTGTGGCCGGAAGACTTAGCATGTACCTTGGATTTAACGTTGAGTACGACGATCTGGTAGGCTATGGCATCTTTGGTCTGATAGATGCTATAGATAAGTTCGATCTGATGAAGGACGTTAAATTCGAGACCTATGCAAGCCTTCGTATTCGTGGTGCGATTTTGGACCAGATAAGAAAGATGGACTGGATTCCAAGAACCATAAGACAGAGACAGAAAAAAATTGATGCCGCAATCCGTGAGATTGAAAGAGATAAAGGACATGTGGCCACAGATGCCGAGATAGCGGCAAAGATGGAAATCTCCGAGGATGAATACGCCAACTGGCAGAGCCAGATGAAGGTTACCGGAGTCGTTTCACTTAACGAATTTATGGACCAGGGCGCAGATATACCGGAGGATGTAAATAACAGAAGCGCTGGATTTGTTAAACCCGAGGAAGCAATTGAAAAAGAAGAGCTTAAGAAAATGCTGGCGCAGTCACTTGAGCTTTTGACAGATAAAGAGAAAAAAGTAATTCTATTGTATTACTATGAAGAACTTACTCTTAAAGAGATAAGCGAAGTTCTGGAGGTATCGGAATCGAGAGTATCCCAGCTTCATACCAAGGCTCTTCATAAAATGAGAGAGAAGCTCGGAGCCTATTTGGGAATTCTCACCAATTCCAGATAATCGATAAGGAGTATTGGCATGGATGGGTATTTTCAGCTTGTTATCACTCCAAAAGGTACTGGATTAAGGGTTTATGCTCCAACTAATGGAGGTGAACCCTTAAATGTTAATGATGTCCGGGACTATTTGGACGACAGAAAAATTCAACATGACGTTGTTATTGTAAATGAAGCTGTGACGAAGGCCGACGGAGAAGTATACATTTTTTCTGAAGCGCAGATTTTGCCTGAAAGAGAAGCTGTAAAATTCGACGTTTCCAAGGACCGTATGACTGTTACGGCCTTTTTTTATCCTCCTTCTGAAGGCGCAGAGCTTATGCAGGAAAAAGAGATTTATGACAGTCTTGCCTACAGGAAGATAACTTTTGGAATACAAAATGATGCAATTCATGGTTTCTTTGAGAGAAGGAGGTACTGCACAGAGATAGTTGTTGCCAAGGGAAAACCTGTAAAGGAAGGCCGCGACGGGGAAGTGGAATACCACTTTAACAAAAGTCTTAGACCAAAGCCAACTCTTAAGCCCGATGGGAGCGTTGATTATTTTAATCTGAATATTATCAATAATGTACAGGAAGGGCAGCTTCTTGCCACATATCATCCTGAAGAACAGGGCGAACCGGGAACCAATGTATATGGAGAGACTGTTAAGCCAAGACCTGTTAAACCTTCAATGATCAAGTTCGGCAAGAACACTACGCTGTCAGAGGATAAGACCACGCTTACGGCAGCTAAATCCGGTCACGTAACGATTAAAGAAGGAAAGATTACTGTTTCTGACGTACTGGTGGTTGAAAATGTCGACGTTAAAACAGGCAATATAGACTGCGAGGGAAGCGTTGAAGTAAAAGGCGTTGTTGCCTCCAATTTCAGTGTGAAAGCCGGAGGAAATGTTATCGTTAAGGGTATTGTGGAAGGTGCCACAATAGAAGCAGGAAACGACGTAATACTGGAAGTTGGTGCTAAAGCCGGAGGAAATATCATCGCCGGCGGTAACGTCATCGCCAAGTTTATTGAGAATGCAAAGATTACTGCCAAAGGCGGAGTAACATGCGAGTGCATACTACATTCACAGGTTATATCCGGAACCGAAGTTAACGTAACAGGTAAAAGAGGTTTCATCGCCGGCGGTAAGGTTATAGCTGCGGAAAAGATAGAAGCCAAGGTTCTGGGATCGGAAATGGGCACAAATACAATAGTTGAAGTAGGTGCAGATCCTCAGGTTAAACTAAGACTAAAAGAAATACAGAAGTCCATGGCTGAGGCAGGTAAGCAAATTGAAGCGATGAGACCTACGTTGGATGGTTTTGGCAAACTACTCAAGGCAGGTGCCAAACTTACTCCTGATCAAATTGCAAACGTAAAAAAGCTTATGGAGCTCGATAAGGCTCTTAAAGCCAAAATGGAATCTGAAGGAGAAGAATACGGCGTCTTAATGGAAAAACTTCAGGAACAGAAAGAGGCTGAAGTACTGGTTGAAGGCATTGCTTACCCGGGAGTTACAGTCAATATTGGTGAGCTTTCTATGATAGTCAAAAAAGAAGCACAACATACGCGATTTGTTGTTGATAAAGGGGATGTACGTTTGGCGCCTTTTTGATATAATTAAGGTGACAAAAAGCTTGCATTACGTGTATGGGGATACATAAAGCTTTTGTCATTACAGGTATGAACAGCAATGAGAGGAGGTAGTCATGTCTATTAATAGAATTGACTTCGGTGTTATTGCTGCCTCAAGTGAAGTGTCCACGATCAAGGCTGCCGAGGATGCAAGACCGTTAATTAATCAACAGAATTTCCAGACCCAGTTCAATGAAGAGGTTGACAACCAGAGGAATCAGGTCAATCAGAAGGATGACGTAGGGCAGGGAGAGCTTCATTCTGATGCTCAGGAAAAGGGAAGCAATGAGTATATGGGCGACGGTGGCCAGAATCGCAGGGGTTCACGAGGCGGAGAAGAGAAAAATGCAATTTTGGAAAAGCAGCTTTCTCTTGAGAAAATGGAGAAAATATCAAGCGGTATGTTAGACAAAAACGGAAAACCTGTCGATCTTAGTATTTCCTCTGGATTTGATTTGAAGATTTAGTATAAATATATTATAATTTAGTTATCATGCATACAATATATTGTATGCGCGTGCGTTTTTTTGTGGGGTATTGGGCGGAGATATGATTAGCATTACGGAGATTGTACTTATTGTTGCGGGATTCGCAGCAATTATACTGGGCTACCTTCTTCCGGCCAGCAAAGAACTGGACGAAGAAGATAAGCTGCTCATGGAGAGGGAGATCCGTGAGCTTGTTCGGCGTGAAGTGGAGGATCAGAAGGAGACCATTGAGAACATGGTTGATGACACTGTTGATCATTCACTTGACAGAACTGAGCGCGCCATGGAGCGCATTTCCAACGAAAAACTTTCTGCGATCGGAGAATATTCCGATACTGTCATAAACGATATTCACAAAAATCATGATGAAGTAATGTTCATGTACGATATGCTTAATGATAAGCATAAGAATCTCACCTCAGTTGTCTCTGAGGTTACCAAGCGTGCAGATGAAGCTAAACAGGCTGTTCTCGATGCCGAAGCAACGGCAAGAGATGCCAAACAGGAAGCAGCCGCAATAAGAGCAGCAAAAGAAGAAAATGTCAGAGCAATCTTTCTTGATACTGAGGAGGATAAGCTCAGCGGAATTCATATTCCATATAAAGAAAAGCCTGTATCAGGACTTCAGAGACTTGCGGAAGCGGGTCAACAAAATCTCCAGATAGAGCAAACTCCTGTCAGCGGACCTGAGCCCATCAGAACTCAGCAGGCTGCACAAATTGAAGCAGCAATTGCTGCAAGCGCCAGAGCTGAGAGCAACAGCGTAGAACCTTCCTTTGAACCATTGCAGCCCGACAAGATCGAAGTACCACAGGCTCCACTTGCCATAGAGAGCGGATATGTTGATGAGAGCAATCTTAAGGAGCTCAAGGAACTGAGTCAGATTAGGTCAGAAGTTGTTAACACTGATAAGAACAACAATCTTCATGTAATAGGCAATACTTCCAAGGAAGTTGTAGTGCCGTCTCAGGCCAAGGTTGTTTCAATAAACGATGCGCCCAGACGTGAGAACCCCGACAGGAATATGCAGGAATTAACTGCCAATGATCCAATATCTCAGAACAGGCAGATCATAGAGATGCACAAAGCCGGCAAGTCCAATATGGTAATAGCCAGAGAGCTTGGGCTTGGAATAGGTGAAGTTAAGCTAGTAATAGATCTTTCCAATAAACACAGAAAGGTAAAATGACCAGATGAAACTCAAGTATTACCTTCGCGGAATGGGCATCGGAGTAATTCTTACCGCGATTGTTATGGGCTTCGCCTTGGGAGGCCGTAAGAAAACAATCAGCGATGCTGAAGTCATAGAGAGAGCCAAGACTCTCGGTATGGTTGAGGCGGGAACAGGGGTTTTGTCACAATATTCCGGCCAGGAACAGGAGGATGACAATAATGAGACTACATCCGATTCGTCACTGGGTGAAACAGGAGAAAAGATACCTGAAGAAAACAACCAAGGGGTCGCTTCGACAGATCAATCAATTTCGGACCTTTTTGAGAAAACGCCGGAAGGAGAAAATCAGAAAGCAGAAGTTGCTGGAACTTCTAAACAGGACTCTGACGAAGTGGCAAGTTCAGATACTAAAACGGATAAGTCAGCAGAAGGAAAAACTGAAGCAGACGTAAAAACAGAGAATAAGACTGAATCAGATAAATCAGATAAAAATTCTGATACTGATAAAGCAAACAAAGATGTGGCCAAGACTGATGAATCATACAAGACCAACGAAAATTCTTCATCTGAGACACAGCAGTCTGATGCTAATAAGCAGGAGGAAGCTACTACTCAGGTTGCCATGACTGAGAGCGAAATAACGGAGAATGATACTCCTGTTACCACCGATGGCTTTAAGACTTCCGAAACAAAAACGGTATCGATTCCCGGTGGTATGAGCAGCGATTCTGTTGCTGCCATTCTATATAAAGAAGGCATCATTGATAATGCTACCAATTTCAATCGTTACCTGATAGAGCATAACAAGGACAGATATATAAGAAGCGGGGCAAAGACAATTCCAGCAGGATCTGATTATGAGCAGATTGCTAATATCATATGTAGAGGATAATTTACCGGATGAGTTTTTATACCAATGGGGACGGTTCTGTTTGGTAAAGTTTTTCAAAAAACTATACCAAACAGAACCGTCCCCATTGGTATAAAAACTCATCCAATTACTCGGTTATTCTAAAAATCTTGTTTGATTCCCCTCTTGAAATATTAAAAACTGTATGCTATAGTAAAAAAGCTGTGGACTTATGGGTGAATTATGCCCTGAAGAAACAGCGGAAACAAATAAACACGTGCATTCAGACTCATTCCGGTGTCGGATATGATATCCGATCAGTTTGAGAGCCTTGCATTACGGAAGACGCGCCGCGGTGCGATATGGGGCTTAGGATTGTACGGAAGAACAAACCAAATGGAGGTAATATCATGAGCGTTGTATCAATGAAACAGTTACTTGAGGCAGGTGTACACTTCGGACACCAGACAAGAAGATGGAACCCTAAAATGGCTCCTTACATCTTCACAGAAAGAAACGGAATCCACATCATCGACCTTCAGAAGTCAGTTGTTAAGGTTGACGAGGCTTACAAGGCAGTATTCGAGATTGCACAGCAGGGTGGAACAATCCTTTTCGTTGGAACAAAGAAGCAGGCTCAGGACGCAGTTAAGACTGAGGCAGAGCGTTGCGGAATGTACTATGTAAACGAGAGATGGCTTGGCGGTATGCTTACAAACTTCAAGACCATCCAGTCAAGAATCGCAAGAATGAAGGCTATTGAGAAGATGCAGGAAGATGGAACATTTGATGTTCTTCCTAAGAAGGAAGTAGCTCAGCTTAAGAAGGAGCTTTCCAAGCTTCAGGCTAACCTTGGCGGAATCAGAGATATGAAGAGAATCCCTGACGCTATCTTCGTAGTAGATCCTAAGAAGGAGAGAATCTGCATCCAGGAGGCAGAGTCACTTGGCATCACACTTATCGGTATCGGCGATACAAACTGCGATCCCGAGGAGCTTGATTTCATCATCCCCGGTAATGATGACGCTATCAGAGCCGTTAAGCTTATCGTTGGTAAGATGGCTGACGCTGTAATCGAGGCTAATCAGGGTGCTGAGGCTGATACAGCAGCTGACTATGTTGCAGCTGACGCTGAGACAGAGGCTTCTGATATCGAGGAAGTTGTAGCAGCTGAGTAATTGAATGATAAATGGATTCAAAGTCGAATACATCAATGCTTGCATTAAGATGTATTCGACCTTGAAGACTTAACAAGCATGAGAAAATAGATATACGAAGAATGAGTATATCTATTTTAGAATGTTTGTAGAATTGCGAAGCAATGGAGCAATTCGTTATATTTAAAACATAATATGGAGGAAAAATAAATGGCTATCACAGCAGCAATGGTTAAAGAGTTACGTGAGTCTACCGGCGCAGGTATGATGGAGTGCAAAAAGGCTCTTACAGAGACTAACGGAGATATGGACGCAGCAGTAGAATACCTTAGAAAGAACGGTATCATGAAGGCTGAGAAGAAAGCCAGCAGAATCGCAGCTGAGGGTCTTACAAGAGTAGCTGTTAAGGATGATCAGACAGCAGCAGTTGTTGAGGTTAACTCAGAGACTGACTTCGTTGCTCAGAACGAGAAGTTCCAGGCATTCGTAGAGGCAGTTGCTACTCAGGCTGTTAATTCAGATGCAGCTGATCTTGACGCATTCATGGCTGAGAAGTGGAATCTTGATGAGTCCAAGACAGTTAACGAAGCTCTTATCGAGATCACAGCAGTTATCTCAGAGAAGCTTTCTATCAGACGTTTCGAGAAGGTTGTTGCTTCTAACGGTGTTGTAGTTCCTTATACACACGGTGGCGGAAGAATCTCAGTTATCGTAGAGGCTGAGACAGATGTTGTTAACGATGACATCAAGAACGCAGTTAAGAACGTAGCTATGCAGGTTGCAGCTCTTAATCCTAAGTTCGTTTCTTCAGAGGACATCTCTGAGGAGTACAGAAACCACGAGAAGGAGATCCTTCTTGCTCAGGCTATGAAGGAGAACGAGGAGCTTCCCGAGGGCAAGAGAAAGCCTCAGGAGATCATCGAGAAGATGCTTGTTGGACGTCTTAACAAGGAGTTCAAGGAGATCTGCCTTAACGAGCAGGTTTATGTAAAGGCTGAGGATGGCAAGCAGACTGTTAGCCAGTACCTTGCACAGGTTGGTAAGGCTAACTCAACTAACCTCAAGATCAAGAGATTCGTTCGTTTCGAGACCGGCGAAGGTATCGAGAAGAAGAACGAGAACTTTGCTGAGGAAGTAGCTAAGCAGGCTGCAGGTCTTAACTAATTCAGCGAAGACTCAATAATATGATTTTTGAGACCGGGTTCTTTAAAGAGCCCGGTCTTTTTAAATGAAAATGCAGTCAAAGACTGTATTTCGTCAGATTTTAAGCGGATTTTTTGTGTTTAAATTTGATGTTAAATGGCATATAATTGATGGGTATGAATTTTTTAAAAGGTTGGGTGACCATCATTGAATCAGAAAGTTACTATTAAAGGTACCAAATCAGGCATCATCCTGGTTCTGGATGATAAATATCCCTTTGAATTGTTACAAAAAGAAATAGCAGACAAATTCAAAGAAGCGGCAGCCTTCTTTGGTAAGAGCAGTATGGGTCTTGTTATCAGAGGAAGAGATCTGGATGACGAGCAGGAAACAAGAGTCGTTGAGATAATTGAAGAGAATTCTGAGCTTACAATTTCCTGCATTATCAATGAGGAATCTGAGATTGATCAGTTTATGGCTGAAGCAATCCTTCGCCGCACTTTGCAGAATCCGGAAGCCGAGAAGCAGGAGGAAGCATCGGAGTTTACACAAGTTGATCCATCCAATGCACGAATCATCAAGGGTAATCTACGATCCGGACAGGACATTTCCTGCAAGGAGAGCGTTATTGTTCTTGGAGATGTTAAGCCCGGCGCCAGCGTGACTTCCTATGGCAGCATTTTTATACTTGGTGAGCTTCGTGGCAACGCTTTTGCTGGTGCTGATGGTGACAGGGACTCTGTTGTTATGGCATTGAAGCTCAATCCTCTGCAGGTAAGAATAGCAGATGCCATTGCTATTTCACCTGATGCAGAGAAAGGTCCCAAGCTTAAGCTTCGCAGGAAAAAACTAATGAACAGTGTTGATGAACCTGAAGTAGCTTATATTGAGAATGGACATATTATTAAGACAGGCTATGGCCATCAGTTTTTAAGATCTTTTTACAGGATCTGATAATCTAAGTTTTGGAGGAAACATATGGGAGAAGTTATTGTAATCACATCCGGAAAGGGAGGCGTAGGTAAGACCACCACAACAGCTAATGTGGGTACCGGCCTTGCCAAGCTCAATAAGAAAGTAGTCCTCATTGATACTGATATAGGACTCAGAAACCTCGACGTAGTAATGGGACTGGAGAACAGGATCGTTTATACTCTGGTTGATGTAATCGAGAAAAACTGCAAGCTTAAGCAGGCACTTATCAGGGACAAGAAATATGAGAATCTTTTCCTTCTTCCTGCAGCTCAGACAAGAGATAAGACCTCTGTAACACCTGAGCAGATGAAGGAGCTTACTGATGAGCTCAAGAAGGAATATGACTATATTATTCTTGATTGCCCCGCAGGAATTGAGCAGGGATTCAAGAATGCCATTGCCGGAGCAGACAGAGCACTCGTTGTGACAACTCCGGAAGTATCTGCAGTTCGCGACGCAGACAGAATTATAGGCCTTCTGGAAGCAAATGAGATCAAGAAGACACATCTTATCGTTAACAGACTTCGTCCTGATATGATAAGGAGAGGCGACATGATGTCAGCTGAGGATGTTATAGATATTCTTGCAGTAGACCTCATTGGACAGGTTCCGGATGATGAGAATATCGTAATCGCCACCAATAACGGTGAGCCTCTTGTAGGTGACAATTCTCTTGCAGGACAGGCTTACATGAATATCTGCAGAAGAGTAATCGGAGAGTCTGTTCCTTTCCTTGATCTTGAGGCAAGAAAAGGGCTTTTCTCCTGGTTTAAGAAAAGATAAGGGGGACTTTGTAATGAAATTATCAGATTTTTTCAAGAAGAAATCTTCCAGTGATGTTGCAAAGGACCGACTTAAGTTTGTACTCGTTTCCGACAGAGCATCCTGCTCACCGGAGATAATGCAGAAGATCAGGAGCGATATCATAGAAGTATTATCCAAGTACGCTGAGATTGATATGGACAATATTGACATCAATATTACTCAGATGGACGGAGAGGATAACGGTGGTAAATCGGCACCGGCTCTTTATGCTAATATTCCGATCAAAAACATTAATCACAACGTTAAATGATGCATAAATATTCAATAACTCATGTTGCAAAAAACCATGCAAAATTTAATGCAGTGTGATAATATTAAATAGGATAAAATCTATTTACGTGGGAGTTTTTTGTTATGAGTAATGAAAATGAAAAGTATGAACAACTTAAGCTGGGCAATCAGCTCTGTTTTCCGCTGTATGCCTGTGCAAAGGAAATCATCAGAAAGTATAAGCCTTATCTTGATAAGATAGACCTTACTTACACTCAGTATATTGCTATGATGGTTCTCTGGGAGATGAAGACAGTCAACGTCAAGACTCTTGGAGAGTGTCTCTATCTTGATTCCGGTACTCTTACACCTGTTCTCAAGAAACTTGAATCCAAGGGCTACATAACAAGGGTTCGTTCCAGTGAGGATGAACGTAATCTTGTTGTAACAATCACAGAAGAAGGTGAGAAGCTTAAGGACATGGCTATTGATATTCCGGCAGAGATGGGAGCTTGTGTCCGCCTTAGCAAAGAAGAGGCCAAACTTCTCTATGACCTTTTGTATAAGATTATCGGAAATATTAGATAAACTTTATGCTTTTTTCTTTCAATTATATCAATTAACACATAATCTTTATTGATTTTTTCTGCTATTAGAAATATAATAAACATCGGTCAAATGTGCGGTTTTGGGGATAAAAATTTTTTCACTGTTAAAAGTCAAAAAATTAACAAAAACGCACATTTATTATGGAGGTTTTTATGAGTTCACACAATCATAATCATCACCATGATCCTGAAAACATGAAGGCCATTGTCAACAGACTGTCCAAGGCTATCGGACACCTTGAGTCGGTCAAAAAAATGGTAGAAGATGACAGGGATTGTACAGAAGTTCTCATTCAGTTGGCAGCTGTGAGAAGTGCCATTAACAACACAGGCAAGGCAATCCTAAAAGAGCACATCAGTCATTGTATTGTTCATGCTGTTCAGGACGGCGATGATGACGCAATTCATGAACTTAATGACGCCATCGACAAATTTATGAAAAATTCGTAAGCCAGTCTTACGAAAATGTATGTGAAAGGGGCGAAAACACCTTGGCTATCCCAATTCTTAATGTAGTTTATTTCTTAATTTTATTTCCTTTCTTAATGGCAATAATAATAGGGCTTCTCAGATATTATTCTCCTTTCAGAAGCGCTGTAATCATGCTCGGCGGTTTTACTATTATGGCTGCTGCTATTTATGTTGCCGTTAACGTACTTATGTCCGGTGATACTTCACAATTTATGTATTTGGAGGATGCGGAGATCCCCAATTATGTAATTATGGCCGGCGAAGTATTTCTTATGTGTCTTGTATGCTTTTTAAGTATCAAGTACAAAAAGTATTATGCAATTATAATTTCACTTGTAGGTACAATTCCCGTGCTCTGGATGGACCTTTCAGGTAATGCAGTGGAAGGCAATACACATCTTCGTATCGACACCTTTGCTGCCGTTATGTACCTTATTGTAGGTATTGTAGGTATTCTTATCTGTATCTACGCAAGTGGTTATATGAAAGATTATCATCATCATCACACAGATGTAGCAGACAGATCAAACTATTTCCTTGCTCTTATGTTTGTATTCCTTGGAGCAATGTTTGGTCTTATTTCATCCGACAATCTTGGATGGATCTATTTCTTCTGGGAGATCACAAGCGTATGCTCATTCCTTATGATTGGCTATACAAGAACAGAGGAAGCTGTTAACAACTCCTTCCGTGCTCTGTGGATGAACCTTCTCGGTGGAGTAGGTTTCGCTGCAGGCCTTATGTATTGCAACCTTCAGCTTGGAATGTCCAACCTTAGTGAGATTACCGATATAGGAGCTGCAGAGTTCGTAATTATTCCTGCAACCCTGTTTGCATTTGCGGCTCTCACCAAGAGTGCTCAGTTCCCATTCTCAAGATGGCTTCTCGGCGCCATGGTGGCACCTACACCTTCCAGTGCGCTGCTTCACTCAGCGACCATGGTTAAGATCGGTGTCTACATGCTCATCAGATTGTCTCCTGTAATGTATGGAACACTTACAGGTATCATGATCACAGTCATCGGTGGATTCACATTCTTTGCAGCATCACTTCTTGCAATAACTGTTAGTGACGGTAAGAAGGTGCTTGCTTATTCTACAATTTCAAACCTTGGACTTATCACAGCCTGCGCAGGCACCGGTACAACAGAAGGTGTATGGGCTGCTGTTATGCTGGTTCTTTTCCATGCTGTTTCCAAGTCACTTCTGTTCCAGACTGTTGGTGATATTGAGAACTGTATGCACAGCCGTGATATTGAGGATATGCACGGACTTATCATCAAGCTTCCAAGACTTGCATTCATCATGATCATCGGTATCTGCGGTATGTTCATGGCTCCTTTCGGAATGCTTGTATCTAAGTGGGCTGCTCTTAAATCCTTCGTGGATTCAGGTTCTGTATGGCTGGTCCTTTTCCTTGTATTTGGTTCAGGTTCAACACTTTTCTACTGGGCTAAATGGCTTGGCAAGATCTGTACAGTTATCCATCAGTCCTTTGAGATTGAGGATATTACACCAAGGAGTGAGATGGTTTCCATTTTCCCTCTTACAACAATGATTGTTGTTATGTGCTTTGCATTCCCCTGGATGTCAGGCAACATGATCCAGCCTATTCTTGATGAGGCATTCAACACCAACATTCCTGATGTTATCGGTGGCAGCGATGTTATCATCATGATGATTATGGTTGCGATGATATTTATGATTCCTATCGGATCAAGAATTATGTCAATCGGTAAGAACAGCAAGATGTCAATGTCTTATGTGGCCGGTGTTAATGCAGGTGACGACAGACATTACATCGATTCCTTCGGCAAGGAGAGAGCACTTTACATGTCCAACTGGTACATGGAAGATTATTTCGGTGAGAAGAAGCTTCTCTGGCCCAGCATTATCGTCGCTGCAGTGCTTGTTGCTGTAATGCTTATCGTAGTAGTTGGAGGTGCTTTCTGATGGATGTGATGATTTTTGTTAAGGCTTTAATTTATATAGTGCTGGCACCTTTTATTGGAGGACTTCTTGCAGGTGTGGACAGAATTTTCTCTGCACGTATGCAGGGCAGACAGGGCCCACCTCTTTTCCAGCCCTTCTATGATGTGTTCAAGCTTTTAAACAAGCAGACCACCGTTGTTAACAGTATTCAGGTTCTGTTTGTAACAGGCTACCTTATTATGACAATTTTTACAGGTGCTCTTTTCTTCGGCGGCGGAGATATGCTTCTTGTATTCTTTGCGCTGTCCATGTCCGAGGTTATGATGGTTATGGCTGCTTTTTCAACCAACGGACCTTACAGTATCATGGGTGCACAGAGAGAGCTCCTTCAGATGATGTGTTATGAGCCTATGACTCTTCTTGTTGCAATTGGTTTCTACTATGCAAACGGAAGCTTCATGGTTAACGACCTGATTCAGGCAGAGGTTCCTGCGATCGTACAGATTCCCGGATTCTTCATCGGCTTTGTATTCATCCTTATTATCAAGCTGAGAAAGTCTCCTTTCGACCTTAGTACATCTCACCATATGCATCAGGAGATGGTCAAGGGTCTTACAACGGATCTTTCAGGTGGAAACCTTGCACTTACTGAGATTGCCGAGTGGTATGATCTGGTACTTATGATGGGTATCGTTGGAATGTTCTTTATCACATCCAACCCTATCAGCAGAGTATGGGCAATCATAGCTATTTCAGTGGTATTTTTCCTTGAGACACTTATTGACAATTTGTTCCCTCGTGTTAAGTACATCACCATGCTTAAGGTAACATGGTCTGTTATCCTTATTTTCGCAGGAACAAATCTGTTGATCCTCAATGTTTTGAAATAAGATGAAGGGAATAAAAATCAATGAAAATATCTAAATCACCATGGGTGTTACATTATGATGGCTCCAGCTGCAATGGCTGTGATATAGAAGTACTTGCAACGATGACTCCTCTTTATGACGTGGAGAGATTCGGAATTATTAATACAGGTAACCCTAAGCATGCTGACGTTCTGCTTCTTACAGGCGGCGTCAATGCCCAGACTGCTCCTGTAATCAGACAGCTCTACAATATGATGCCTGATCCCAAGGTAGTAGTTGCCTGCGGTATCTGCGCATGCGACGGCGGTATCTTCAAAGAGTGCTATAACATCTTGGGAGGCGCCGACAAGGTTGTTCCCGTTGATGTTTATGTACCGGGATGTGCCGTTAGACCTGAAGCTCTTATTGAGGGCGTAGTTAAGGCTGTTGGAATTCTTGAAGAGAAGAGAAAGAAACTTAAGGAATCCATGAAAGCCGGCTATTGTACCGTTGACTATAGCAAGATTGCAATTCATACTACTGCTGATGACTATGATCCCAGCAACCAGTATGATGCTGTTCTTACAGAGGAGGCTCTCAGACAGCAGGCAGAAGAGAAGATCAAGGCATCTGCAAAGCCTGCTCCCAAGCCGGCTGCAGCCGCAGCGCCTAAGGCTCCCGCAGCTAATGCAGCTGCACCTGCACAGGCTCCTGCAGCAGCGCCCGCTGCCGATAACACCAAGAAAGGAGAAAACGCATAATGAATACAGAATTTATCAGTGTTAATCCTGAAAGCGTTATCGATGAGACTCAGAAGATCAAATTCCAGGGATATCACCTTATGCAGCAGTGCGCTACAAGAATTCCCGGAGCTTATGAGCTGATCTATTCCTTTGGAAAGGACCTTGAGATGAAGCATTTCAAGATCACTCTTCCCGAGGATCAGGAGATTTCCAGCATCACAAGCATCTATCCCTGTGCTTTCATCTATGAGAACGAGATGCACGATCTTTTCGGTGTGCAGGTTAAGATGATCAATATCGACTTTGAAGGTAAGCTCTATCGTACAGCGATCGAGACACCATTTAAATAATTGGAGGAACCAAAAATGTCTACAAGAAGTGTAATTCCATTTGGACCCCAGCATCCGGTTCTTCCGGAACCCATTCATTTAGATCTTGTTATGGAGGACGAGAAGGTAGTTGAGGCTATTCCTTCCATCGGTTTCATCCACAGAGGTCTCGAGAAGCTGGTTGATAAAAAAGATTTTAACGAGATGGTATACGTTGCAGAGCGTATCTGCGGTATCTGTTCTCTTGGCCACGGCCTTGGCTATTCAGAGGCTGTTGAGCACATCATGGATATCGATGTACCTATGCGTGCTAAATACCTTAGAACTATCTGGTCTGAGCTTTCCAGAGTTCATTCACATCTCCTTTGGCTTGGTCTTTTGGCTGATGCTTTTGGATTTGAGTCTCTTTACATGGATTGCTGGAGACTTCGTGAGGATGCCCTTGATATGTTTGAGGCTTCCACCGGCGGACGTGTTATCTTTTCCGCTATGAAGATTGGCGGCGTTAGAAGAGATGTTTCTGATGAGATGCTCAGAGACTTCGCAGAGCGTATTACAAGAATGGAAGAGGATCTCAAGGTTATTGCCAAGCCCTTCCTTAACGATATGGCCGTTCAGACAAGACTTCGCGGCGTAGGTGTTCTTACTGCTGAGCAGGCAGATGCTCTTGGTTGCTGCGGACCTTTCCTTCGTGCCAGCGGTATTGCCCGTGATATTCGTAGCACAGGCTACTGCGCATACGGCGATGTTGATTTTGAGCCTATCATCAGCAATGATGGTGATTCCTATGCAAGAACAGAGTGCCGTATCAAAGAGATTTTCCAGGCATTTGATATTATTAAGCAGTTAATCGCCAAGATTCCTGCGGGAGACATTGATGTTCCCGTTAAGGGCATGCCAAACGGTGAGTATTTCATGCGTCTTGAGCAGCCCAGAGGAGAGGCTCATTACTACGTAAAGGCTAATGGTACCAAGTTCATAGACAGAATGAGAGTCCGCACCCCCACCTTTGCAAACCTTTCAGGTCTTGTTGAGACACTTAAGGGCTGCGATCTGGCAGATGTTCCGATCCTTGTTCTTACCATTGATCCTTGCATCAGCTGTACAGAGAGGTGATTAAATATGTCTTTGATTAGTTTTAAAAACACAATTCTTCATAATCTTGTATCAAAGCCTAAGACCAGAAAGGTTGAGAAAGAGTACCCGGTAGGCACAAGAGGACATGTTGAGAATGATATGGATCTCTGTGTATTGTGCGGTCTGTGCTCCATCAAATGCCCTACTCATGCTATCAGCATTGATAAGGCAGAGAAGACCTGGTCCATCAATCCTATGAGCTGCATCCAGTGCAGATGCTGTGTAGATAACTGCCCTAAGAAATCACTTTCTATGGGACTTAGATTCACAGAACCCGGTCCTGAGAAGGTTACCAAGACCTTCAAGCAGTCTGAGAAGGCTATCGCCGCTCAGGAAGCTCTTATGAAGGCAGCTAAGGAACGTGCAGCAGCTGCAGCAGCCGCTAAGGCAGCACAGGCAGCCGCAGCAGGAAATGCAGAGAAGAAAGAAGAACCTAAGGCTTGATTTTTTGAGACAAAAAGATCAGATTATGACAATTAAGATAAGAGTTAAAGGGGCGGTACAGGGTGTTGGTTTCCGCCCCTTTATTGCTGAAACGGCAACTAAATACGGCATAAAAGGTAATGTCAAAAATATTGGAGCAGCTGTTGATATTCTTGCGATTGGAAATAGGGACGAATTGGACTTATTTATCGAGAGCATTAAAAGTGAGTATCCGGCAGGTGCTCTTATTCTTGATTTGTCTGCAGAGGAGATCGTGAACTATGATGAGACATCCCTTTCGGAATTTATGATTGTTCCAAGTGATGAGATTGATCTTTCCTCTGAGCTTCCTGTTTTTCTGCCGGATATTGGGATCTGCGACGACTGCATGAATGAAATGCTGGATGAGAAGGACAGAAGATATCATTATCCTCTTATCAGCTGCGCAGTTTGCGGTCCGAGGGTCAGTATATTAAATAAACTTCCTTATGATCGCAACACCACTACAATGATTGATTTTGAAATGTGTGGTGATTGTGATAGCGAATATCGCAGAGGAAGACGCCGCCATGCACAGACAATTTCTTGTCATAGCTGCGGACCTCAGATGATTTTCAGATATTCAGAATCTGAGTTAAATAAAGAAGAAGCCGTAGAAAAGGCTATTGAGATATTATCAAATGGCGGAATAATCGGACTTAAGGGCATATCGGGTTATCAGCTTGTTTGCCTTCCGACAACAGAAGCCGCTACAAGGCTCAGAGAACTGAAGGGTCGCGAGAGGAAGCCCTTCGCCGTTATGTTCTCCGTACTTGAAGAAATATCAGAATATTGTTATGTGAACGATAGGGAGAAAGACCTTCTTTTATCTTCTGCAAGACCAATCGTTTTACTTCAGAAGAAAAAAGACTTTCCTGAGCAGGTCTGCAGAGACAGCCGATACATCGGAGCTTTTCTTCCTTCTTCAGGAATTCACAGACTGTTATGCGATGAACTGGGACCTCTTATTGTCACCAGTGCTAACAAGTCTGACCAGCCTATGATTTATTCAGATGAGAAGTTTTTTGATATTTTTTTGGATGAAAAAAATGAACTTCACGCAGATGGAGTTCTTTACCATAAAAGAAAGATAAATATTGCCCAGGATGATTCTGTACTCTTTGTCATCAGGTCATCCAAAGGTTTTTCAACGCAGTTTATCAGAAGATCTAGAGGATATTTTCCTCTTCCTGTACTTTTGAAAAATAATAGTCCTGAAAGCTGCAGTGGTGCTTCATGTAATAAGGCTGTACTTGCCCTGGGAGCTGATCTTAAGAATACATTTGCATTTGCAAAGAAGGATAAAATTATCCCATCTCAGCATTTGGGAGATCTGGCTGATGTAGACGTATTTGAAGAATATAAGAAGCTGATTCCTTATTGCAGAGGGTTGTTCCATTTTTCCTTTGACAGAATGATCTGTGACAAGCATCCCGGATATTTTTCTTCGGGTTATGCTGCAAAACTTTTACAAGCTAATAATCTGGATGATAGCTCTATTATCAAAGTACAACATCATCACGCTCACATTTTTTCTGTAATGGCCGAAAGCGGAATTGATAGCTGTATTGGCATTTCCTTCGATGGAACAGGCTACGGAGATGACGGCAAAGTCTGGGGCGGCGAGTATTTCTACTGCAACGAGACTTCTGTTAAACGCTTCGGACATATGTCTTACATCAAGCTCTGCGGCGGAGATATGGCACCCAAAAAAGCCGATCTTGTAAGGGACTGTTATAGATTTGCCTGCGATAACGATGGTGAGAGCGATATTATTCCGGATATAATAAGATCTGCACTTAACAATAACATCAATACTTACGAAACCTCCAGTGTTGGAAGACTATTTGATGCTGTTTCGTCTCTTCTTGGAATCTGTGGCTATAATTCTTATGAAGGAGAATGCGCCACAGCCCTTGAAAAAGAAGCCTGGAAGTATACAGGTATTGACAGACCGGAATTTGAGCTTAAAGTATATAGAGATGATAATGGTAATATTATCACCGATCAGGCTGATTTTTTTAGGCAGATAGTAGAGTGCCAAAGGGAAGGCAAATATAACACCGTTTTATGTGCTTATGCGTTCCATGTGGCTATTACAACCGCTATCAAAAGTGTCTGTGACATTATTAGAGAAGAAACAGGAGAAAAGAAAGTCTGCTTATCAGGTGGTGTTTTCATGAACAGACTTCTTTTGACCAAAACAATTAATTTACTGAGCATCAGCGGCTACGAAGTGTACTGGAACCAACAAGTTCCGGCCAGTGATGCTGGGATTTCTCTGGGACAGGCCTATTACGGTCTAATGCTTTCAGAATAATACAGTAAAAGAAAGGAACAATATGTGTGTTGCAATACCCGGTAAGGTAATTAAACTTGAGGGAACCAAGGCTACAGTAGATTTCTCAGGAAATATAGTTAATGCAGAAGCGGGCCTTGTTAATGTTAAGGTTGGTGATAAGGTTCTTGTCCACGCAGGATGTATCATTCAGACAATGGATGACAAGCTTGCAGATGAGATGGAGGAATTATTCAGAGAAATCGAGGGGCTCGAAGTCTGATGCGAAATCTTGAAGAGATAATCACGGCTTTAAAAGAATATGACGGTGAAGAAGTTCGTATTATGGAGGTTTGCGGTACACATACTGCCGCAATATCAGAGAATGGTATCCCGGATATGCTTTCACCTAAGATCAAGCTGATATCCGGTCCCGGGTGTCCGGTATGCGTTACGGTTACCGCTGTAATTGATAAACTTGTTGAGCTTGCCATGAGAGAGGATACTTGCGTACTTACCTTTGGCGATCTGATAAGAGTCAAGGGAACCAGCAAGTCATTGGCAGATGCCAAGGCAGACGGAGCTCACGTAAGAATGGTGTATTCACCAATGGAATCAATTAAACTTGCTGAAGAAGACCCTGCGCATACCTATGTGTTTGCTGCAATCGGCTTTGAGACCACGACGCCTGTATATGCAATGCTGTTGGAGGAAGCTGTTAAAAAGGATCTTAAGAACCTGAAGCTCCTCACATCACTTAAGACAATGCCGGAAGTAATCAGGTGGGTTGTAACTAATGGTGGTGGCATTGATGGTTTCATTGCCCCCGGCCATGTTGCAGCAGTTACAGGTAGCGGTATTTTTGAGGAACTGTCCAAAGAGCTGGGAATCCCTTTTGTTGTATCGGGGTTTGAAGGAGCTCAGCTTCTTATGACAATATATGCTCTTATATCCATGAAGGGCAAAACCGGAATGAAAAACCTCTACAAAGATGTAGTTAGCTACGAAGGAAACATTAAGGCACAAGAAGTGGTTAACAAGTACTTTGAGCCTTCTGATTCATCCTGGCGCGGTATGGGTAAGATTCCGGGTTCAGGTATGACCTTGAGAAAAGAGTTCTCTCCTTTTGATGCTGGCAGTATAGGTCTTGATGAAGATCATATGCCACCGGGATGTCAGTGTGCAAATGTGCTTGTAGGTAAGCTAAGACCTTATGAATGTCCATTATTCGGCAAAGCCTGCACTCCTGATAATGCACACGGAGCATGCATGGTTTCAACGGAAGGAAGCTGCTACAACTATTTTGTATCAGGAAGAAAATAAGTATTTTGGAGATATAGATTCATGAAGATTACAATGGCTCACGGAAGCGGAGGAGAGTCCACTTCCAGGCTTATAAAAGATGTTTTTGCCAAACATTTTCATAACGAGATCCTTGAAAAACTTGAGGATTCTGCAGTAGTTAAAGGCGCAGGTAAGCTTGCCGTAACTACGGACTCTTTTGTGGTGACCCCTATTGTTTTCCCCGGCGGAGATATCGGAAGGCTCGCCGTATGCGGTACTGTAAATGACCTTCTTATGAGCGGTGCAAGACCACAGTATATCACCTGCGGTTGTATTTTGGAGGAAGGCCTTGATATTGATGTTCTTGACCGCATTATTGCCTCTTTTGCAAAGACCTGCAGAGAAGCAGGAGTTACTGTGGTTACAGGCGATACCAAGGTTATTGAGAACAAAGGCGGAGAGCCGGGACTTATCATCAATACTTCAGGAGTTGGATTTATCGATGAGAATCTTGCGGTTCCCGGTCCCTTTAATCTTGAGGATGGAGACAAGATCATAATCTCAGGCAATCTCGGAGATCATCATGCAGCCATTTTGGGCAAAAGAATTGGAATTGAGAGCAATATCGTATCCGATGCGGCACCTCTTAAGGAGATGGTTTTTGCACTGCTTGATGCAGGCATTAAGGTTCATGCCATGAGAGATGTGACAAGAGGCGGCCTTGGAACGGTACTTAACGAATTCAGTGACAGCTCCAAATGTACAATTGAGTTAGAAGAACAGAGTCTTCCCGTATCTGATTCAGTAAGAAATTTCTGCGGAATGTTAGGCCTTGACCCTCTTTATATGGGAAATGAAGGTAAAATGGTATTGTCTGTTGCCGCAGATGACGCTGACAGAGCAGTTTCCATTATAAGAAGTGCCAAATACGGCGAAAATGCTTGCATTATCGGGCAGGTTCATAAACAGGACACCTCATCCGATGATAACAGTGTGGTACTGCGTACCAAGATAGGTGGCAAACGCATAGTGGGACTGATGTACGGAGAAGGTCTTCCAAGAATTTGTTAAATGTTGTAAAATAAACCTTGTCTTTTGAGAAAATTTTTATAGAATTTTAATTTTGACAAAACAGACTAATCTCTAGATAATATGGATTAACAATAGATCGTCGGTTTTTGAAAGGACTTTTAATGGAATTTAAGAGAATAAATAAAGACACGGTTACGTGTATCATAACTGAGGATGATATGGACGAACAGGGAATCAAGCTTGAGGACCTGTTTGAGAAGAAGAAAGAGGCTATGGAATTTCTTCATGATGTAATGAGAAAGGCAGAGGAAGAGGTTGACTACAAGCCTACAGGTTCCTTTATGCCTATGCAGATCACAGTACTTCCCGATCATTCTATTTCACTGACACTTTCAGAGAACGCTTCAGCTTCCTTCGGAGAGATTCTCAAGAACCTTACCGATAAGGCAGGCATCAAGATTCCCAAGAATGTACTTGAGGATATTGGAGATGCAGCCGGAGATGAGAGAATCAACAGACTTAATGAGTATTTGAAGAGCCTTAAGCAGCTTACCAATTCCGTCAAGGATATTATGGAAGAGAACGGAATCGCTGACAAAAACGACAAGCTTCTTCTTAACAAAAATGAGACTGTATCCGGTAACAAGGCCAAGGTTGACAAAATCACCAGCGCAGCCAAGAAGAATCCTGAAGTTATTGCCGAGGAAGAGAAGGCCAAGAGAGATCAGAACAGACTTAAGTTCCATGAATATGTATTCAAATTCGAGGATATTCACACTGTTATGTCTTTCTGTGCCAAGGCACCTAAGGACATCAGCATTTCAAGTGCACTTTATAAGAATGAACAGGATGGCAAGTATTACCTTGACCTCAAGAGAGAGAACGAGGATCCCAAGGTATTTGCAGGACTCTTTACAATGGCTTATGAGTTTGCTCATTTCCAGGCAACCAACAAAAATGTCATCGCTCATATGAAGGAGAACTATGAACTTCTCATTGCCGATGATGCAATAAACAAGCTTGCTGAAGCCGCATTTTAACTGCTAATTCAGTATATTAACGTATTGAGGAAACACTTAAGAAATATTATAATTAAACGGTTAGGATTTGTTCCTGGCCGTTTTTTCTTATAGTTAAATGGAGAAAAATATGAGACTTAATCAGTACATAGCGTCCTGCGGAGTATGCTCCAGGCGGGAAGCGGATAAGCTAATAGATGCCGGAAGGGTCACTGTTAACGGGAATAACGCTCAGCCGGGAATTCAGGTAACAGACAAGGATGTTGTTACTGTTGATGGCAGGAAGATTGAACCCTCCAAGTCTTCTGTGGTTATTGCATATTACAAGCCAGTGGGAGTCACTTGCACCGAGAAGGATGAACATGCCGAGAGGACAGTTATCGAGGACCTTAGCTATAACAAACGAGTTACATATGCCGGCCGCCTTGACAAGGATTCCGAAGGGCTCCTTCTTATGACTGACGATGGCAAACTCATAGATGCTATGATGAAAGGCGCTAAGCGACACGAGAAGGAATATGAAGTAACCGTAGATAAACCTTTAAATGGCGATTTTTTAAAAAAGATGTCTTCAGGAGTCTATCTTAAGGAACTTGACCAGACGACTAGAGGATGCAAGGTTAACAGAACCGGTAAGTGTTCTTTTAATATTATTCTGACTCAGGGACTTAATCGTCAGATAAGACGAATGTGCAAGACTCTTGGGTATGAAGTTAAGAAGCTTAAGAGAATCAGGGTTATGACTATTAAACTGGAGGATTATAAGCTTGCTCCGGGAAAATATGTGGAGCTTAGTGAAGCGGACAAGAAGAAATTATATTTAGCTGCCGGTCTTAGAATGATTTAAACGGCGGATGTGAGTCAATGGGGACGGTTCTATGTGACTCGCTTCGTGAGTCACATAGAACCGTCCCCATTGACTCACATCCGCCGCAGAAAAGAAAAAAGTTGGGAGATAAAGAATTGGCAAATACAGAAGAACTCAAACAAGAATATGATGCCCTTGTTAAAACCATCAAGCATCATATGGATTTATACTACAATCAGGACTCACCTGAGATTTCAGATTATGAATATGATCAGCTCATGCAGAGGCTGAAAGCAATAGAGAAGGACAACCCTTCTTTTATTACCAAGGATTCACCATCACAGATCATCGGCGGAACCGCCAAACGTGAAGCAGGAGTTAAGATAATACACAACGTTCCGATGCTTTCAATTGAGGACGTGTTCAATAAAGAAGACGTAAGAGCCTTTGTAGATAAGGTTCATGCTGTTCACCCCGGAGCACTGTTTTCCGTGGAACAGAAGATTGACGGACTTAGCTTATCCCTTAGATATAAAAGACAGGAAGATGGCATGATGCACCTTACTATGGCAGAGACCAGAGGAGACGGACTCATTGGCGAGGATGTAACAGCTAATGCTCTTGTAATCCCGGATATAATGCAAGTTCTTAACCTTCCCTATGAATATCTGGAGCTTCGCGGTGAAGTATATATGTCCCACGAAGATTTTGAGAGATTTAACGATGAACAGGAGAAACTTGGTAAGAAAATCGCAGCCAATCCCAGAAATCTTGCCGCCGGAACTCTCAGACAGCTTGATCCTGAAGTAACAAGAAACCGCGGCCTTAAGATGTTCGTTTTTAACATTCAGGATGGTCCTTCGGAGCTTAGAGAGTCTCATTGCGGAGGCCTTGATGCCCTTGAAAATGCCGGAATCAAGACAGTTTTTCATAAGCAGTGCAAAGATGATGACGAAATCATCGACGCCATTGATGACATCGGCAGTATGAGAGATAACCTTGAGTTTGACTTGGATGGTGCAGTAATAAAAGTTGATAACCTGGCCTGGAGAGATGATTTTCCTGCAGGCTCCAAGTATTCCAGTGGACATATCGCATATAAGTATCCTCCGGAAGAACGAATTGTCGTAATGGACGAAATATTGGTTGATGTTGGCAGAACCGGTAAACTTACCTTCACCGGAAGCTTCCATGACAGAGAAACAGGCAAACCTGCCAGACTCTGCGGAACATCAGTATCCAGAGCAACTCTTCATAACCAGGATTACATCACTCAGATGCAGATAGGAATAGGCGGAGAATACAAACTCTTCAAGAGCGGTGAGATCATTCCCAAACTGAACGGATGTGTCAGAGCCCCTGAAGTTGTATATACAGCCCCTGATGTATGTCCTATTTGTGGTGGTCATCTGATTCGTGAGGAGGATACTGCTGACATCAGATGTATCAATCCCACATGTCCTGCTCAGGTGACTCGTACTATAGCTTATTTCACAGGAAGAGATGCCATGAATATCATGGGGCTTGGAGACACCCTTGTTGACGCACTTGTCTCCGAGGGATATCTTAAGAATTATTCAGACATTTATAAGCTTAGAGACTACAGAGACGAACTCGTGGAAAAAGGAATAATCGGCAAAGAGAAAAACACCGACAAACTCCTTAATGAGATAGAAAAATCCAAATCCAATGATCCGGTAAGACTTCTAACCGGTCTTGCCATCAGAAATGTTGGCAAATCTACTGCAAGAGAAATCATGAAGCATTTTGATAATCTCATGGATCTTACAAATGTTACAGTAGAAGGATTTCTTCAGATTCCTGATATAGGAGAAACAACAGCAAATGATTTGTATGATTTCTTCCATGAAGCTGCTAACCTTGAGATCCTTAATACAATGAAGGAGCTTGGCCTTAATATGGCAGCCGAAAAAGATGCCGATGCCTCAGACAAGCTCGCCGGAATGACTATCGTAGTTACCGGAACTCTTCCGACTCTGGGAAGAAAAGAAGCGGAAGAACTGATCGTAAAAAATGGTGGTAAAGCCTCAGGAAGCGTTTCTAAGAAGACAAGTCTTGTCCTTGCGGGAGAAGCCGCAGGTAGCAAACTTACCAAAGCACAGGAACTTGGAATAAAAGTCATCGATGAAGCAGAGTTTCTTGAGATGATAAAATAATATGATATCATTATCGTTATAAAATATTACAACAAGGAGAACCCAGACCAATGCCTATTAAGATACAGAACGATTTACCCGCAAGAGAAATACTTGAGCGGGAGAATATTTTCGTGGTGGATGAGAATAGGGCTATGCATCAGGATATCAGATCCCTTCAGATATGTATTCTGAATCTTATGCCTCTTAAGGAAGACACAGAGCTCCAGCTTCTTCGCTCTATGTCCAATACGCCTCTTCAGATGGATGTATCTTTTATGCAGATGAGTTCTCATCATTCATCAAATACATCCCCCAACCATCTGAACAGATTCTATAACACGTTTGATGAGCTTAAAGATAACACCTACGATGGTCTTATTATCACGGGAGCTCCCGTTGAGCAAATGGACTTCGAACAGGTTGATTATTGGGATGAACTGTGCAAAGTATTTGAGTGGAGTAAGACCAATGTCACTTCCACTTTCCATATCTGTTGGGGAGCTCAGGCAGGAATATATTATCACTACGGAATCAATAAGAAGCCTCTTGATGAGAAGCTGTTCGGTATTTTCCAGCACAGAGTAATGAACAGGAAAGTGCCGCTGGTAAGAGGTTTCGATGACATATTCATGATGCCTCATTCCAGACATACCGCAACTCCTTCAGAAGATATTCATGCATGTGACGATCTTGTGGTTCTTGCAGAATCTGATATAGCCGGAGTATTTCTTTGCATGAACAGGTCCGGCAGCCAGATTTTTGTAATGGGTCATGCTGAATATGACAGACTTACCCTTGACAGTGAATACAAAAGAGATCTGGGTAAAGGCCTGGATATTCATATCCCGGAGCACTATTATCCCAATGATGATCCCACTAAGAAGCCTGACCTGGTATGGAGAGGTCATGCCAACAATCTATACTCAAATTGGCTTAACTACTATGTATATCAGAACACACCTTATAAGTGGGGGCAGATTCTTGACGAGGACAAGAGAAAGATGGCTGCCAAGGCCTTAACCAAGAAAGTAGATCAGAATTAAGCATATTAAATATTTAGAAGGTGCAAAATGGGAGAAAGATTAAGAAATATTTATACGCAGTTCCCCGGAGGCAAGCATAAGGTTCTGACGCTTAGCTACGACGATGGAAAAATTGAGGATAGACGCCTTGTTGATATTCTGAATGAGAACGGCATTAAGGCTACCTTCAACGTCAATTCCGGTCTTGTAAACGATCATTTCGATGAGTATTACAAGGAAAGAATTCCAATGGAAGAATATAGAGACCTCTACAAAGGTCACGAAGTAGCAGTTCATACTGTAACGCATCCCACTATAGCAAGATGCCCTAAGGAACAGATGATTCGTCAGATCATCGAGGATAGAAGAGCATTGGAAGAAGTTATGGGCTATACAGTTCGGGGATGTGCCTATCCTAACGGCTCATACAGTGATGAAGTTGTTGATGCACTCAAAGCTTGCGGTATCAGACATGCCAGAACAGTAAGATCAACAGGGGGATTCTATCTTCCCGAGGATTTTCTCAGATGGCATCCTACCTGTCACCATAATTTTGAAGGCCTTGATAATCTCAAGAAGGAATTTCTTGCCCTTAAGAAAACTCAGTATCTTTATATTTTTTATCTCTGGGGCCATAGCTATGAATTTGAGGTAAACAATAATTGGCACGTAATTGAAAGCTTTGCAGCTGATATGGGAGGTCAGGATGATATCTGGTATGCCTCCAATATAGAAATTGTAGATTATCTTGACGCAGCCGGCCGTATGCAGGTATCTGTAAAGGGTGACTTCGCCTATAATCCCAGCGCTATCAGTGTATTTCTTGAAGTAGACAAAAAGACAGTTGAATGTAAACCGGGCATTACCACAGAGTTGTAATTTTCTTTAAAATAAGTTAAAATATAAATGTTAAGACGTTAATTTTTTTCTCTGAAAAGGAGACTCTCTTATGCCACTTGATATGGAAAACGAAGAGCTTGAAGAAAAGACAACGGAATTAAAGAAAAAACCAACCAAAAAAACTAAGGAAATGCTTGAAGAGAACGCCAAGCAGATTGAAGACCTCAAGCTGGAACAATCCAGACTGAATGAAGAGCTTGCGGGACTTGATAAGGAAGATTCTGCTCTTGGAGATAAATCTGCCATGGGACTTAAGGTTAGTCATAAGAAGTTCGGCGCAGGCGAGATTATCAAGCAGGACGGTAAGTATATAGAAGTTAAGTTCTCAGACGTAGTTAAGAAGTTCGTTCTTCCCGGCTGCATCGCAGACAAGTTTTTGGAAGTAGATGACGACGTTGTGTATGATTACTATGTAAAGAGTAATGAGATACACAAAAAGCGTATGGCTACAGAGCTTAAGATCAAATCCGCTGAATTCGCAGTTCAGCGTCATGAAGATGCCATCGAGCGTTTGAATGCCAAACTGAAATAATTGTATATTTTGAATATAAATAGGACGCAGATTTTTCTGCGTCCTATTTTTTATATGGCTTTTTTAATTGTATCAACTTTCTTCTGAGCAGTAGAAAGCATCAGTTTGATTCGGTTAAGCTGGTTAACTTCGGATGCCCCGGGATCGTAGTCGATTGCTACAATGTTGCAACCGGGATAGAGGTGACGCATCTGCTTGATTACACCCTTACCAACCACATGGTTAGGAAGGCAACCGAAGGGCTGTGTACAAACTATATTTGAAGCACCTTCTTTAATAAGTTCAACCATTTCTCCTGTAAGGAACCATCCCTCGCCGGTCTGATTACCGATAGATACGATGGGTTTTGCATATTCTACGAGCTTGTAGATGCTTGTAGGAGGATCGAAATGTTCACTTTTCTCAAATGCTCTGGAAGCGCCGCTTCTAAGTCTTTCTATTCCCCAAATGGCAGCCTTCATAAGTGTTGCGGTCTTAGCACTGGTTCCGAGTTCTTCTGCCTTGTAGATCTGATTGTAGAAGCAGTAGAGCATGAAATCAATAAGATCAGGAACAACAGCCTCTGCGCCTTCTGCCTCAAGTAGCTCTACAAGGTGGTTATTGGCTGCGGGAGCAAATTTAACAAGAATCTCACCAACTACGCCAACTCTTGGTTTGATCTCATCGGTAATTTCTATCTTATCAAAGTCCTCAATGATCTCTTTGCAGAGTTTCTGGAACTTTAAGAAACTCATATGCTTAGCTGTAACAAACTCTTTTACAGGTCCCATCCACTTCTCATGGCAGGCATCTACTGAGCCCTTAACTTTCTCATAAGGTCTCATACGGTAAACGCATCGCATGAATACATCTCCGAAGATGGCACCATAAGCAGCTCTCATCAGCATCTCAAGGTTAATATGGAAACCGGGGTTAGCTTCAAGCTTGGACAGATTCAGTGATACGACAGGAATCTGTTCCATTCCGGCTTTCTTGAGGGCTCTTCTGATAAAGCCTACATAGTTGGTAGCACGACATCCGCCACCTGTCTGGGACATGATGACAGCAGTGCGGTTAAGGTCATATTTGCCGGACAGAAGCTCATCCATAATCTGACCTACAACCCAAAGTGAAGGATAGCAGGCATCATTATTTACGTACTTAAGTCCCATATCGATAGCATGTCTGTTGTCGTTTTGCATTACAACAAAGTTGTAACCACAGGCAGCAAAGGCAGGCTCCAATATGTCAAAGTGTATAGGTGACATCTGAGGGCAGAGGATGGTGTAGTTCTTTCTCATATCCTCAGTGAAAAGTACTCTGTGATTAGAGCAGTCATTTACATGAATCTTCTTATTCTTTTGTTTTCTTACTCTGATAGCGGCAAGAAGAGAGCGAACTCTGATCCTTGCACTTCCAAGGTTGTTGACCTCATCAATCTTAAGGCAGGTATAAATCTTGTCTGAACCTGAAAGAATATCATTGACCTGATCTGTGGTAACGGCATCAAGTCCGCATCCGAAGGAATTGAGCTGGATAAGATCCAGGTCCTCTCTGGTTCTTACGAAGCTGGCTGCGGCATACAGTCTTGAATGATACATCCACTGATCTGAAACGATAAGAGGTCTCTCAGGAGTTCCAAGGTGAGATACTGAATCCTCTGTAAGTACCGCAACGCCATAGGAGCAGATCATGTCAGGAATACCATGGTTGATCTCCGGATCTACGTGATATGGTCTTCCTGCAAGTACGATACCGTGACGACCATTTTCTTCCATCCATTTCAGTGTCTCTTCACCCTTGTTTCTAATGTCCTGACGGGCTTTTGCCATCTCATCCCAGCCATCCTTGGCGGCTTTGATAACTTCGTCTGCGGGAAGCTCAGCAAATTCTTTTACCAGAGCTTTGGTGGCAGTCTCAAGGCTTGTAAATGCCATAAAGGGGTTACGAAGCTTGGCCTTACCGTCGGTTATGGCTTCAACGTTGTTTTTAATATTCTCACTATAAGAAGTTACAATAGGGCAGTTGTAATGGTTGGTTGCACCTTCTACTTCCTCACGCTCATAGAAAAGACCGGGATAGAAGATGAAATCAACGTTCTGTCTTATAAGCCACTCAACATGTCCGTGTGAGATCTTGGCAGGGTAGCACTCTGATTCACTTGGAATTGACTCGATTCCAAGCTCATATATCTGGTGAGTTGACCTGGGTGAGAGAACAACTCTATAGCCAAGATTGGTAAAGAAGGTAAACCAGAAAGGATAGTTCTCATAGAAATTGAGTACTCTTGGTATACCAACAGTTCCTCTGTGCGCCTTGTCAGCGGTAAGAGGCTCATAACCGAAGATTCTTTTATATTTGTAATCAAAAAGGTTAGGAATATTGTCAGCGTTCTTGACTTTACCTATACCTCTTTCACATCTGTTACCTGAAATATGCTGACGTCCACCGGTGAATTTATTAACAGTGAGACGGCAGTGGTTGGTACATCCCTGACAGGTTGTCATACTGGTGGTGTACTCAAGTGAATTGATCTGATCAATGGTAAGCATTGTGGTCTTATAGTCTGCGGTTTCACCGAATCTGTCTCTTGCGATAAGTGCAGCACCAAATGCGCCCATGATTCCGGCAATGTCAGGACGGATCGCTTCAGCACCGGAAATAATCTCGAATGCACGAAGAACAGCATCATTATAGAATGTACCACCCTGAACAACAATGTGCTCGCCAAGATCCTTGGCATCTGATACCTTGATAACCTTGAAAAGAGCATTTTTGATAACGGAATATGCAAGTCCTGAAGAAATATCGGCAACATCAGCGCCTTCCTTCTGAGCCTGCTTAACTCTTGAATTCATGAAAACGGTACATCTTGTTCCCAGATCTACCGGTGATTTTGCATAAAGGGCTACCTTGGCAAAGTCCTGAACAGAATAATCAAGGGACTTGGCGAAGGTCTCTATAAAGGATCCGCAACCTGAAGAACATGCCTCGTTAAGCTGTACAGAGTCAACAGAACCGTTTTTGATATGAATGCACTTCATATCCTGTCCGCCGATATCAAGGATGCAGTCAACTTCAGGATCGAAGAAAGCAGCAGCGTTATAGTGAGCAATTGTCTCAACTTCTCCGTCATCAAGAACAAGTGCAGACTTAAGGAGAGCCTCACCGTAACCTGTTGAGCAGGCTCTTGCTATCTTCACGCCTTCAGGCATAAGTTTGTAGATCTCCTGAATTGAGGAAATAGCAGTCTTAAGAGGACTTCCGTTATTGCTTGAATAAAATGAATAGAGAAGATCACCGTCTTCACTGATGAGTGCGCACTTAGTTGTAGTAGAACCGGCGTCAATTCCAAGGAAAGCATTGCCCTGGTAGTCATCGAGCTTCTTGGTCCTAACTTTGTACTGAGACTGTCTGTTTTTGAATGCGTTATAGTCATCCTCTGTTTTGAAGAGAGGGTCAAGTCTTGAAACTTCGGCATCCATCACAATCTTATGAGAGAGTTTACCAACCATCTCGTCCATGCTGTAGCTGGTTTCTTCTTTTGCATTAAGAGCTGAACCAATTGCAGCAAAAAGATGTGAATTATCAGTATCGATGGTATGCTCCTCATCAAGGTTCAGCGTTCTGATAAATGCTGCCTTAAGCTGATCCAGGAAGTGAAGAGGACCGCCGAGAAAGGCAATGTGACCTCTGATTGGCTTACCGCAGGCAAGACCTGAAATAGTCTGATTAACTACTGCCTGGAAAATAGAAGCGGCCAGGTCCTCCTTAGTTGCGCCTTCATTAATTAAAGGCTGAATATCGGACTTGGCAAATACGCCGCAACGTGCAGCGATTGTATATAAAGAATTATAATTTTTGGCATACTCATTAAGACCTGATGCATCGGTCTGAAGAAGAGCCGCCATCTGGTCAATAAATGAACCTGTACCACCGGCACAGATTCCGTTCATACGCTGTTCAACGTTGCCACCTTCAAAATAAATAATCTTGGCATCCTCGCCGCCTAGCTCAATAGCAACATCTGTCTTAGGCGCAAGTGCCTTAAGCGATGTGGAAACAGCGATAACCTCCTGAACGAAAGGAACTTCAAGATGCTTTGCAAGTGTAAGTCCGCCGGATCCTGTGATGACAGGATGGAGTATGATGTTACCGGATACCTTGCTGGCCTCCTTAAGAAGCTCTGCGAGTGTCTCCTGAATATTTGCAAAATGTCTTTTGTAATCGGAAAATACTATGTTTCGCTCGCTGTCAAGAAGTGCAATCTTAACTGTAGTAGATCCAATATCAATGCCTAATGTGTAATCCTTAGAAATCATATATAAACCTCATAAAAATATTTAACCCTATATAATAAGTAAAAATAAGGCCAAAATGACAATCTCTATGATTATAATCCAGCGGTCAACAAAAATCAATTAACATAAATTGCACAAAATATAAAATGTGGTATCATGATTTAGTAAGTATCTATGAGGGGAAGTATTTATGTTGGAAAAATTTAGATGTTTTTTAAGTCTGATTTTGGTGGGGGCAATTTTTTCTCTTAGCTTTTCATCCTTTTCGGTGCACGCAGCATCCGATGACGAGATCAAGACTGTCAAAGTCGGATATTATCAGAATGAAGTATTTGAAGACGGTGGCTATGATGGTGCTATAAAAAAAGGATATGCCTACGAGTATTACAGAAAGATATCCGAGTACGCCGGATGGACCTATGAATATGTATACGGAGATTTTGTTGACATCTACAATATGCTTCTTAAGGGGGAAGTTGATGTAGTTGCGGGACTTGCATATACAGAGAAACGTTCAACACTGATCTATTATCCCGAGAAGCCCATGGGCTTTGAGAGCTATGGCCTTGTTAAGCACGAGGGTGATGATTCACTCACATCAGATCCTGCAACGCTTAACGGACGAACCATAGGAGTCCTTGATTCCGCAATAGTAGATATTCTTAATGACTATCTCAAAAAAGAAAGAGTTAATGCGGAGGTTATCACCTTCAGTGATTACGGTAATCTGCTGGAATGCTTCGACAGAAAAGAAATCGATCTTATTGCAGCTGAGATTGACGGAATCTATGACAGGTATCACGCCGAAGTAATGTCTTATTTTGGCGAAAATGATTATTATATGTGCGTCAGCAGGAAAAGACCTGACCTTGTAAGAGCTCTTAATATGGCTCAGGCTCAGCTCTATGTTGATAACCCGGATTATATCAGTAACCTTCGCAGCAAATATTATCCATCAGCATTATCCAGCCGTGCTTTTAATAAAACTGAGTTGAAATGGTTAAAAGAGCATGAAGAGTTAACCATCGGTTATCTGAATGACTTTTTGCCGTATAGTGATACAGATAAAAACGGTAATGTAACGGGAATGGTGGCTGATATATTCCCCTATACATTTAAGCAATTGGGAATAAGCTCACTCACCTATGAATACAAGGGATATGACACCTACGATGAACTTATTGCTGCAATAGGAAGTGGACAGGTTGATGTGGCATTCCCTGTAGGTGGAGGCCTCTATTATTCCGAGGAGGACGGCATACTTATATCAGATCCTGTTTTGTCCACATTGACCGATCTCGTATACAGTGAGAAAAGACCCAGTACAGGAACTATTGATTTTGCGGTAAATGAGAAAAACAAACTTCAATATTATTATATTAAGAATAATTATCCCCATTCCAGCATAAAGCAATATGCCAGTTTGGAAGATTGTCTTGATGCAGTTGAAAAAGGCGATGTTTCATATACAACATTAAACGGACTCAGAACAGGATTGGTTCTAAAAAATAAGTCTTATGATAAGCTTTCTTTCATTCAGCTAAGCTATCAGGACGACAGCTGTTTTGGTGTCAAAATTGGAAATAACGGACTTTTGATGCTGTTAAACAGAGGCATCCATATCGCGGGTTCTGATTATCAGAATATGGCATTTCGTTATTCTCAAAATCTTGATAAACCCACTTTAAAAGATTTTCTTAAAAAGTACTATTGGTTCATCTTCGCGGCTATTCTGATCTTTTTACTTTTCATCATGCATATGCTGATAAAGGATATAAGGATTGGCCGAGAGAGGATTGCTGAAAAAGAAAGAGCAAGAATAGAGATTGAGAAGGCCGATCACGACAAATTCGTCTTTGTAAACAAAATGGCCAATTATATGGGCGAACCGATGCGAGGTCTTAATTCTCTTATACATAAGGCTAAAATAACCGAAGATTCCAATAAAGTATCGAATTACATCGAAGAGATGGAGATATACAGTAGTAAGCTCAGCGAAGTAATAAACAATATCCTTAACATGAGTAGACTTGAGAGCGGACAGTTCAAACTTGAAGATAAGAATCAGACCTTCAAGGGCAAAAGAATACTTGTTGTTGAGGATACAATGCAGAATCAGATGGTGACCGGCAAGATTCTCAAAAAACTGGGATTTGAGATCCAGTGCGCATCTGACGGCGAAGAGGCTTATGATAAATTAAATGCTGCACCTGAAGGCTATTTTGATGCTATAATCATGGACATGGATGTAAGGGACAACGATGATTTTGAGGCTGCAACCAAGATACGAAGCCTTAACAATTATGCCAAGGCTGACATTCCCATTGTTGCTATAACATCAGAAGTTCCGGTAAACGATGAGGGCACTGATAAAAAGCTATTTACAGAATACTATTTTACCAAGCCCTATGACATCGCGGAGATGACAGAAGTCTTCTCTAAAATTTTTAAGAGTTAAAAGAGGATTTTTAAATGAACAATTTTATTAACAAGCTTGAGAGAAAATTCGGAAAGTTTGCTATTCCCAATCTCACCATGTATATCATTGCGCTGTATGCGATTGGTTATATCATGATGATATTCAGACTGAACGGACTTTTTGATTATATCAGCCTGGATCCCTATAAGATTCTCCACGGGCAGGTATGGAGACTTATCTCATGGGTTCTGATACCTCCGTCGGATGGATTTAGCATTCTTATGATCATTACCTTAATATTTTATTATTTCATTGGTAACAACATGGAGAGAACCATGGGAACCTTCCGCTACAATCTGTTTATTTTCAGCGGAATAATTTTCATGATCATAGGCGCATTTCTTTCTTATTTGATTTATCTGCTGAGATATCCTGCGGATGTAGTTCAGATAATGGAGATAACTGCAGGATTCTACAATATGATGTATCTACAGGAGATGGTATTCCTTGCTTTTGCTATTTGCTATCCTGAGATGCAGGTTCTTTTGATGTTCATTATTCCAATCAAAGTAAAATGGCTGGGCATCGCCTATGGTATTATTCTCGGAGTTGAATGTATTCAGGGCCTTATGGATCAGAATTACGCTGTATTCTTCGCAATCGGCTCTCAGCTTCTGAATCTGTTCTTGTTTTATTTACAGACAGGACGTATGTCCAGATTTAAGCCAAAGGACATTAAAAGAAGACACGATTTCAGCAGAAATGTCAGGATGGCTCCCAAAGGTGTCACAAGACATAAATGTGCGGTATGCGGAAAATCAGAAGAAACCAACCCTGAGCTTGAATTCAGGTTCTGTTCCAAGTGTAACGGCAATTATGAATACTGCCAGGATCATCTTTTTACACATCAGCATGTTAAATAAAAATACGGAGAATATTATAGATAATGGGAAATATTGATAATAAAGAGGTGGAGTTTGCCTCTATACTTAAGACTGTAACAAGAACAGCAAGAGAGAACAGGAATTTCATCACCAAAGAGCAGGTGGAGACAGCATTTTCAGAGCTTGAGCTTGATGAGAAGCAGATGGAAATGGTGTTTGACTACCTGAAACAACACAATATCGGCGTTGATGAAAAGGTAGATTTTACAGATGAGAATCTTACAGAGGAAGAGACTAATTATCTGAATGACTATCTGGAGAGCCTGGAAGCTCTTCCTAAACTCACAGAGGGAGAGCTTGAGGCAGTATCTATGTCCGCAATAGCAGGAGATAAGGATGCTCAGTCCAAACTGATAGAGAATTATCTTCCTCTCGTTGTGGATGTTGCCAGAATGTATTCTGAGCAGGGTGTTTTTCTTGAGGATCTTATCGGAGAAGGTAATTTTGCGTTGACCAAAGGCGTTACAATGCTCGATGCCGTGGGAGAACCTTCAGAGGTCGAGAGTTTCCTTTATAAAATGATGCTTGATGCGATGGAAGCGATCATTCAGGACAATCTTGCGGAAGATGCAGGAAGTCAGAAGGTGCTTGAGCTGGTAAATGAAGTAGCCGACAAAGCAAGAGAACTAGCTGAAGACCTCAGAAGAAAAGTAACTGTTCAGGAACTCATGGAGGAGACCGGCTGGGATGAAGACAAAATTCGTACAGCCATCAAGTTCAGCGCAGATAATATCGAAGATCTTGACAGTGGAGAGAAGAAAGACTGATATATGAACAATATTGTTAATGAAGATGATTTTAAATATTACATGCAGGATATCGAACGTCATTATTTTGGCTGTAGATACAATTACAACGAACTTCTGGGGAACGAGATGGTTCCCTTTAAGTTCAAGACCATAATCTCCAAACATATGAAAGATGACGTGGATCTTAATACAACATTAGAGAGTCATCTGTATTATCTGACCGACGATAATTTTGACTACGAGATTTATAAGCAGCTAAAGGGGAGAGTACGAGTATCTGAATACAAGAATCCTCTTGCAAGGGAAAAAGGGTTTAAAGAGAAAGTATATACAATTCCTGAGCTTGTAAGAATATCTAAGGAATCAAAAGAAGATAGGGGAATGATCATTAGAGAGCTGATAATTTCCAAATTGGCACTATTTGCTTTCCCGGTTTAAGAGAATAAAAAAGGCATAAAAAAACTACCTGACTGATATCAGGTAGTTTTCTTAGTTCATTTGAAATTAAGCTCTCTCAACTTTGTTAGATCTAAGGCAGCTTGTGCAAACGTGCATTCTCTGAGTTGATCCGTTAACCTTAACAGCAACGTGCTGAACGTTTGACTTCCAAACTCTGTTAGATCTTCTATGGGAATGGCTTACGTTGTTACCGAAATGAACGCCCTTGCCACAAATATCACATTTAGCCATTTTGACACCTCCTTATAAGCCATGTAATCTGTTTCTTACAGCAAAATTATTGCGAATTTATCCGCAACATTGATATCTTAGCAGAAACAAATAAGGATTGCAAGTAAAATCTGCAAAAATTATAGTTTATTTTTTATAAAACTGCTATTATAATACTATATGTATGCGAAAAAGGCAGTAAAATATCGCACATTTTAAGGAGGACACATATGAAGGCTTCTCTAATGAACACTCACATGGGAAATATTTCCATTGATAATGAAGTAATTGCCCAGTATGCGGGTGCAGTTGCTATGGAGTGCTTTGGAATCGTAGGTATGGCCAATGTCAATGTGAAGGACGGACTTGTCAGCCTGCTTAAGCTGGATTCCATGACAAGAGGAATTAATGTAACTTTGGATGAGAATAAGAAGCTGAAGCTTGACTTCCATGTTATAGTAGCTTATGGTGTTAGCATTTCAGCCGTTTCAACTAATCTTATTGATACGGTTAAATATAAAGTAGAGGAATTTACCGGGCTTGAAATCGAGAAGATCAACATCTACATCGAAGGCGTCCGCGTTATTGATTGATTTGGAGGAAGATTGTTTTGAGTAATAATAGTATCGACGCTAAGATGCTGTCGAAGATGTTTTTGACAGGTGCTAAGAATCTCGAGGCTAAGAAAGAGTGGATCAACGAGCTTAACGTATTCCCCGTTCCCGACGGAGATACCGGAACAAATATGACAATGACTATCATGTCTGCAGCCAAGGAAGTTAGCTCTCTTGGTAACAACGCTGATATGCAGGCTATCTGTAAGGCGATTTCATCCGGCTCACTTCGTGGTGCAAGAGGTAACTCCGGAGTTATCTTATCTCAGCTCCTTCGTGGTTTTACCAAGGTTGTTAAGGAACATGATGAGCTTACTGTATCAGTACTTGCAGAGGCTTTTGAGAAGGCTGTCGAGACTGCTTACAAGGCGGTTATGAAGCCCAAGGAAGGTACAATCCTTACCGTAGCCAAGGGTGCTTCTGAGAAGGCTCATGAGCTCGCTATGGAAGGCTGCGATGATATCGTACGTTTCTGTGAAGAAGTTATTAAATATGCTGACGAAGTTCTTGCCAAGACTCCGGATATGCTTCCTGTTCTTAAACAGGCCGGTGTTGTTGATTCAGGCGGACAGGGACTGGTTCAGGTGCTTAAGGGAGCCCTTGATGGATATCTTGGTAAAGAGATAGATCTTTCTATTAAGGAAGAATCAGTAACTCCCGTTTCCAAGAAACAGGACAAGGCTGCAGCCGAAGAAGATATCAAGTTTGGATATTGTACAGAGTTCATCGTTCTTTTATCCAAGCCTCTTAATGTTAAGCAGGAGATTGACTTCAAGGCTTTCCTTGAGTCTATCGGCGACAGCATTGTTATGGTTGCTGATGACGAGATTTGTAAGGTACACGTTCATTCCAACGATCCCGGACTTGCTATTCAGAGAGCTCTTATGTATGGCCAGCTCTCCAATATGAAGATTGACAATATGAGAATGGAGCATCGCGAGAAGCTGTTCCATGAAAATAATGACGGTTCCTGGGCTGAGATCAAGACAGAGATCAATGGTGCAGCTGAGCTTACACCAACATACCTCCCCGGAGATGATATTCCTCTTGGTGAGAAGGTCGATATGGGCCAGGAAGAGAAGGCTGAACCCGAGATGCCTCACAAGGAAGTTGGTTTCGTAACTGTATGTGCAGGTGGCGGACTTGCTGATATCTTCAGAGGACTTGGCGTAGATTATGTGATCGAGGGTGGTCAGACAATGAATCCTTCAACAGCTGATATTCTTGATGCTGTTGACAAAGTTAACGCCGATACAGTAATCGTTCTGCCCAATAACAAGAATATTATTCTTGCCGCTAATCAGGCTGCAATTATGTCTGAGGACAATGATGATAACAAGAAGATTGTAGTGGTTCCATCCAAGACTGTTCCTCAGGGAATTACCGCTCTTATCAATTATGTACCGGGCGGCAGTGTGGAAGAGAGCGTAGCTGCAATGACAGAATCGCTTTCAACAGTTAATACAGGTGAAGTTACTTATGCAGTCAGAGATACTGTCATTGATGATGTTCAGATCAGACAGGGCGACTACATGGGAATCGGTGATGCCGGAATCCTTGCTGTAGGCGGTGAGATTGCAGATGTAACCTTTGACATGCTTTCCAAGATGGTGAATGATGAGCTTGAACTTATAAGTGTTTATTACGGAGAGGATGTTGATGAGAAGGATGCTGAGAATCTTCGTGCAAGAATCAGCGAGAACTTCCCCGGATGCGATGTTGAGCTTCAGTATGGCGGACAGCCAATTTATTATTACATCGTTTCCGCAGAGTAATTTATATAACAATGATTAGCCGGGATTTATCCCGGCTATTACTTTATCAGAGGATTCTTTTGTTAAGGGGAAAAAGAGTGGGAAACAAAGAATTACAGGAACTTGTAACTAATCTAAAGGGAATAGGCGACAAGACAGGCAAGCTCTTTGAAAAATGCGGTGTTAAGACCATTGGTAATCTTCTTGAATACTATCCAAGAGGCTACGATCATTTCAAAGCCCCTGTCAGGGCCTGCGATCTTAGATCCGGAGAAATCAGTGCTGTAAAGCTTACAATAATAGGCAGAGTAACACTTCGCCGTGTTCGCAATCTATCAATAATCGCATTTGAAGCAGCGGATGCTACAGGCAAGATAAGAATCGCATATTTTAACTCTCCGTATCTTATGAGCTCACTGAAATCTGGAACCACGCATATTTTCAGAGGTTTGGTTCAGAAAAAGGGGAGCTTTCTTGAGATGAATCAGCCCAAGATGTACCAGGATGAAGAATACGCAGCTCTTCTTGGAACCCTTCAGCCAAGATACTCTCTGGTTAAAGGCTTATCAAACAACACAGTCAAAAAAGCAATGAGCGCAGCCTTTGTGAACGCAGGCCATTTTGAGGAATTTGTACCTCAGGACATTCTCGACAGACTTAAGCTTATATCGTATTCGGAAGCAGTTTATGGTATTCATTTTCCAAGTAATGAAGAGGACCTTGAGAATGCAAGAAGACGTCTTGCATATAATGAATTCCTTATGTTCGTTTTACAACTGCGTCTATTAAAAGCTTCACAGGAAGAAATAGAAAGCAGCTATAAAATGATAGAAACCTCCGATACTGTAAGGCTTCTTGAAAAACTGCCTTACAATCTTACAGGAGCACAGCAAAGAGCCTGGGAGGATGTTAAGGCGGATCTTACCGGTAAAAACGTGATGAACAGACTTATTCAGGGTGATGTAGGTTCCGGTAAGACAGTTCTTGCGCTTTTGGCTCTTCTAATGACTGCTTCCAACGGATACCAGGGAGCTCTTATGGCTCCCACGGAAGTTCTTGCTACTCAGCATTATGAGAATTTCACCTCTATGATCAAGAAGTATGGGATTACAGCTCTTAAACCTGTACTTCTGACAGGATCATTATCTGCCAAGGACAAAAAAGAAGCGCAGAGGCAGATACGAGAGGGCGAAGTTAACTGCATCATCGGTACAAATGCGCTTATACAGGCCAAGGTAGAATACAAGAATCTGGCGCTTGTCGTTACAGATGAGCAGCACCGCTTTGGTGTAAGACAAAGGGAATCTCTTGCAGGAAAGGGGCTGAATACCCATGTTCTTGCAATGAGCGCCACTCCAATTCCCAGAACTTTGGCGATTATCCTATATGGTGATCTTCATATTTCAATTATTGATGAGCTTCCTATGGGAAGACTTCCTATCAAGAACTGTGTTGTAGGCACTGACTACAGACCAAAGGCATATAAATTCATCGCTGATCAGGTGGCAGCCGGTCATCAGGCTTATGTCATTTGTCCCATGGTAGAGGAAGGTGAACTTGACGGAGTTGAGAACGTCACCGATTATTCAGAGACACTTAGGCAAAACCTACCTGCATCAGTAAGAGTAGAAATGCTTCACGGCAAGATGAAACCTGATAAAAAAGATCAGATAATGGATGCTTTTGCCAGGAAGGATATCGATGTACTTGTATCCACCACAGTTATTGAGGTAGGTATCAATGTTCCAAACGCTACTGTTATGATGATAGAGAATTCTGAGAGATTCGGTCTTTCGCAGCTCCATCAGCTTCGCGGCCGAGTAGGCAGAGGAGATGCTCAGTCCTATTGTATTTTTCTTAATACCTCCGAGTCGGAAGAAGCCAAAGAACGACTTGGTACCATGAACAAGACCAATGATGGCTTCGTAATAGCAGAAGAGGACCTGAAGCAGCGAGGCCCCGGAGATCTGTTCGGTGTAAGACAAAGCGGAGAATTGAATTTTAGAGTTGGTGATATTTATCATGATAGCGATCTGGTAAAAGAATCAGCAATGGATGCAGATAGGATTCTGAACGAAGATCCGGAACTTTCTTCAATACAATATAGTGTGCTCAAAAGCCTTTTAACCACAAAATCTGCAAATTCGGTTGACTTTGCAACCCTTTAAAAGTAAGATAGTTTTAGTTTAAAGTTAAAATATAGGAGTATTATCAGCATTTGCTGATAAGGGAGAATACTGAAATGTCTAAGATTGCGGTAATCACAGATAGTAACAGCGGAGTAACTCAGGCACAGGCCAAGGAACTTGGTCTTTTTGTGGTTCCTATGCCTTTCATGATCAATGAAGAAGACTATTTTGAAGATATTAACCTTACACAGGAGCAGTTCTACGAGAAGCTTGAAGGTGATGCGAATGTATCTACCAGCCAGCCCTCACCGGACTCACTTATGACTCTGTGGGACAAGGTACTTCAGGACTACGATCAGATTATATATATTCCCATGAGCAGCGGACTGTCAGGTTCCTGCCAGAGCGCTCATATGATCGCAGAAGAGGAATATGAAGGCAAGGTATTCGTTGTAGACAATCAGAGAATATCCGTTACCCAGAGGCAATCAGCTCTGGATGCCAAGGCAATGGTTGATGCCGGCCTTTCTGCTGAAGAAGTTGTAGACAAGCTTATGAAGTGTAAGTTTGAATCAAGTATCTATATTATGTTGGATACACTCTATTACCTTAAAAAAGGCGGTCGTATCACACCTGCAGCTGCTGCACTGGGAACTCTTTTGAGACTTAAACCGGTTCTTCAGATCCAGGGAGAGAAACTTGATGCTTTTGCCAAGGCAAGAACATCTTCCCAGGGCAAGACCATTATGATAAATGCAATCAAAGCCGACATTGAGAACAGATTCGGAGGCTTTGAGGATAAAGATTTTAACATTGCAATAGCATATTCCAAAGACCTTGCGGCTGCAGAGGAATGGAAGAAAGAGGCAGAAGCTGCTTTTCCCGGCGTTGATATCCATATGGATCCGCTTTCATTATCTGTATCCTGTCATATAGGTCCAGGAGCACTGGCGCTTGCTATTTCACGCAAGGTCCATTTTTGATCGATCAGTATTATTTAGTTTTTTGGGGGTTAACCAATGGCAAATGAACAATATAACGCTTCCAGCATCACCGTACTGGAGGGACTTGAGGCTGTACGTAAACGTCCCGGAATGTACATCGGAAGTGTTACTACAAGAGGTCTCAATCATCTTGTATATGAGATTGTAGACAACGCTGTAGATGAGCATCTTGCAGGATTCTGCACCAAAATCCATGTAACTCTTGAGGCCGATGGTTCGGCTACCGTAGAAGATAACGGACGAGGTATCCCGGTGGAGATGCACGCTAAGGGCGTATCAGCAGAGCGTGTGGTTCTCACTGTACTTCATGCCGGTGGAAAATTTGATAACAATGCTTATAAGACTTCAGGAGGTCTCCACGGTGTGGGATCTTCTGTTGTCAATGCGCTTTCAACAAGAATGTCCGTAGTTGTTAAGAAGGACGGATATATATATAAGGACACCTACGCAAGAGGTATTCCTACGACAGAGCTTAAGGATGGGCTTCTCGTACCTGTTGGAACCACAAGAGAGACCGGTACATCCATCAATTTTTTACCTGATGATACTATTTTTGAGAAAACAAGATTCAAAGAGGATGATATCAAGTCAAGGCTTCATGAAACTGCCTATCTGAATCCTTCTCTTACAATCATTTTCCAGGATAAGAGACCGGGAGTTGAGGAATACATCGAATTCCATGAGCCCGACGGAATTACCGGCTTTATCAAGGATATGAACAAATCCAAAGAGACTGTTCACGAAGTAATATCCTTCAGCGGAGAGAGCGAGGGCATTGAGGTCGAAGTAGCATTCCAGTACGTCAACGAATTCCATGAAGAAGTTCTTGGCTTTTGTAACAATATTTATAACGCTGAAGGCGGTACACATCTTACCGGCTTCAAGACCATGTTTACCAATATCATCAACCAGTATGCCCGTGAGCTGAATATCCTTAAGGACAAAGATAATAACTTCACAGGAACTGATGTTAGAAATGGTATGACAGCCGTTATCTCCATCAAGCATCCTGACCCAAGATTTGAAGGACAGACCAAGACCAAATTGGATAATCAGGACGCAGCCAAGATCGTATCCAAGATCACTAACGATGAGGTCACAAGATATTTTGACAGAAATCTTGAGACCCTTAAGTCCATCATAGGCTGCGCTGAGAAGGCTGCCAAGATCAGGAAGACTGAGGAGAAGGCTAAGACCAACATGCTTACCAAGCAGAAGTATTCCTTCGACTCCAATGGTAAGCTGGCCAACTGTATCAGCAAGGACGCTTCTAAATGCGAGATCTTTATCGTAGAGGGAGATTCCGCCGGTGGCAGTGCCAAGATGGCCAGAGATCGTAATTATCAGGCAATTCTTCCTATCAGAGGTAAGATCCTCAACGTTGAGAAGGCAAGTATCGATAAGGTTCTTGCCAATGCCGAGATCAAGACAATGATCAATGCCTTTGGCTGTGGCTTTTCTGAAGGTTACGGTAATGATTTTGATATTAACAAGCTTCGCTATGACAAAATAATAATCATGGCCGATGCGGACGTAGATGGTGAGCATATTTCAACGCTTCTTCTTACGCTTTTTTACAGATTTATGCCGGAGCTTATATACCAGGGGCATGTTTACGTGGCTATGCCACCGCTATATAAGGCCATTCCTTCAAGAGGTAAGGAAGAATATCTCTACGATGATTCAGCCCTTGCCAAGTACAGGAATACGCACAAGGGACCTTTTACTCTTCAGAGATACAAAGGTCTTGGTGAGATGGATCCTGACCAGCTCTGGGAGACAACTCTTGATCCGGAGAGACGACTTCTTAAATCCGTTGAGATTGAAGATGCCAAGATGGCTTCACATATGACTGAGCTCCTCATGGGCGTTGATGTTCCGCCAAGAAGAGATTTTATACATCAGCATGCGACAGATGCTGCACTTGATATTTGATAAACACTGCGAGGTAATAGCGTGGAAGATAGAATTATAAAAACCGAATATTCCGACCTTATGCAGAAATCCTTCATAGATTATGCCATGAGCGTTATCGTAGCCCGTGCGCTTCCTGATATAAGAGACGGCCTTAAACCGGTTCAGAGAAGAACACTTTACGATATGTATGAGCTGGGCATCAGATATGACAGGCCCTACAGAAAGAGCGCCAGAATCGTGGGTGATACAATGGGTAAATACCACCCTCACGGTGACAGCTCTATCTACGACAGCCTTATTGTAATGACTCAGGACTTCAAAAAGACGGTTCCGCTGGTAGACGGCCACGGTAACTTTGGCAACATCGAGGGTGATGGTGCTGCTGCCATGCGTTATACGGAGGCAAGACTATCCAAGATAACGCAGGAGAACTTTCTTGAAGATCTGGACAAAAATGTTGTTGATTTCGTTCCAAACTTTGATGAGACCGAGAAAGAGCCTTCAGTTCTTCCGGTAAAAATTCCCAACTTCTTGGTAAACGGATCTGAGGGTATCGCAGTAGGTATGGCTACCAGCACACCGCCTCATAATCTTGCAGAGGTCATTGATGCTGAGATTGCATATATTCAGGATGACTCTTTAACAACAAGAGATCTGATGAAGTATATTAAAGGGCCGGATTTCCCCACAGGAGGAATCGTCATCAATAAAGATGAACTCCTTAGTATCTATGAAACCGGAACCGGCAAGATAAGACTTCGCGGAAGGGTAACCACCGAGAAGGGCAAGAATGGACATATCAATCTTGTTATAACCGAGATTCCTTACACCATGATCGGCATGGGTATCGGTAAGTTCATGGCTGATGTGGCTGAGCTTGCGGAAAAGAAGATCACTAACGACATTGTTGATATTTCCAACCAGTCTTCCAAGGAAGGCATTCGTATAGTAATCGAGCTTAAGAAGGATACTGATGTAGATAACTTCACCAACCTTCTTTACAAAAAGACTAAGCTCGAAGATACTTTTGGTGTTAACATGCTGGCTATTGATAATGGAAGGCCGGAGACCATGTCTCTTAAGGAAATAATGAGAGCATGCGCCGATTTCCAGTTTGAAGTTGCCACCAGGAAATATACAACACTTCTCAAGAAGGAACAGGAGAAGAAAGAGATTCAGGAAGGCCTTATCAAGGCTTGTAATGTAATCGACCTTGTAATTGAGATCCTCAGAGGCTCAAAAGACAGGCCAATGGCCAAGAACTGCCTTGTTAACGGCGTAACCGATGGTATTAACTTCAAGTCAAGAGAATCCAAGGCAATGGCATCTCAGCTTCTTTTTACAGATGCACAGGCAGATGCTATTCTTGATATGAGATTGTACAAGCTCATTGGTCTTGAGCTTGATGCTCTCGTTAAAGAGCATGAGCAGACCGTTGCCAATATCTATCGATATGAAGATATTTTGGAGAGCCATGAATCCATGTCTCTTGTAATACAGGATGAGCTTAACAAAATCAAAAAGGAATTCAAATCTCCCAGAAAGACCGAGATAGACAATAGAGAGAATGCTGTTTACGAGGAAAAGCCTGTAGAAGAGATCGATGTTGCCTTTATCATGGACAGATTTGGATATGCCAAGACTATTGATGTAAACACCTATGAGAAGAACAAGGAGACAATCGAGAGTGAGTTCAAGTTCTCCTTTGTTATGAAGAATACCGGCAAAGTATGCTTCTTTACAAATACAGGTAATCTTCATACAGTTAAGGCAATGGATCTGCCTCAGGCCAAAATGAGGGATAAGGGCGTTCCGATAGATAACATCAGTAATTTTGATACTGCCAAGGAGACAATAGTCCTTGCTGCAAGTCAGTCAGACCTTAATCTGTACAGACTGATGTTTACCACTAAGATGTCAATGATGAAGATCGTTGATGGTGGTGAGTTTGATGTTTCCAAGAGAACCGTAGCCGCAACCAAGCTTGCTGACGACGATGAAGTAGTAAACGTTGAGGTTCTCCATGAGCAGAAGACTGTTATTCTGCAGTCGAATGACGGATTCTTCTTACGATTCTATGTTGAGACCGTACCTGAGAAGAAGAAAGCTGCTGTAGGCGTAAGAGGCATGAGACTTGGTAAAAATGATTTCGTAAGGGATGTATATTTCCTTAACGATATGGAAGAGAAGGCCATCGACCACAATGACAAGAAACTTGAACTTGGCCATCTCAAGGTAACCGGCAGAGATACGAAGGGAACAAAGGTAAGATTATGAGAGTAATTGCAGGCTCTGCAAGAAGATTGAAACTAATAACCCCCGACGGTAATGACACAAGACCTACCCAGGACAGGATCAAAGAGACGCTTTTTAATATGATCCAGCTTCAGGTTCCGGGTTCAGTGTTTATTGACCTTTTTTCGGGAAGCGGTGGAATCGGTATTGAGGCCCTTTCAAGAGGCGCCAAAAAAGCATATTTTATAGAAAACGCTACAAATGCCGTAAAATGTATAACCACCAATCTTAAGACCACGCATTTTGAAGATGTGGCTACTGTTCTTAAACAGGATGTTGTCATCGGCCTTAGGAATATCCATGAAGAGGAAGCTGATATCATTTTTATTGATCCTCCTTATCACGAGGATCTCTACGAGAGAACACTGGCTCAGCTTGCCACTATGGATTACGTTACACAGTACACGATGATCATTATAGAGAGTCCTCTTGAGATGGATTTCTCTTTTGTAGAGGATCTGGGACTGGAAGTAAGACGTGAAAAAGAATATAAGACAAACAAGCATGTCTTTATCTACAGAAAGGAAAAGTAATGAAGATAGCCGTTTATCCCGGAAGCTTTGATCCTGTAACCTATGGTCACTTGGACATTATAAGGCGCGCCTCCAGAATGTTTGACAAAGTAATAGTGGCGGTTATGTTCAATTCAGCCAAAACTCCATTGTTTACCCTTGATGAACGTGTTAAAATGTTAAGAGAATCTGTAAAAGACCTTAATAACGTCGAAATAGATTCCTTTGGCGGGTTAATGATCGACTACTGCAAGGAGCGCGATATTCACATAGTTATCAGGGGACTCAGAGCGATAACAGACTTTGAATACGAGCTTCAGATAGCTCAGACCAACAAGGAGCTGTCTCACAATGAAGTCGATACTGTCTTTTTAACAACTTCCTTGGAATATTCTTATCTGAGCAGTTCGGTGGTAAAGGAGATAGCAAGCTACAATGGAGATATCACACCTTGCGTTGCGCCCTTTATCGCAGATTCTTTGTATGAAAAATATGGACACCGAAAGGATACTACTACATCCGACCACGAAGATTGGAAATAAAAAGTAGGGGGATTAAATAATATGACAAGCAGGATTGAACAGCTGATTGATGAAATCGAGACATATATTGATAATTGTAAGCCTCAGCCTCTTTCCTCAACCAAGATAATCGTTAACAAAGAGGAGATTGATGAGCTCCTTAGAGAGCTTCGCAGCAAGACTCCTGAAGAGATAAAGAGATATCAGAAGATCATCAGCAACAAAGAAGCCATTTTGAATGATGCCCGTCAGAAGGCACAGGCTCTTATTGATGAAGCAACAGTTCATACCAATGAGCTTATTAACGAGCATGAGATCATGCAGCAGGCATATGCACAGGCCAACGAAGTGGTTTCTCAGGCTGCCAAGCAGGCCAAGGAGATCCTCGACAATGCAATGAACGAAGCCAATGAGATGAAGGCTTCAGCAGTACAGTATACAGATCAGCTCCTTGCCGGAGTTGAGGATGTTATTTCTCAGTCAATCGATGCCAGCAGCCGAAACAATGATGACATCATTGAAGCCATCAAACAGCACAGCGTCGATATGGTACAGTCTGTTACTGCAAGCAATGACAGCATTCTTTCAGCGCTTACACAGTACAGCGAGATTATTCGTTCCAACAGGGCAGACCTTCGTCCACCGGTGGCTGCCGGCGCAGATCAGAACTATGTACAGCCCGCAGCTGAGGAATCCATAAATCTTGATATGCTTAACTAATACATATACAAGGCTGCCGCATTTGCGACAGCCTTTCTTTTGATAAGATTTGGAAAAAGGGTGACTATATGAGACTGGACAAATTTCTTGGCACCTATGATATAGGCACAAGGAAGCAGATTAAAGAGTATCTTAAGAACGGCAGATGTACCGTCAACGGCGAAGTTATTACCAAGCCGGATGTTCATATCAATGAGAACAGCGATAAGGTTGCATTTGACGGTATAGTTCTTGAATACAGTAAATTTCATTATTTTATGCTATACAAACCTGCCGGTGTTGTTTCAGCCACTACAGACGGCAATAACACAACTGTTCTTGATCTTCTTGCGGATGAAAATGTTAAGGGTTTAAGCCCTGCCGGAAGGCTCGATATTGATACTGAGGGACTGCTTCTTTTAACAGATGACGGAGGACTGATTCATCGTCTTCTTTCTCCCAAAAAGCATGTAAACAAAGTGTATGAAGTTCACTTAAGGGAGGTGCTCTCAGAATCTGATTCCAAGAAGCTTGAGACCGGAGTTAACATCGGTAATTACAAAGATGATGGCAGTCCTGATCTTACTCTCCCTTCCAAAGTAAGCGATGCCGGTATCGATGAGGACGGACATCCGGTTGTTCATCTTACAATCCATGAAGGCAGATTTCATCAGGTTAAGAGAATGATGGAAGCAGTGGGCAACGAAGTTTTGTTTTTAAAAAGATTGTCCATGGGGCCTCTGCATCTCGATGACAACCTTCATCCCGGAGAGTACAGAAAGCTCACCGATGAAGAGCTGAAAGCTTTGGATATTGAATAAATACTGTTAATTGGAGTTTTTCATATATGAGTTCTAAGGTTTATAAAGGTGAATTTGGTTATATCAAATACAGAAGGAAGGTTGCGATCATTAGAACCGCTATCTGCCTGATTGCCGCAATTGGTATGTATGTTACAGGTCTTCTGTTATTTAAGACACAGAAAAACGGTATGAGTATCATTGCAGCTCTCGGATGTCTTCCCACAGGCTGGAGCGGTGTGAATCTTATCATGCTTCTGAAAGCAGCTTATTGCAGCGATGCAGATCATGAGAAGATTGAGGCCTGCAAAGGTGATCTTTTGATCCATTACGATCATGTAATAACATCCTATGATACCAACTACAATATAGCAGCATCCACAGTTCTGGATAAAAATATCTGTCTCTATGCGTCTGATGATAAGCTTGATATTCACGACTGCGAAAAGCATATCAAGAAAATGATCGCACAGAGCGGCTATTCCAGCTACAGTATCAAGATTTTCAAGGATATTGATCAGTTCTGTAGTAGACTATCTCAGCTTGAAAAGCTTCGAAGCGAGAAAAACATTGATCCCAAGGCAATTGAGGATGCCTGGGTTCCCGGAACGGTGGAGACAGCTGCTTCGGTACTTTTATCAATTTCACTTTAACGGAGTGTTATGAAGGAAATAGTTATTGGTGCAAATCAAATAGATAAGAGATTAGACGGTTTTCTTAAGGCCTATCTGCCTGAAGCTTCCACCGGATTCATATACAAGATGCTAAGGAAGAAAAATATTACTCTCAATGGCAAGAAAGCTTCCGGAACAGAGAAACTAAAAGTAGGAGATAAGATCAATATCTTTTTCTCTGATGAGACTTTTGAGAAGTTCAAGGGAAAGAGCAACCAAGATAGTAGTGCTGAGCCTTTTACCGATAAAGAAATCAAAGATATTAATGCTCTCGGCAATATTTCAGTAATATATGAAGACAATAACATTATTCTTGTTAACAAACCTTCCGGAGTGCTTACTCAGAAGGCCACTCCCAAAGATGTCAGCCTAAATGAATGGCTTATCTATTATTTGTACAGCAAAAACGAAGTTACGGCTCAGTCACTTGATACCTACAGACCCTCTGTCTGCAACAGATTAGATAGAAATACCAGCGGTCTTGTTATCTGTGCCAAGTCGCTTTTAGGAGCCAGAACCATGAATAAGCTCCTTAAGGACAGAAATGTAGATAAATACTACCGAACAATTGTCAGTGGTAATCTCAAAGAGCCTGTCAGGCTGACCGGATTCCTATATAAGGATGAAGAGAAGAATAAGGTATTTATTAAAAAAGAGGACCCTAAGGATGATCGCTATTCCTATATAGAGACCTACTATCAGCCTCTTTTATACAATGAAGAAAATGATCTTACCCTGCTGGAGGTTAAGCTTATAACCGGTAAACCCCATCAGATCAGAGCTCATCTTGCCAGTATTTCCCATCCGATTATAGGTGATGTAAAATACGGCGGAAGGAAAATCGGAGGTCTTAGATCACAGCTTCTTCACAGCTACAGACTTAAGTTTCCCAATGATCTGCCGGAGGAATTTACGAGCATCATGGGAAAAGAATACAAGGCAGAACTTCCGGAGATTTTTGGTAAGTTCTTCAGAGAGGGATAATATGCCAACCTGGAAATCAAGGGGTCTACGTGGTTCAACATTAGAAGATATGATAAACAGGACTAATGAGCGCTATCAGGAGCTGTCTCTGGCGCTCATTCAAAAGATTCCTACGCCTATTACTCCTATCAATATTGAGAAGGAGACAAGGCATATAACTCTCGCATATTTTGATCAGAAAAGTACCGTGGACTACATTGGAGCAGTCCAGGGTATTCCCGTTTGTTTTGACGCAAAGGAATGCGCTGCCACTACCTTTGCACTTGAGAATATCCATCCCCATCAGGTTGCGTTCATGGATAGCTTTGAAAAGCAGGATGGTGTTGCTTTTTTTCTTATCTATTATACAGGCAGAAATGAGTTCTATTATTTACCCTTCAGAAAATTAAAAGAATTTTGGGCACGAGCACAGGAAGGCGGCCGCAAGAGCTTTAGGAGAGATGAACTTGATGATGAGTTTATTATCAGATCTCCAGGAGAAAACGGCCTTCTTATCCCATATCTTGATGCAATACAAAAAGATCTTGATCTTCGCAATTAAATCACCGCAGTATAAATTGTTGACAATAATCTGGCTATAAGATAAAATCTTTATTATATTAGCGAATTATCACACTACCACTGTACCATGCGAAAGTATTTGAGATGAGGTGTTTATGACTAAAGTGCTATTACATACCCCTGATGGTGTAAGAGACATTTACGGAAGAGAGTGCAGCGACAGAATTCTTGTCAAAGAGAAAATCCACGACAAAATGAAGCTTTTTGGCTATGAAGATATGGAGACTCCTACTTTTGAGTTCTTCGATGTTTTTGCTGAGGAGATCAATGCTTCAGATGCCAGAGAATTATACAAGTTTTTTGATAAAGAGGGTAACACTCTGGTTCTTAGACCTGACTTTACTCCATCTGTAGCAAGATGTGCCTCAAAGTCCATGCTTGAGAACGGAACCCCTATAAGAGTTGTATATCAGGGTAAATCTTTCCTTAATACATCCAACCTTCAGGGCAAACTCAAGGAGAACTATGATATCGGCGTTGAACTGTTTAATGACGATTCTGTATATGCCGACGCTGAGATGATAGCTCTTCTTATCGAATCTCTTAAGAGCTCAGGCCTTACCGATTTCCAGGTCAGCATCGGTGATGCTGATTATTACAAAGGAATCTGTGAGGAAGCTGGAATTGATGCCGAGACTGAGAGTCTTATCAGAGAACAGATAGTTCAGAAGAACTATTTTGCTGCTGAGAGTATTATGGTTGAGCGTAATATCCAGGATAAATACAGAAATCTTCTTGTGAAGGTATCTGAGTTTATCGGTTCAGATGAGGCTCTTGATAATGCTGAGAAAGAAGTTTCCAACAAGAGGTCACTGTCAGCAATTAGGCGCCTCAAGAGCTTGTATGGGGTACTTAAGGAATATAACTGCAGCCAATATGTCTCCTTTGACCTTGGAATGCTGAGCAAATTCAACTATTACACAGGTGTTATCTTCAGTGCTTATACCTATGGCGTAGGAGATGCAATTGCCAAAGGCGGAAGATACGATTCACTTCTGGGTAAATATGGTAAGGATGCACCTGCCATCGGCTTTGTTATCATCCTGGATGACCTTATATCAGCTCTTTATAGACAAAATGTAGAGATTGAACACGAAGATGAAGTGGTTATCTTAGAATTTGATGAGAATAGTTTTGAGGCACAGCTTTCGGAAGCTGCGGATCTTCGTAAATCAGGTCAGAAAGTTGCCCTTTGTTACAAGAAAGGTTAATTGGTGAATATATGAGATATCTTACATTTGCCCTTGGAAAGGGACGACTTGTGGATTCCACAATGGAGATACTTAATAAATGCGGTATTCAGTGTGAAGAGATCCTGGACAAGAAGACCAGGAAGCTCATTTTTACAAATGAAGAGCTTAAGCTTAAGTTTTTCCTGGCTAAGGGACCGGATGTTCCTACCTACGTTGAATATGGCGCAGCTGATATAGGAATTGTTGGCGCTGACACAATTATGGAAGAGAATAGACGTGTTTACGAGGTCCTTGATCTTGGCTTTGGCAAATGCAGAATGTGTGTCTGCGGACCTCATGAGGCAAAAGAGCTTCTTGAGCATCGCGAGATGATAAGAGTAGCCAGCAAATATCCTAATATCGCCAAGGATTATTTCTTCAATAAGAAGCATCAGACAGTTGATATTATTAAGCTTAACGGCTCAGTTGAGCTTGGACCGATCGTTAATCTATCAGATGTTATTGTTGATATTGTTGAGACCGGATCCACTTTAAGAGAAAACGGTCTGGAAGTTCTGGAAGAGATTTGTCCCCTGTCTGCAAGAATGATCGTCAATCAGGTCAGCATGCAGATGGAGACAGAACGTATCAGAAAGATTATTAATGCAATGAAGGAGAACCTTTGATATATGAGAACCGTTAGTTTAAATGAAGAGACCAAAAATGAACTTCTCGGCAATCTTCTCGGAAGAAATCCCGGAAGTTACTCCGAATACGAAGCAACTGTTAATGAAATAATCACGAACATAAGAAATAATGGTGACAGTGCGTTATTTGATTACACCAAGAAGTTTGATAAATGTGACATAACAGCTGATAACATTCTGGTTACCAGAGCGGAGATTGACGAAGCTTATAAGAAGCTTGCACCTGAATTTGTTGAGGTTATGAAAAAGAGTGCCGAGAACATCCGCGTATTCCACGAGAAGCAGAAGAGGAATTCCTGGATCGACACCAAGGAAGATGGCAGCATCTTAGGACAGAGAATCCTGCCTATTGAAATCTCCGGCGTTTACGTACCCGGTGGTAAGGCTGCTTATCCTTCAAGTGTTCTTATGAATGTAGTTCCCGCTAAGGTTGCAGGCGTAGAGAGAATTGTGATGTGCACACCTCCCGGTAAGGACGGAAGTGTTAATCCCGGAACTCTTGTTGCAGCAGATATAGCAGGTGTTACCGAAGTATATAAAGTAGGTGGTGCTCAGGCAATCGCTGCAATGGCTTTTGGAACAGAGAGTGTACCAAAGGTTGATAAAATAACAGGCCCCGGTAACATTTTTGTTGCTCTTGCCAAGAAGGCGTGTTTCGGTCACGTATCAATTGATTCTATTGCCGGCCCCAGTGAGATCCTCGTTCTTGCTGATGAAACTGCCAATCCCAGATATGTTGCAGCGGATCTTTTATCCCAGGCAGAACACGATGAGATGGCAAGCGCTATTCTTGTAACAACTTCAGCAGATTTGGCAGAAAAAGTTTCAAGCGAGATTGATGAGTTTCTTAAGACTCTTTCAAGAAGTGATATAATTAAAAAGTCATTGGATAACTACGGTTATATTTTTGTGGCTGACAACATGGGAGATGCAATTGATGCAGCCAATGCTGTTGCATCTGAGCACCTTGAGATAATAACCAAGAATCCTTTCGAGGTTATGACCAAGATCAAGAATGCCGGTGCCATCTTCCTTGGAGAATATTCATCAGAGCCTCTCGGAGATTACTATGCAGGCCCCAACCATATTCTTCCGACCAACAGAACCGCAAGATTCTTCTCACCTCTTAATGTAGATGATTTCATGAAGAAGACAAGCATTATCGCTTATTCCAGAGAAGGGCTTGAGAAGGTTCATAAGGATATAGAACTTTTTGCCAAAGAAGAGGGCTTGACCGCACACGCAAACTCGATATCCGTAAGGTTTGACTAATACGGTTAACATTATTATATACTGACTGATATGGTTAATATCGATAACATATCAACTGTTATCATAATAATTGCAAGTGAACTTTCTAAATTATCTATAAAATGCAAGTTTTATAATTTGTTAATAATTAAAACAACAATATTTTGTTGATTTGCCTAGGGAGATACTAATTATGGATATCCGAAATGCAAGCCGAATTGCAACTGTAAAACGCAGTACAAAAGAGACTGATATCGAAATAACCTTGAATCTGGACGGTTCAGGGCTGGCTGATATCGATACAGGCATAGGTTTTTTTGATCATATGCTTGATGGTTTTGCAAGACATGGTCTTTTTGATCTTACAGTTAAAGTTAAAGGTGACCTTCGGGTTGATGGACATCACACCGTTGAAGATACCGGAATTGTGCTTGGAAAGGCTATTGCAGAAGCGCTCGGCGACAAAAAGGGTATTAAAAGATATGGATCTATGATTCTTCCGATGGACGAAACTCTTGTAATGAGTGCTGTAGACCTGTGTGGCAGACCGTATTTCGTAATGGACGCTGATTTTGCTGCTCCTATGGTTGGTGAATTTGACACACAGCTGGTAAGAGAGTTTTTCTATGCAGTATCCTACAGCGCAGCTATGAATCTCCATCTTCGTGTAATCACCGGACTCAACGAGCATCACAAGATAGAAGCTCTGTTCAAGGCCTTTTCCAAAGCATTGGATGAAGCATCCTCTTATGATCCCAGAATTAAGGACGTTCTCAGTACAAAAGGAGCATTATGATATGAATTACAAAAAGCTTTTTATCCCCTGCATATATTTAAAAGACGGTAAAGCCATGACTGATATGTCAGGCGGTGCGGTTTTGATTGATTCTGCTGTAGAAGCAGCAACAAGGTTTAGTGATCTCGGTGCAGATGAGATTCTTGTTTTCGACCTGTCAGAACCCGGCAATGACAAAGCTCATGAAAAAGCTATGGATGATCTTAAGGACATCTGCAAAGCCTCTGACGTTCCCGTAATAGGTGCAGGCAATGTTAAGCGTATGGAGGATATAAAAAAGCTCCTTTATGCAGGCTGCAAAAGAGCGTGCCTTGATTATTCCGATGGTAAGAACGTTGAGATAACAGAAGAAATTTCAGATAAATTCGGCAAGGATAAGATACTTATCACTTTTTCATCTTCGGACGATATTTCTGCTAATTTGGATAAAGTCAGAACTTATAGCACCGAGCTTATCTGTTTAAATGATTATTCAGCTATTCCTGCTGATGCTGAACTTCCGGTTATTTGTGTGCTTCCCGAAGCGTTTGCAGGTAATTTATTCGATGTTTTGCAGGACGAGAAAATTTCCGGTGTGAGTGGTCCATATATTAACCAGAATGCTGAAAAAATCGATGCATACAAGTCCGAATGCATCAAAAAGAGCATTCCGATTCTTGTTCTGGAGCCTGAATTTTCTTTTGCAGATCTTAAGAAGAACTCAGACGGCATGGTTCCTGTAATTGTTCAGGATTATCGTACGGATCAGGTTTTGATGCTGGCATACATGAACGAAGAAGCATATAATAATACATTGAAGACAGGAAAAATGACATATTTTTCCCGTAGCAGAAACCAGCTATGGTTAAAGGGCGAAACCAGCGGACATTTCCAATTTGTTAAGTCATTATATGCCGATTGTGACCTGGATACCATCCTTGCCAAGGTTAAGCAGGTGGGTGCTGCCTGTCATACCGGCAGTTACTCATGCTTCTTTAACAAGATCGCCGAGAAAGATTATAACGAAAAGAACCCGCAGAAGGTCCTGGACAGTGTATATGAAGTTATCAAGGATCGCAAAGTCAATCCAAGACAAGGTTCATACACCAATTACCTTTTTGACAAAGGCATTGATAAGATTCTTAAGAAAGTCGGCGAAGAGGCTACAGAGATGGTTATTGCCGCCAAGAACCCGAATGAAAATGAAGTGGTTTACGAAATGTCTGATTTCCTGTATCATATGATGGTCCTTATGGCTGAAAAAAATGTCAGCTGGGAGGATATAACCGACGAACTGTCAAGAAGATAAGGAAACGATATGAATTATAATTTAGCTCTTACAGACGACATTTTGCTTAGTATCGAGAAACCCGAGAGATATATAGGAAATGAAGTCAACTCAGTGACAAAAGACAAATCAGAGGTGGATATCCGATTTGCCTTTTGTTTTCCTGATGTTTACGAGATAGGAATGTCCCATCTGGGAATTCAGATTTTGTACGGAATGTTTAACTCCTACAACGATGTTTGGTGCGAGAGGGTTTATTCACCCTGGACCGACATGGATGCACTACTAAGGAGCAAAAACATTCCTCTTTTTGCGCTTGAATCACAGGACCCTGTCAAGAACTTTGACTTCCTTGGATTTACGCTTCAGTACGAGATGTGCTATACAAACATTTTGCAGATTCTAGATCTGTCAGGTATACCTTTTATGACAAAGGACAGGACCTGGGATGATCCAATTGTTATAGGTGGAGGTCCCTGCACTTATAATCCTGAGCCTATTGCAGACTTTTTTGATATTTTCTACATAGGTGAGGGTGAAACCAGGTATAGAGAGCTCTTTGACATGTATAAGAAAGCCAGGAGGGACGGCATTTCGAGGGAGGATTTCCTTCATGAGGTTGCTAAGATACCCGGTATGTACGTGCCTTCACTCTTTAATATTTCTTACAAAGAAGACGGAACCATCGACAAGATTGAGACTGTTTATGACGACATACCTTCAACTGTTAAGAAGGAGATGTGTCTTGATCTCGATGAGATGTTTTATCCTACTAAGCCCGTGGTTCCTTATATCAAGATAACTCAGGACAGAGTGGTCCTTGAAGTTATGCGCGGATGCATAAGAGGCTGCAGATTCTGCCAGGCAGGGCAGCTCTATAAGCCGCTTCGCGAAAAGAATGTTGAAAGACTTAAAAAGCTTGCACTGGAAGCTCTTGCCAATACAGGATATGAGGAGATTTCTCTTAGCTCACTCAGCTCCAGCGATTATACGCAGCTTCCTGAGCTTATAGACTTCCTGATAGAGCACTGTAACGAGAAGAAGATAAATATTTCACTTCCATCTCTGCGAATTGATGCTTTTTCCCTTGATGTTATGAGCAAGGTTCAGGATGTTAAAAAGAGTAGTCTTACTTTTGCTCCCGAAGCCGGAACCCAGAGAATGAGAGATGTTATAAATAAAGGACTTACCGAAGAAGATATCCTTAGAGGTTCTGAGCAGGCCTTTTTAGGCGGCTGGAACAAGGTTAAGCTTTACTTCATGCTGGGTCTTCCGGGGGAGACAGATGAAGATATTCTTGGAATAGGCGATATTTCCAACAAGATTGCTGCATTGTATTATGAGACGCTTCCGAAGGATAAGAGAAACGGAAGAGCAATTGACATCGTTGCAAGTACTTCTTTCTTTGTTCCTAAGCCCTTTACACCTTTCCAGTGGGCAAGAATGAACACAAAAGAAGAATTCCTTGATAAGGCTAATAAGACCAGAAAAGGTATTATGGCTCAGATCAACCAGAAGCACATCAAATACAACTGGCATGAAGCCGATGCCAGCATGATGGAAGGAGTTCTCGCAAGGGGCGACAGAAAGCTCTGCAAAGTCATCCTGGAAGCGTACAAAAAAGGTTGTATCTTTGATGCCTGGGGTGAATATTTCAAATTTGACGTATGGATGGAAACCTTCAAAGAATGCGGCGTTGATCCATTTTTCTATACTACAAGAGAACGTTCAGATGATGAGATCTTCCCTTGGGACATGATTGATTGTGGTGTCACAAAGGCATTCCTTCTCAGAGAATGGCACACCTCTCAGGAAGGCAAAAAATCCTCCAACTGCAGACAGCAATGTTTTGGCTGCGGTGCAGCGGCCTATGGCGTAGGAGTATGTAAGGAGGGCCGAAACAATGCATAAACTGCGACTTAAATTCAGCAAAAACGGTCCGATTAAGTTCATTGGACATTTGGATGTAATGAGATATTTTCAGAAGGCCATCAGAAGAGCAGATATTGATGTCAAGTATTCTGAAGGCTTCAGCCCTCATCAGGTGATATCATTTGCACAGCCCTTAAGCGTAGGTGCTACAAGTGACGGAGAATATATGGATATGACCGTCAATTCCATGGTTTCCACAAAAGATATCATGGATAGGCTTAACAATGTGCTTAACGAAGGGATTAAGATCCTGGCGATAACAGAACTGTCCGAAAGAGATGAGAAGGCCATGACAGCTTCTTTTGCTGCCAGATACAGACTAAACTTCAGAGAGAATATAAGACCGGATTTTGATTGGTGCTCCAAATTTGAAGAATATCTTTCACAGGACAAGCTACCTGCCATGAAGAAGACCAAGAGCGGTGAAAAAGAGATCGATATGAAGCCCATGATCTTTGAATACTGCATAGACAGTGCAAAAGAAGAAGTCAATATTCTTCTTAGCATGAGTAGCTCCGCGACTCTTAAACCCACGCTTTTGTTCGAAGGCTTTTTTGCCTATGTAGGTAAGGAGTTTAACAAAAATGCCCTCGCAATCCATAGAGTAGATATATACAAAGAGGTTATTGAGGGAGAAAAGCGCTTCGCTGAGCCTTTTATATCGGATGATATCAATGAAAGATTCTGTATTACGGAAGTTTAACACTATGAATCAGGGAATGATAATCAAATCCAACTACAAAAACATGCCTGTCGTCACCTGTCTGGTTGATGGCAGGCTTGAATTTCTTTCATTCGTAAGAAAAAGTGACCTGGGCAATTTATATCTCGGCAGGGTGGACCATATCGTTAAGAATATCAACGCCGCGTTCATTCGGTTGTCAAATGATAACATGGGATATCTTTCCCTTAAGAACGTCAATAAATGCTGTGTTCTGAACAGAAAGCTCGGTCCGAAAGATGCCTTGCGCCAAGGCGATGAGATCCTTGTACAGGTTGAGTCTGAAGCCGTTAAGACCAAGAAAACCAAACTAACCACCTGCATCAGTGTTTCAGGCAAGTATACGGTAATCACTCTTGGCAAAAACGGTGTAGGTTGTTCTGTTAAGCTTGAAGATGCTGTCAGAAACAGACTTATTGGTATTGTAAAAGAGGATATTTCAAGCATTACTTCTGAGTATCTTGATAGATTATGTGGAGACTGCTTTGGCACAATCATCAGAACTGATGCAGCAGAGCTTGATCCTGATGATGCAGGCGATATACTTATTCAGGATATCAGGAACAATCTTGACAATCTTTTGAACCTTTTAGCTGAAGCGGGCACCAGAAAAGTATATTCCACATTTTCTGAAACTTCATCTGACGAAGATCTCCTTGAGCAGCACATTGCCAAAGCAGAGAACTACATGAAGCTCCACGGTATATCCGATTATGAAATGAAAGATGATTCAGGCATTTGGGGTATTAGCAGCAAGATAGATGAACTATGCAAGAATAAGGTATGGCTTAAAAGTGGAGCTTTCTTGATAATCGAGCAGCTTGAAAGCTTCAATGCAATAGATGTTAATACCGGCAAAGCCATAAACGGCAAAGATGATATCATCAAAAAAGTCAATCTCGAAGCAACTAAAGAGATAATGCGACAGATCAGACTCCGTAACCTTACCGGAATGATATTGATTGATTTTATCAACATGAAGAGTAAGGAAGATAACGAAGAATTGATAGAAGTCATGAAGGATTTATGCAGGAGAGACCCTGTTCATACCTCTTTTATAGATATCACGGGCCTTGGCATAATGGAGCTTATCCGTAATAAAAATGATAAATCGTTAAAAGAAACTTTATTAAACTGTTGACAACATTGATATTAGATGTTAATATATCATGGTATGCCGCTTAACTAGGCATAAGTGGGCCTTTTTGCCCCGCCGAAGTTAGCGAGTTTTTTGAAGAAGGAGGTAACTTATGTACGCAATTATTGTAACTGGTGGTAAGCAGTACAAGGTTTCCGAGGGAGATCAGATCAAAGTTGAGAAACTTGATGTTGAATCCGGAAAAGAAGTAACATTTGATGTTATTGCAGTAAACGACGGTACACTTAAGGTAGCTGACGCTGTTAGCTCAGCTAAGGTTAGCGCAACAGTTGTTGAACAGGGCCGTGACAAGAAGGTTGTTGTTTACAAGTACAAGAGAAAGACAGGCTATCACAAGAAGAATGGTCACAGACAGCCTTTCACTCTCGTTAAGATCAACAAGATCTCATTATAATATGACATCAATCATTTTCACCAAGACTTCTGATGATAATTACAAGAGCATAGAGTGCAACGGACATGCCGGTTTTGCCGAATACGGCAGTGACATTGTATGTTCCGCAATATCTGTTCTGACTATCAACACTATCAATTCACTTGATAATCTTACCAAGGATGAGATAAGCGTTTTTCAGGACGAAGACAAGGGAATCATTAGATTCGAGTTTAAGGATACCCCGTCTCATGATGCAGAGCTTTTAGTTAGGTCATTCGAACTTGGTATTGAATCAATTTATCAGCAATATGGTAAAAAGTATTTGAACATTAAATTTAGGAGGGAATAAGTCATGATGAATATGAACCTTCAATTTTTTGCTCATAAGAAGGGTGTTGGATCAACCAAGAACGGTAGAGATTCAGAATCCAAGAGACTTGGAGCAAAAAGAGCTGACGGACAATTCGTAAAGGCCGGTAATATTTTATACAGACAGCGTGGAACACACATTCATCCTGGTGTTAATGTAGGAATCGGTAGCGATGATACATTATTTGCACTTGTTGATGGTGTTCTTAGATTTGAGCGCAAGGGCAGAGATAAAAAGCAGGCTAGCGTTCATCCTGTAGAGAATAAGTAATCAGGTATTTAATCGGGCTTCAAACTTACCAATAGTTTGAAGCCTTATTTTTTGAAATAGAATTTGTTATTATATTAATGATACCCGTAAGACTTCATAAGAGGATTTAGACATGCCTGTATTTGTAGATAAAGCTAAAATATTTATTCAGAGCGGAAAAGGCGGAGATGGCCACATCTCCTTCAGAAGAGAAAAATTTGTGGCAAACGGCGGCCCTGATGGCGGAGACGGAGGAAAGGGCGGAGATATCATCTTCAAGGTAGACGAAGGCCTTAATACTCTCGCAGACTTCCACTACGGCGGCAAATACAAAGCCGAAAACGGTCAGGATGGAAACAAGAGACGTTGCCATGGTAAAAACGGCAGCGATCTCATTATCAAGGTTCCGGAAGGAACTGTTATAAAAGAAGCTGAGAGCGGTAAGGTAATTGCCGATATGAGTCGTGATAACAAAGAAATGGTTATCCTTAAGGGCGGCAAAGGCGGAAACGGAAACATGCATTATGCAACCTCCACCATGCAGGCTCCCAAATATGCTCAGCCGGGTCAGCCTTCCCTTGAGCTTGAAGTTCTTCTTGAGCTTAAGGTTATAGCAGACGTAGGTCTTGTTGGATTCCCCAATGTAGGTAAGTCAACCTTCCTTTCTAAGGTATCCAATGCCAAGCCCAAGATAGCAAACTATCATTTCACTACCCTTTCACCTATGCTTGGTGTTGTAGATCTTGATGACGCAAGAGGCTTCGTTGTAGCCGATATTCCCGGACTTATCGAGGGTGCCTCAGAAGGAGCAGGACTTGGTCATGAGTTCCTTCGTCATATCGAGAGAACCAGAATGATGATTCATGTTGTGGACGCAGCTTCAACAGAGGGAAGAGATCCTCTTGAGGATATTGAACTCATCAATAACGAGCTTGCAGGCTACAACGCAGATATAACCAAGAAACCACAGGTTATAGCCGCTAACAAGATAGATATGCTTCCCGAAGGTGAGGATGCAGAGATAATTCAGAAGATCAGAGACAAGTACGAACCCCTTGGCGTTAAGGTCTTTGCAATCTCTACCCTAACTGGAAAAGGTGTTAAGGAACTGTTATACTATGTAAGTAGGACGCTTTCAGAGATTCAGGAGAAGCCTATCGTATTTGAACAGGAATACTTCCCTGAAGAGGCACTTAGAAGTGCCGATGAAGCCTTCGAGGTATTCTACGACAAGGATGAGTCCGAATATGTTATTGAAGGACCTAAGATTGAGAAGATGCTTGGTTATACCAATCTTGAATCTGAAAAAGGATTCGCATTCTTCCAGAAATTCCTTGCAGACAACGGAATTCTTGATGAACTCGAGAAGCTCCACATTCATGAAGGTGATACTGTCAGAATGTATGGCTTCAAATTTGAATACTATCGTAACGCAGATACCCAGCCGGTGTTTGATGACGGTGATTATGAAGAAGAGGATGAGGATTTATGACACTTACAAGTAAACAGAGAGCTTATTTAAAGAGCCTTGCATCAGACCTTGAGCCTGTATTCCAGATTGGAAAAGCAACTGTTACTCCTGAAATAACAAGCGCTATCGAAGAGACATTCAATACACATGAGCTGGTTAAGATCACAGTACTCAAGAACTGTGTAGAAGATGTTAAGGACGTTGCAGTTACTGTTTCTGAGAGAACCAGATCTGAGCTGGTACAGGTAATCGGAAGACGATTCGTACTATACAAACCTTTTAAGGATGATCCTAAGATCATTTTACCCAAGGCATCCAAGAAGAACTAAAATATTAAATAACACGTGGCAACATCTGACTATACCAGAGGAGGCTTAATTATGGAATGCAGAAGAATTGGTATATTAGGAGGAACATTTGACCCGATACATAACGGTCATTTGCTGCTTGGAGAATCGGCAAGAGAACAATTTGATCTTGACCGTGTAATTTTTATCCCCAACAATCTTGCTCATTTAAAAAACAGAGATAAAGTCACAAGTGGAGATATAAGATATCAGATGGTTAAAATGGCCATCAGCGACAACCCGTACTTCACATGCTCAAGGCTTGAAATAGACAAGCCGGAGGGGTGCTATACTATTGATACAATTCAGGATTTGAAACTTATGTATCCCGGGGACGAACTCTATCTTATTTTGGGCGCAGATTCTGTTATCGGAATCGACACTTGGTACAAAGCAAAGGATCTACTCACATCCTGCATTATTCTCGCAGCAGTAAGAGAAGAAGATGATCTACCGTCTCTTGACAGGAAGAGAAGAGAACTCAAGAAAATGTATAATGCGGATATTCGTCTAATGACCTTTAACCGAATTGATATCTCCTCAACAGATATCAGAGAGAGAGTTGTTAAAGGCCGCTCCGTAAGGTACATGATGCCTAATGAATGCATTGAATTTATGTGTATCAAAGGATTGTACAAATGAGAATACTTGAGATTTCCCAGAAGCTTCGTAAAGAGCTAGAAAAAGAGCTAAAGCCCGACAGATTTGACCACACTTTGGGAGTGGCATATACAGCAGCCAGTATGGCATTCGTATTCGGTGCAGATGTTGAGAAAGCTCTGATAGCCGGAATGCTCCATGACTGTGCTAAATGCATGTCTCACGAAGAACAGGTCAAGATCTGTGAAAAGAACAAAATCGAGATTACAGACGTTGAGAGACGCAATCACTCTTTGCTCCATGCAAAAGCTGGAATGTATCTTGCCAGAGCAAAATATGATATTTATGATCCTGAAATCCTGGAAGCAATCAGATGGCATACGACAGGCAAAGAAGATATGTCCCTTCTTGAGAAGATCATTTATATCGCAGATTTTATAGAGCCCAACAGAAGGCCTCTTGAAGGCATGGATGAGATTCGTAAAGAGGCCTTCACAGACATAGACAGATGTCTTGCACACATACTTCACGATTCTGTTCTTTACTTGCAAACTATTGGTAAAGAGTGCGATGAGGCAACAATGAATGCCTATCTGTACTACAAAAAGTTTTATAAATAACGAGGTAAATATGGCAGATTTAGCAGTATCTAAAAAGATGGCACTAATGGCAATTGATGCTCTTGAAGACAGAAAGGGCGAAGATATCAAAGTTATTGATATCAGTACGATCTCAACTCTTGCAGATTATTTTATCATTGCCAGCGGAACTAACGTAAATCAGGTTCAGGCTATGGCCGACAGCGTCCAGGAAGTACTTGGAAGAGCTGGTCATATGACCAAGAATGTTGAAGGCTATGATACCGGAAGCTGGGTTCTTCTTGACTTCGGCGATATCATTGTACATGTCTTCGACAGAGAGAACAGATTATTCTATGATCTTGAGAGAATATGGAGAGACGGTAAGTCCATTGAAAAAGCAGAGCTCGAATGAGCCCTGCTTTTTTATATGGAAAAATCTATATTTATATGAATAATCAATAGAATCTCATGATACCGAATACTTTACCAAGTATCTGACAATCCTCAACAATGATAGGATCCATGGTATCATTCTCCGGCTGAAGTCTTATATGACCATCTTCTTTGTAGAAGGTCTTGACTGTGGCTGAATCATCAATAAGAGCTACAACCTGATCGCCGTTCTTGGCTGTGTTGCACTGCTGAACAAAAATCTTATCGCCGTTAAAAATTCCTGCATTGATCATAGAATCACCCTTAACATTAAGAATAAAGGCATCTGATCCCTTAGGGCACATGCTGGCAGGAATAGGAATATATGAATCAATGTTCTCCTCCGCAAGAATAGGAGTACCGGCAGCCACCTGTCCTATAACGGGAATGCTGACAATCTCTGTTCTTACCATATTGAAACCATCGTCGCAGATCTCGATTGCTCTGGGCTTGGTAGGGTCCCTTCTGATATAACCGTTCTTCTCCAATGTCTCAAGATGTGAATGAACAGAAGATGTTGACTTGAGATTAACAGCCTTACAGATATCCCTAACAGCAGGAGGGAATCCTCTTACGAGAGTTTGTTCTTTTATGTAGTCTAAAATTTCCTGTTGTTTCTTAGATATGCTCCCTTTTTCCATGAAAACCTCCTAAATAATCGTTTTTATTAGTATATCACAGCATTTACGCAAAAGCAAATATCTGTTCGGAAAATTTGTTCGGAATATTTGTTCGATTTTTGTTGACAAACAAAAGTATGTTCGATAATATTATTTTAGAACAATTGTTCCGTACACATGTTTGTTAAAAGTAGCCGATAGCGGCTGAGGTGAGAATATGAGTGAGGCAATGAGAGCAGCAGCATCTTTATACAATAATCCCAGATATTTCAGCGAGAGCGAAGAGAGAATCAGACGTAATCAGGTCAGACGTCAGCGCATTGTCAGAAGACAATATTTTGCATTAGGTACAATTATTGCAATAATTATTTTTACATTATGCTTTTCCTTCACAACCATTCTTTCAGGTGCTGAAGGTGAAGATCATGTAACAAATTATAAATATTACAAGACAGTTACAATCCATTCCGGTGAATCAGTCTGGTCCATAGCTAATGATAACTTCGATAGCACTCAGTACAAGTCCCTTAATGAGTACATCAGAGAGATCAACAACATCAATAAGCTCCAGTCTGACAGTATCGTTAATGCCGGTGAAGATCTCATAATTCCTTATTATTCTACAGAATTCAGATAAAATATTGAAAAATATTACTTTTTTCACAACAAATACCTCTTCATGTTATATAATGCAAGAAGAGGTGTTTTTATGAAGCTTTCCAGTTTACTTAAATATAACGATATAACGATTCAATGTCATGACAACCCTGATGCAGATGCAATCTGCTCGGGGTATGTTTTGTATAGGTTTTTTGAAAAGCACAAAAAGAGCGTGCGTCTTATCTATTCAGGTAACTTTGAGATTACCAAGAGCAATCTTGTTTATTTGATCAACGAACTCAAGATCCCAATCGAGTATGTAGAGACTCTTAAGATTAGGCCTGAGCTTCTCTTACTTACTGACTGCCAATACGGAGAGGGTAATGTCAAGAAATTCAAGGCTGAGAATGTAGCCGTCATTGATCATCACCAGGTTACCGGCAAACTACCTAAAGAGAACGAGGTCAGAAGTAATCTTGGAAGTTGCTGCTCAGTAATTTGGAATCTTCTGAAAATAGAAGATGAGGAGTACTTCATCGATACAGCTGTTGGTACTGCGCTTTATTATGGTCTTTATTCGGATACCAATGCTTTTTCCGAGGTATCTCACCCTCTTGACCGAGATATGATAGATACTTTGCCTTATGATAAGAGCCTTATTCTTAAGCTCAAGAATATGAATCTTACTCTTAAGGAAGCCAGAATTGCCGGTGTCGCCATGCTTGGTGTTGAGTATCATAAGGACCAGCGATACGCGATTCTAAGGAGTGAGCCCTGTGATCCCAATATACTTGGCCTTATCGGCGACTTCATTGTAGCGGTCGATTCAATAGATGTTTGCCTAGTGTACAGTGTACTGTCCTTTGGAGTTAAATTCTCTATAAGGAGCTGTTCCAAGGAGACTCGTGCTGATGAGTTGGCTTCATATATTGCCAGAAATATTGGTTCAGGAGGGGGACATACCGAGAAATCCGGCGGTCTTCTCAAAAACGAACTTATCATCAAGCATTATTCGGATTATACAGAGATAGATGATGACTCGGCCAGACATTCCATCAGCAATATCATCCGAGAGAGGATGTCGGATTATTTTGAGAACGCTGATATTATCTATGCTATCAATACTACACTAGATACATCCAAGATGAGTCAATACACCACACCTCCTATTATCGTGGGCTATGTACGACCACAGGAGTTTATTCAACCCGGTTCCATGGCCATAGTCAGAACTATCGGAGGTGATATTAACGTAGAGATCAAGGATAATACCGTCTTGATCATTAACATCTATGGTCATGTATCCGCCATTTCCGAAGAAAAGTTTAAAAGCAGCTATTCCACGACACGTAAGAAATTTGTTTTGGACATCGCCGATTATCAGCCCACAATCAAGAATGCAGATAATGGTAAGACCTTTGCTCTTATGCCTGTTGCTAAGGCCTGTCTTACTTCCGGAGAGAATAATATCTATGCAAGAAAGCTAAAAAAGACCACCAAAGTTTTCCCATATTGGGATGAAGAGAAGTACATGGTTGGAGAAAAGGGTGATTATATCTGCGTAAATAGAGATGATCCACATGATATGTTCATAATGGATCGCAATATGTTCAAATCTATATACAAGAGCGCAAAATAAAAAGAAGAGGACATCCTCTTCTTTTTTTGTCATTTTTCTCTTAGTTTAACCATGTTCGCGGCTCTTCGCCTATTTTCATCATCCTGAGCAGCATAATGCTTTCTGGTCGTATTTACATCTTTGTGACCGAGTACATCTGCAACAAGGTATATATCGCCGGATTCTTTATAGAGATTAGTGCCAAAGGTACTTCTCAGTTTATGCGGCGTTATCTTTTTAAGAGTAGTTACATTCCGAGAGTATTTCTTCACTAGATTCTCAACAGCTCTAACAGTGATTCTCTTATTCTGCATTGACAAGAACAATGCATTTTCACTACCTTCTTCAGGAATCTTAAGCTTTCTGTCTTCCAGATAATTGATCAAAGCCGTTCTTACTTCATCAGGAAAATACACGGTTGTATTATATCCACCTTTTCTGTGAATACGGATTCCGTTGGTTTTAAAATCGATATCATCAATATCAATACCGACGCATTCTGATACTCGTATTCCTGTTCCAAGCAGAAGAGTAAGCAACGCCACATCTCTTAACTTTGTCTTCTCATGATATTTAAGCTGACCCTTGGTAAGCTTATCGCCGGCTTCAACCTGATCAAGGAGAGTTGCTACTTCATCCGGTTCGAGTCTTATGATCTCGTTTTCATGAAGCTTTGGCATCTTCACAAGTTCCGCTGTATTACGCTGAATGAGTTCCGCCTTGTAGAAATATGTGTATAGGCATCGAAGAGCTGACATTTTTCTCTTCTTCCCCTGCTCGGCATTGGTTATCTCTTTGTCTTTCTTCTCATACAAGGATAGATATTCCTGGTATTCCTCAATGTCTTCGCGCTCGATCATGTCAAGAATATCAAGTTTATACTCGGTAATAGCCATATTCTTGAGAGCCGGATTCTTACTATGAAGATACTCAAAAAATGTCCTGAGATCATAAGCATAACCAAGTCTTGTTCTTGCAGATGTTGTAGTCTCAATTCCCCTGAAGAACTGCCTGCAAAAATGTGGAAGAGTATCGAGCACTTCCCTCATTCTGATAGTGTTGAGCTTGTCCTGTTCGTTATAATATTTTTCATCATTTCCAATTTTGTTTTGCATAGTCTAATTATACCATGAACAAGCCAAAATTTAAGTAAAAATGCCACTTGATGGGGCTTTATGTTAAATGATAATATTTATAAGTATTATTTCTATTGGGTGGAGAAAGTTTTGGAGAAAAAAGCAAATTACAGAAAAAAAGACGGTCAACGTCTGACCGTATCAGAATATAAATCTCGCAGAAAAAAAGAAATCATATTTCACTTAAGTCTTCTTGGAGCAGGTGTATTTGCTCTTATTTTTACTGTCTTCCTAATTATCAGTAAGCTCACTGGCAAATCCCCTGTGGAAGCAGAAGCAGCAGAAAATCCAACAGAAGAAGCAACAGCAGAACTCACTGTTGTTGAGACAATCATTGATGATACTGACTCTTCAGAACCTGAGAATATCAATCCTTTTCTCGAAAAATCTGAGGATGCCCAGAGCTTTTTTGAAGGATATGAACCCTCAGCGGATTCGATAGCTTATCTCGGAAGTGAAGAAGTAATCAGCAAAAACGCGGTACTTATCAATCTCGATGAAGGCAAGGTAGTAGCTTCCAGAGACGGCGATGTTCGTATTAATCCCGCATCCATGACCAAGATTCTTACATTACTGGTAGCTGCTGAGCATATTGAAGATCTTGACGATACCTATGAAATGACACAGGAAATCGGAGATTTCGTATTCAGCAAAGACTGTAGCCAGGTTGGTTTTTCAGTAGGAGAGAAGGTTACAGTAAGAGATATGCTCTATGGCACAATCCTCCCTTCCGGTGCAGATGCTGCAATGTGTCTTGCAGAATATATAGCCGGCTCACAGGAAGAATTTGTTGCCATGATGAATGATAAGCTGGAAGAGCTTGGAATCTCAGATACCGCGCATTTCACCAATTGTGTCGGAATATATAACGAAGACCATTATTGTACACTTACTGATATGGCAATGATTCTCAAAGCCGCTGAAGAAAACAAGCTTTGTCATGAAGTATTGAATGCAAGGAAATATACAACTTCAGCAACAACCGAGCATCCTGAAGGAATACTTATATCAAACTGGTTTCTTCGTAGAATTGAAGACAAAGATACGCATGGAGAAGTTATAGGTGCCAAGACCGGATTTGTTAATCAGTCAGGTTGCTGTGGCGCCAGCTATCAGATATCTAATGACGGAACTCACTATATATGCGTAACTGCAGATGCTTATAGTTCATGGAGATGCATCTACGATCATGTAGCAATATACGATGAGTATACGAAGTGATTTTTAAATCCTCATGTTTAACAAATTAGTTAGCATACTCAATATATTATCGGTTATGTATACCTATAACTGCATGCTAACTATTCGCAAAACACATGTTTAACGAATAGTTGGATTATACAGCACTATGAAACAATTATGAAACAATGGCCTCTATACCAATTTGATAGGTATAGAGGCCATACTTATTTCTGTTTTGTATTGAATATTTCGCTGCATGAGCACAACCTATTCACGCTTGAGCACCATCTTAATTGTTTCAGCACCGGCTCCCTCATTTGGTCTAAATGGAATCGGTGGTTTTAAAACCGTATCAAAGGTGCTCACGCACAATTGACCCCGGTGCTATTATTGCGAAATAATCATGTATAAAATTGAATCGTGCAGATATATTCAGATATTATCGAATATGCAAATCAAGCCACTTGTGCTTCTTTAGCGTCATCTTCATCGATGTTGATTTTGGAGTCAAGCTCTTTTACAACATTTATGGACATCAGAACAACAGCTAATGTAGTTACTATGTCCGCTACAGGAGCTGATAAAAGAGCTCCTTCAACGCCAAAGAACATAGGAAGAAAAATGGCAAGCGGAACACTTAATACAAAGTCCCTGAGTAATGATAGTCCCATAGACATTACTGGCTTTCCAAGAGACTGAAGGAAAACACTAGTAGACTTCTGAATACATGTCAGAATGATCATTGAAAGGAAAATCCTGAATGAAAGAACCGCAAATTCATTATAAAGACCGTCCTCACTTCCAAATATTGATGTAATCTGAAGAGGGAAAAGCTCAAATAAAAGCACTGAAACCAGCCCTACAATTGCTTCAGCTTTGATGATTGTTGTAAACAGCTCTTTTACCCTTCTGTATTCTCCTGCTCCATAGTTGTAGCCAACGATAGGCTGAGAACCTGCGGCAATTCCGATACATACCGATACTACTATCTGGAATACCTTCATAACAATTCCTACTACTGTAAGTGGGATATCAGCGCCATACTTACTCATTGCTCCATATTTAACAAGAACATTGTTCATTACACCCATGATTACCACAATAGAGAGCTGTGTTAAGAAACTGCTTATTCCAAGAGGGACAAACTTGCCTATTACGACCAAATCAGGAGTCATGTTTTTTAAAGTGAGCTTAAAGGTCTTTGCCCTGAAGAGAATGTACACAATTCCGCAGATTGCTGTAACAATCTGACCTGCTATAGTCGCGATAGCAGCGCCCTTCATTCCCATATGAAGGGCGAAAATTGCAACAGGGTCAAGAATCACATTGATGATACATCCTGCAAGAGTAGTAATCATGGCAAATTTTGGGCTTCCATCAGCCCTTATAATGGAATTAAGGCCATTACCGACAACAAAGAAAGGAATTCCCAAAATGATGTAATCAAAGTACTCATTTGCATATGGAAGGTTGTTCTCAGTAGCTCCAAACGCTGTAAGGATCTGTGACTTAAATACAGCAAAAAGAACTGCCATTATAACTCCGAATGCCACAAGAAGCATTACAACATTGCCCATGCTCTTATTTCCGGACTTCACATCTTTTTTACCCTGACAAAGACTAAGATATGCAGCAGCGCCATCCCCAAGCATCAGAGCAATCGCAAGTGATATAACTGTGATTGGAAAAACAACATTTGTTGCACCATTTCCAAGATATCCTACGCCTCTTCCAATGAAAATCTGGTCCACTATGTTATAAAGTGACGATACAAGCAGCGACATAATGCAGGGAATTGAAAACTTGAGAAGAAGCTTTCCTATCCTCTCTTCAACTAGATAGTTATTTGTGTTCTGATTCATTTTTACCTCCTTAAAATCCGTAAAAAAAGAACACGGTAAGCGAGTCTTCACTTACACGTGTTCGGTTACAACCCAGTATTCATAAATCGCCTGCCCACCGGGCGGCATTCAATTACTCGGTTATGATACAGATTTTTTTGAACTCACGTAATAGTCAGATTTGACAAAAAAATTAGCTTTTTTGAAAATTCCATGCGCCAATAAGTAATAATATATTAAAGCTTCCAAAGCAGATTTAATTCAAATATAGCGTGCTATGGCTATATACGCCATCCTTGACACCCCTAACTCTGGATGCAGCATACGAACCACTCATGAAACTTGCTTCTAATATGCATTTCACGGTCTAAGCCGAATAGATTATGGCTGCTTCGTTGCATAAGTGCATATGAAGAGCGTCAAATGTAAGACGTTTAGTATGCATGAAGTTGTTGCTAATAGTCTTGAGAAAGATGAAAAAGCATACGAAAGAGAATGATAATGAAGCTTTCATATGCACAAGAATGCAAAATGGTATAGATATTAGGGATTATACTCATCTAAAGGCATATTAAGGACCTCTATTTGATTACTTTCGTATGTCTTTTAGGCAGAGCCATAGCTCCAAATCCTGCTGTTCCTGGATTCTGATCCTGAGGCGCTTATACCCAGCCACCCTGCTTTAGCAGGGCTTGCTAACTATTTCATTTAAGCACTATGAAACCAAAATACCTTAACCGCCTCGCTATCCTCATTTCTTTTAATAGCATGTACCGTTCCGGCAGGCGCTATCATTGCAAGCCCAGGATATACATCAAATTCCTTATCATCAAATCTGGCCTTTCCCATTCCTTCCAGCACAAGAAAACCTTCCTGATCCGCGTGAACACCACCTTTTCCATATTCTGTACTTTCATAAAAGGTAAATCCTGCCTTACAGCCGGCGACGCAGCCGTTTTCTGCAGTTAACACATCGCAGCTGTGTCTTTTATCTCTTTTCATCTCATCAATAATCTTATTAGAATCTGCGTAAAACTCCATGGAGTAAACATCCTTTCTCATATGCCAATAAAAACAGGGTGAAACCTTATCTTAGTCTCACCCTGAGTAATATTATATCACGTTCATTTAGCTTTTGATCCTACAATTGAATTTATCAGTGAATCCATCGACGTATCTGAGTAGCTATTTCCGTTTATATCTGCAAAGAAGTTAATCTTGCCATTATTATCTACCTTGATACCAAAGTTTGCAATGTCATCAGTCTCGTCTGTGTTTTCACCGATTTTCTGACTCATATCGGAGATAGACTTCATAGCATCATCTATCTGCCCCATAAGCTTATCTTTGGCTTTCTTATCCTTTGGATCATCTGATGCAAGAAGCTTCATTTCATCCTCTGATAAGATAATACTGTACTCGAGATCACCACCAATCTGTGAAAGGTCATCATCCGGTCCTGCCACAAATACATCGGCATTATCATATTTCTTCTGAAGCATGTCTGCAACTTTTCCAAACATCTCAGCTTCAGGAGAAAATTCAAGCTTTGCGCTCTCTCCGAACAATTTATCGGTTGCGGAAGCTTTTTCCTTTGTCGTACTACTCTTTTGTGATTGGCTGCGTGATTTGGCACCGGAAACAGGGCCGTTTCTTGAATTGGCTTCAGACGGTCTGAACAACTGGTTGATGTTGCCACCTATGTTATTAGCCATAGCGTTCCTCCTTGAAAACTGTAAGCAGAATCCTTTCTGCATAAACCGGTTAACTTGCAATGTGGGGCATAATGTAACAGACTACCCCTAATTAATCTAGTTTTAGTTGAGGCCATTGTAACATCGATAGGTCAAAAATATTATTAAATAAGAATTAAATAATATCCAAAATGAAAAAAACTTCCACACTATTAAAATAGAATTAGGAAGTTTTTTTCATAAGGCAATTATAAAATTATTTTTTTCTCAACTGTTCAAAATCTTCAATGTACTGAATTATGAACTTAACGGTACCTTCTACACCAAGAATGCTGGAATTGATAGATAAATCGTAGCTATCTGCTCTGCCCCATTTCTTGGAAGAATAATAGTTATAATAGCTCTGACGCTGTTTGTCTTTCTTGTTCATCATATCTCTGGCTTTATCATCGGAATTAACATCGTCAAAGCGCTCTTTTATTCTCTTTATCTTGAACTCTTCATCTGCGTGAATGAAAATGTTCAGCACATTATCATAATCACCAAGAGCATAATCAGCGCATCTACCAACTATTACGCAGGGACCTTCATCAGCAATCTTCTTGATAGTATCGAACTGAGCCAGGAAAACCTTATGGCTGATAGGCATATCAACGAAGCTCGATGAATTATATCCAAATGAATAAGTATCCATAACAAGATTATATAAAAAAGAATTAGTGGGCCTCTCATCGTGATTCTGGATCATTTCCTCACAGAATCCGCTCTCCTTGGCAGCTCGTGATAAGAGCTCTTTATCGTAGCATCTAATACCAAAATGCTCGGCCACCATTTCCCCAATTTCTCTTCCGCCGGAACCAAATTGACGACCAATTGTTATAATAGTATTCATATTTGCAGTCCCCTTTACACAAATATTTTATAGTTTTATTTTATACTATTTCAAAATATCTAGCAAATGCGAAAAATACTGAGGTAACGGTGCATCCGTCTCAATGTACTCTCCGGTTGTCGGATGAATAAATCCAAGTGTCTTGGCATGAAGACACTGCCCTTCAAGCTTAAATTTGCTCTTTCTTCCGGAGGCATATACATCATCTCCCAAAAGAGGATGCCCGATATGGGCCATATGAACGCGAATCTGATGAGTTCTGCCGGTTTTGAGCTTACATTCTATATATGTAAATCCATCCTCATAAAAGCGCTTTAGAACGCGATATCCGGTATAGGCTTCTTTCCCTCCGTTTTTTACTACTGCCATTTTCTTCCTGTCAGCAGGGCTTCTTCCTATAGGCTCATCCACGAAACCTTCGTCTTCCTCAATAATTCCATAGCATATAGCATGATATACTCTGTTAATACTATGCTCCTTGAGCTGATTGGCAATTATCTGATGAGCTTTGTCATTCTTACAAATAATAACAGAGCCTGTGGTGTCCTTATCAATTCTGTGAACAATTCCCGGTCTCATAACACCGTTTATACCGGACAGATTTTCCTTACAATGATACATAATGGCATTTACCAGAGTATCACTGTAATGACCGGCTGCGGGATGAACTACCATGTTTTTGGGCTTATTTACCACAATAACATCATTATCTTCATATAGAATGTCCAGCGGAATATCCTGAGGCAGAATCTCCGGAATCTGCAAGGGCGGAATCTCCATTACAATATGGTCGGATTCGCTGACATTGAAGCTGGCCTTCACATTCTTATCGTTGCAAAAGACCTTCTTGTCATCAATAAGCTTTTTAATATAAGAACGCGAAAGAGAATCAATAAGCTCACTGATAAGCTTATCGATTCTCATACCTTCATATTCATCAGTCACATAAAAATCAAATACTTCTTTGTTATGATCCATTATTTGAATTCCCTGAATTTATTCTGTTGTCTGAAGCTCAAAAAACTGAAGTCGCTCTCTTTGTAATAAAAAAGGAAAAGGATTACAAAGAAAAAGGTTGAAACAGTAACGTAAATATCAGCTACATTGAAAATAGGAAAATTGATAAGGACAAAATAAATAAAATCAACTACATAATCCTGCTTTACCCTGTCAATCATATTTCCCGCTGCGCCGCTGGCTATCATGGCCAGCAGTATATGCAAAATATTGTACTTCTTGTCATCAGGAATCCTGAAAAGAACGTATCCGATAATAAGAAGTATCAGCGTTGCAACCAAAACGAAAAATACCTTCTGATTCTGAAGCATTCCAAATGCTGCGCCGCTGTTTTTTAAGAAATTCAGTTCCAACACACCGTTAATGATTTTGATCGGTGGCTTATCCTGCAGATGCATTACAGCCAGATGCTTGGTAAACTGATCAAGAAAAGTCAATAAAACTATAAGAAGAACATCCACAACAAGAAATATCTTCTTTTTCTTAGACATTGTATTCATAAAAACCTCTGTAAATTATTTAATCATTTGTTTCAACATAGATGATCTCATTAAGAGCAGCTCTCATCTCTTCGTCCGTGACATCCATGGAAACCACTGCCTTACCTATTGCCTTTAGAAGAATAAATCTGACTTTATCGGAATCAGACTTTTTGTCAGACTTGGTAAGACGTATAACTTCTTCCGGGTCAATATCTTCAATGGAAATCGGAAGGTTAAACGGAACAAACATATCCCTTATCTCATAATACTCTTCCATAGAGATCATCTCTTTTTTCCAGGAGATATAAGCTGCTGCGATAGCTCCAAGAGCTACACATTCACCATGGAAAAGTGTAAAATTCTTGGCTTTTTCTATTGCATGCCCGAGAGTATGTCCAAAATTAAGGAGCATTCTCTCCCCTTTTTCTGTGGGATCCTTTTCAACTACCGCCTTCTTGACCAGGCAGCTTCTCTCAATCATTTCAAGAAGTGTGTCATCTTCCTTGTCATTGATCTCATAGATGTTATCAAGAAGCCATTCATAGAATTTCTGGTCTTTGATAAGACCATGTTTCATGACTTCGGCAAAACCTGAAGCATACTGCCTTCCATCAAGTGATTTAAGTGTTGAAATGTTAATGTAAACAAGGCTTGGCATATGAAAAGCTCCAACCATGTTCTTGTAGCCTTCATAATCAACTCCGGTCTTGCCTCCGATACTTGAATCAGTCTGACTAAGAAGTGTTGTCGGAATCTGAACAAAGGCTATTCCGCGAAGATAAGTAGCTGCGGCAAATCCCGCCATATCTCCGACTACTCCTCCGCCCAGTGCAACAATCAGGTCATGTCTGTCAAAATGATTCTCTATAAGGATCTTGTAAATCTTGTTGATATTTTCAAGGTTCTTATTTTCTTCTCCGGCACTAATTGCATGAATGATAACTTTGTCACTGATCTTTGAAAGCTTAGCTGCGATATCATCTGCATATAACGGCTCGACATTAGTATCTGTTATGATTGCAATCTTGCGCCCTTTCTTGCCAATCTGTTCAACTGCAGCTGCAAGACCATCAAAACTGTTGTCAATAATAATGTCATAGCAAGGCTTGTTCTCGTAATTAACTGTAAGTGTTCTGCTCATTATGTTCGTTTACTTCCTTGTCAAATATGATAATACAAAAAGGCTGTTGACTATCAATCTAATGTCAACAGCCTTAAAATATACTATTAGTCGATCTGCTGCGGACCATCTGATATTCCGCCGCCAAGGGCTCCCAGCATTGTCTGGAAATCACCTGAAATATCAACACTTGCAGGTGTGATAATAAATATATATCTTGAAATTTTCTGAAGATTACCGGATATAGCAAAGCATGAACCGGATGTGAAATCAATAATCCTCTGTGCTATATCTACATCTAAGCCTTCAAGATTAAGTACAACTGTCCTGTTAGCAAGAAGTGTCTCTGTGATCTCCCTTGCATCCTCAACAGATGTAGGTTTGATAACAACAACTTCCATACCGGCTGTGCTGACTTTCTTGGATCTTGCAGGCACAACCTTAGGCGCTGTCTTTTTCTTCTCTTCCGTTACTTCGATACTGGGATCATCTTTTCCGATAGGAGCCTGATTGTTGATAGCTTCTATTTTAGAACCTGGATCATAATAGTCGTCGTCGTAATATTCGCCGTCATCCCCATTAAGCTGAATTGCTTTTAAAAACTTATCCATTACGCTCATATCTATTTACTCCTCAATTAAATTTCCCAACAAAAACCCATATAATATTAACGTAGTTTTACACAATCTGTCAACTTTTAATCACTCAGAAGCTTCATTGGAAGATTCAGAATTGCCTTCTTCTGACGTTTCTGTGATTTCTTCCTCTGAAGATATTTCATCCGAGGCTTCAGAAGTGGCATCGCCGCTAACTGAATCAGCGTCGGTAACATCATCGTCATTCCCGGAACCACTATACCTGGATGTACCATTCTCATCAACTGCTGAAGCATCCAGAACTATATAGTCATATACGTTAAGACCATACATGGTATTGGATCTTACAATAGAATACTCTTCGTTACTGTACAGAATCCTTATCTGTCGGAAATCGGCATAGCCCTTATTTATATTGTATACGCCAACAAGAGTATCCGTTTTGCTTACCGTAAACCTGTCATTAGAATCAGTCTTGATAAGCCTGTCTCCTGATCTTAGCTGAGATGTGTCGACATAGTATTCCGTTTCAGTTTCATTATAAATAGTGAGATTCACAAATTCAGAGGTTTCATTGCCCTGCTCGTCATATTTACTGCGTAGAACTCCTGAAGTGTTATCGTTATTCTTGATAACATAATCTTTGGGCAAAAGATAGAAAGTCTTATTCACGATAGATGAATTAGGAATTTTAAGTCCCTTCTGATCCTCTGTTATAAGTTCAATGCTAAGATACCTGTCTCTGCAAAAAGTTATCATCGAATTGGTAAAAGTAAATGCTACGAAGGTATTGCCGTTTTCATCCGTGTAGCTCGATACTTTCCCCCAGGATTCATCCTGATTCTTGATAAATCTGATTTTAACATATTCAAGATCAAGAAGTTCCTGAACCTTTTTCTCGTCATTTTCGTTAATGACTACCGACCACTCCTCGCTGGTACAGAGCTTGAAAACAGGGTCTCCCGGCTTAACCAGGGCGTTATTAATAAGCTGTTTCTTCTCATAACCTTCCTGATCAAAATCTTCTGCCTTGAGGTCATGAAGGCTCTTTTGTTCGTAGCCGTCAATAGAATAGATTACAATTCCGGTATCCGGTGAATATTTGTATCCTATGGAATTGAGTGCGGATCCCGTGTTATTGAGGGACTGGATATTCTGTAAAATATTGTTATTGGCAAGTTTCTGTACAGTTCCGTCGAGACTTATCTTGAAATCGTATACTGTATAAAAAGAATGCTCATCAAAAGTCGAATGGAAGCTTACTATCTGAGATCTTAGTTCAGACATGTCTGAATCAGACAGCGCAGCTTCTTCTGTTCCCTGAGACTTAAGATAATCAAGAAGTTTGCCGGATTCATCAACTGTATAAATCAGATTGCCGACCGCAACTCTTCCGCCCTCAGAGGCAAAATAGTTAACATTTCCGGCGCTGTCGCTTTCAATGATCTTCTCATTTCGAAGAGCTATCGCCTCGTAAATATTGTTACTTGAAAGTGAGCCTTCCTTAACTTCGTAGCCGATTATATGATCCTTTCTCAAATAAGTCACAACACTTATGACCACATAGATGGCTATTACGGCAAAAAAGATCATACCGATGTTGAGATTATTTAAGTTGCCGGGATATTTGGTAATCTTGCGGCTTTTATTCTGTGCCATTCCCCAATCCTTTTTTCTTTCACAGGGCATGTGCCCCTTACTCCTCATAAGATAAGCCGCGGTAATTCCGCGGCTTATCAGAATAATCATATTAAAAATAACTTATCAAAGGGATACAACTACCTTTGATCTTACAGCCTCAGGAAGTTCTGATTCATCCATAGAAACGCTGAGCACGAAGTCAATCTTGAACTTCTCGCTAATCTTTTCAAGCTTTTCAATTGTTTCTGTCATGTCAGTATCTTCAAGACATGCAATCTTAAGGAAACTATCGAAATACATCTGCTGGAGATCATGGTCCTGAGAAATAATACCACTTACGAATCCGATGAACTCATCGGGTGTTGAAATCATAAAATCAGAAACTACTATAAGACGGATCTTGTTGTTTAACTCATACATGTGCTTAGTGTTCTTATCCAAGAAAGCAATACTGCCGAGTACGTTCTTAACCTCGGTATTAACCCTGTCCAATAAGCATTTGGTCTTTCCTTTTCCCTTTTTCCCAACTATTAACTGAACCATTGGCATACCCTCCATCAAGTAAAGATTTAATTGATGTATTAATTATAAGTTATGCAGGGTCAAAACACAACCTAAAATGAAGAATTATTAAATTAAAACAAACGTTATTAAATTTATGTAAAATGGCTCGAATTATCAGTATTCATGCTACTTTGTGATAACTGATAAGAGCTTGGTCATGTCAGAATAAAGGGTTCCGCTGTCACTATCCTTCATGATAACGGAAATATAAGGATTGCCACTGGTATCTCTTGCAAGAAGTATCAAACAATGGCCTGCAGCCTGAGTTGTACCGGTCTTTCCACCGATAACGGTAACGCCTGTAGGCGCGGAGCTCTTGCCGGCAAGATAAGCATTGGTAGTGCCGATGGATACCTCTTTGACTCCTCCTGCCGAATCCAGATATGTGGTATTGTATTCAGTCATATTTATTATTTCACTGAAGGTATCATACTGCATGGCAGCATTGAACATCAGATACATGTCATAAGCAGTGACGTAATGCTCATCAGCGGTAAGACCATGCGGATTGGCAAAATGAGAATTGGTGGCGCCAAGCTTCTTAGCCTCAGTATTCATTAGTTCCACAAATTCATCCACTGAACCTGAAATATTTGAAGCAATAAGATTAGCTACGTCATTTGCTGAATAGATAAGCAGGATCCTAAGAGCCTGATCAAGAGTCATTCTGTCTCCCTGCTTAAGGCCGATCTTCTGCGCTCCGCTCTCTGTTACTCCAACATCGCTGCCTGCAACAAGAACCTGATCCGGGCTTCCGTATTTGAGCGCGCAATAAGCCGTCATTACCTTGGTAAGACTGGCTGGCATCACTCTTTCATTTACATTAAGTGCATATAGGGTTTCTTTGTTTTTTAAGTCAAAAAGACCGGCACTGAGGCCCTCATCGATAGAAATTCCGGCTTCAGTAATATCAGAATTAACAACACAAATCTCTGAGGCATATGTAGGATAAAACATGTTTTGCCTATTGCCTGCCTCAGATGAATCAAGTGTGTATTTAGATGAATAAGAGAATCCGGCACAACCGGATACAGAAACGCTAACAGCAAGGCTCAGTATAACAGCTGTCAGCTTATTTATACATTTCACGCCACTCAAGGTCTCCTCTGTCAAGTGATTTAATAAGCAGTTCTGCGGACGCAAGATTGGTTGCTACAGGTATATTGTGCATATCACAAAGAGTCATGACATTATTGATATCCGGTTCATGAGATTTGACAGTAAGAGGATCTCTAAGAAAGATCACAAGGTCAATTTCATTATGTTCAATTGCTGCACCGAGCTGCTGTGAGCCGCCCAAATGTCCTGCGAGATATTTATGAATTGAAAGGTTGGTTACTTCCTCTATCAGTCTTCCGGTAGTTCCTGTAGCAAAAAGATCATTTTTACTAAGAATACCTCTGTACGCAATGCAGAAGTTTTGCATAAGTCTCTTTTTTGCGTCATGTGCTATAAGTGCGATGTTCATTAACTTACACCCTCCCCAGGTTATATTTGTTACTTTGGAGTCTTACATTTAAAACAAAGCCGATTCCCATATAGACAGAAAGAAGCGATGTCAGACCATAACTTACGAACGGAAGCGGAATACCGGTGTTGGGAATAACTCCCGTTGCAACACCAATATTGATGAACCCCTGAAATCCGACCCAGGCTCCTACACCGGCAGCAATTACCTCACCGGCTCTGTCTTTGGCTTTTAGTGATATCAAAAAGCATTTAACTGAGATACAAAGAATCAGGAGAATAACAATAAAAGCTCCAATAAATCCCAATTCTTCGCCTATAACAGTAAAAATAAAGTCTGTCTGAGATTCTGAGATGAATCCTCCATTTAGAACGGAACTGATCTCATTGGTATTGTAACCTTTGCCGTAGAGCTGCCCGGAACCTATGGCCATCATTGAATTAATAGTCTGATAAGCCTCGGAATTGGCATAGTCCTCGGGATGAAGCCACGCAAGAATACGCCTCTGCTGATAAGGTTCAAGGATACTGCTCTCACCCTGTACAGCATTATAAATTACAAATAAAACTGTTGGTATGGATACAGTTAGTACCGCCGCAACTATCTTCCAATTGATTCCGGCAACAAACATGATGCAGCTAAAGATTGTCATTACCATGATACAGGTAGAAAGATCCGGCTGACTTGCAATCAGGCCCAATGGCACCGCCAAGAGAATAAGGCAGATTAAAACAAAACCCAAATGCTTAACTTTATCTTTATATTTCATAATAAACTGCGCAAAAAATAAAATCAATAAAATTTTGGCTGTCTCTGAAGGCTGGAAGGTGATTCCCAAAATATTAATCCATCTCTGGGCACCGTTTGTGGTACTTCCCAGCGGAGATTTAACCAATGCCAAAAGTGCCACATTTACAATATAAAAGGGAATATACAATTTAATCAAAAAAGAATAATCCAATAAGGAAATGAATACCATCAGGAATATTCCTGCGGCAAGTCCGGCTATCTGCTTGGTCACAAAGGAAGGCTGAGCCGAACTAATGGCAAACAACCCTATTATCGTGAGCGCTATGGACATCGCAGCCAGTGCGAAATCATAATTGATTATTTTGTACTTCTTTATCATAAAAAAATTTCCTTTTTAATCAGCATTAATAGCGCCATCCTGCAAGGTCTGTGCTGTTCCAGAAATGATCTCATCCTCATCCATAAGGTCAAAATAATAAACCAGCGCATCCTTGGTAATCTGAGCCGCATAAGCGGATGTATAACCATTAGCTATTCTGGTAGCAATGGCAATCTCAGGCTTTTCATAAGGAGCATAGCATACAAAAAGGGAATGGTTAGGCCTGTTGGCTGATTCCTGGGCTGTACCGGTCTTACCTGCAACATTTACGCCAAGATTGGTGTAATAAGGCTTATCCTGAACCACCTGTCGCATTCCAAGATGAATCGCATTCCAGTAGGAATCAGGCATATCGATGGTGCTTCTTATCTCTGCAGAATTCTCTTCGAGAAGGTTACCGTTGGAATCCGTTGTCTTATCTACCAATGTGAGATTGTAGCAGGTTCCGCTGTTAGCTACAGTTGTAACATATCTTGCAAGACCTACTGTTGTATAGGCCTGATTACCCTGACCAATCGCTGTTCTTACAGAGTCCTGATTGGATATCTGAGGTTCTGATTCAGCTATCTCAATACCTGATTTTTCAGTAAGTCCGTAGAGGTCAACGTATTTCGCAATCTTTTCAAGACCGACATCTGATTTGTAGGAATCTCCCGAAATACCAAGTCTGTAACCAACTTCGTAGAAGAATACGTTACAGGAATTCCTGATTCCACCGGTCACATTAAGTCCTCCGTGGGCTCTGGGATAAACCCAGCATTTTGGCGGATGATCAAGCTTATCAAAAATACCGTTGCAGTATATGATTGAGTCGGTTGTTATAACTCCTTCGTTAAGGCCGGCTGTTGATGATATCATCTTGAAAGTAGAACCCGGAGCAGTTTTTTGCTGCGTAGCATAATTATACAGCGGATTGGACTTATCACTTCGAAGCTTAGCATAGTAGGCCGCATCAACACCGTTGGCCATCATGTTGTTGTCATATCCGGGATAAGAAACAAGCGCAAGCACATCACCGGTATTAACATCCGTAATAACCATGGATCCGGTACAAGGGTCCAAAGCCAGCTGCGCAGGGGTGATATCCAGCTTCTGAATTCTGTTGATCATAAAGCTGTATGCACTCTCACCGCTTCTTTGCCATAAAGAAAGCTCGTCTTCATCAAGAGTAACGGCTTCCTGTTCAAGAAGTACATCACATACCTGTGTTCCGCTAATATATCCGTCAAGAAGAAGGTATTTGTACATTCTTGTCTGGAAATCATAATCTGTTTCAAGAACCTTAGAGGTATACGTAACGATCTGATTAAAAATCTGTTCAGAATCCGCATACTGATTGTCAATTTCCAGTTTGGAAACATCGATCCAGTTCATCGCAATGGCATATTTCAGGTACTCTGCAAGTGAAATAGTCTCATCTGTAGTCCAGGCAATGTACATGGAATCTTCTCTATCCACCTTGGATGTGTCCAAAATACCATTGGAATAAAGCATGGCAGCAATATGACTCATATACCACTGGTATTCCTTGGATAACTGATCATAAGGAGTTTTCTTCTCATTGAGCTCAGTCTTTATCTGCTCAAGAACATTTTCATTTTTCTCAACAAAGGCTGCATACACTGCCTGCTCATTTTCATTGGCATCCTTAGCGGATAGATGATTGATGTTAATTACATCATTGTCAAACATAGCAAAATAGACATCGTAAATCGGTATTACGATGTTACTGGAGCTGGAGGCTGAAGTATAAGTATAAGTTTTGACATTCTGTATCTTTGAAACAAGAATACCGGCAAGGGACTGCTCAATAATGTTATAGCAAGCCTCAGTAAGATCCTTATCAATTGTAAGGTATACATCATTACCGGCAACAGAATCCACATAGTTACTGGTCTCAATTACCTGACCTGTATTATCTACATATACGGTTTCTGAACCTTTTTTGCCCTGAAGAACACTCTCCATGGCCTGTTCGATACCGGACTTTCCAACAGTATCGTTAATTCCGTAAGAAGGGTTAGTCAAAACAAGCTCGGCAAGTTCATCTTCAGATACCTTGCCTGTATAACCCAGTACCTGTGAAAAATATACTGAGTCAACATACTTTCTTGCAGTGCTCTCATTGATTGAGACACCGGTAAGGCTCTCGGAATTCTCCATAACATCAGCTACTGTTTTGTCACTGACATCAGAAGCTACTATAGTATCAATGTATTTCTGATACGAATTTGCCGCCATGTTAAATCTGACATTCAGTATCTTAAGTGCCCTGTCAGGCGTATAGCCAAGTCTTGGGGTAAAAGTAGAGTTGTCATCTTCCACTTCGTTGGAACCTATTCCATAGGTCTTGCACAGATCATCCACAACCTCTGTTGCTGACTTTGTTTTTTCCTCGTATTTGAGGTCATTAACGGAAGCATGGCCGTAAACATCCGCAAGAAAACGAAGAAGTGAATTGCCCTCAACTGTAAATTCATAATTACCGCTATCGTTGATAATAATATTGAAATCCTGATCGACACTGTCGCCGTTCTTTTCAATTATTTCAATAAGCTTATCAAGCGTAGCGTTGATCTTCTTGTTCTTACCGGAGCCGGATTTATAAACATCTTCAATAGTGACAGAATTGGCCAGCTCGTTGTAAGCAAGAAGATTGCCGTTTCTGTCATAGATATTGCCTCTGGCTGCAGGAATGCTTTTTTCCTTCTTGATTCGCAGTTTAAATGAATCAAGATAATACTCACCATTAATTATCTGTAGCGAAAAAAGTCTATAGATCATGATCGATGCAAGAAGGATCAATACTCCACAGACCATCACAGCTCTGGACGTTATGAATTTAATCAGATTCTCTTTAAATTCATCAAACAAATTTCTTTGCTTCCTTTTCTTCCTTCTCATCTATATCGTTATTTATCCGCAGAATCAAAGGATAGTATAATATCGCAACAATGGCCGTGTAGACCATTTCAGGAATAATCACATTCATCATATAGTAACCAAGATTGAACTTTGTTCTGAACAAAAACATGAGAACATAGCAGACAAATCCAAAAACAAAATCCGAGATTGTTATGATGACAATGGGAATCGCAATATTCTGAGTATAGAATATCTCATGGAATTTACCTACCACGAACCCTATATACATATAGATCAGAGCAAAGAAGCCTATATATGTGCCAAAAAACACATCAACCAAAAGACCACAGAAAAAACCGCAGATCAGGCCTTGTCTGTCACCTTTGATAAAGGCTGTGGCTGACGTAAGGATCATCAGAAGATTAGGTGCTATATCACCGAAATCCAGAACTCTGAATACCGTTGTCTGCACTATAAATGAAAGAATTATTAAGATGAAGTTCGTTAATACTCTTCTGATATTCATCGGGTACCTTTACTGATTGGTGTCTTTCTTTTGTTCCAAAATAACAAGAACAACATTCATATGCTCAAAATCAACTGCAGGTGTCAGTGTTCCTGACTTGGTAAGATTGTTGGAGTCATCATCAAGCGTGGAAATATAACCTATAAGGATTCCGGGAAGATACTTATCACTGATATTGGAAGTAACAATCTTATCTCCCACTTTAACCTTATCTGCTTCGTCAACAAGCTTGGAAAAATTTATAAGTCCCTGGCTGTATAATTCCAGGTCACCGGATACAATCAGATTATCCGAGGAAGACAGAACCATACCTGAAACAGAAGAATTATCTGCGATTATAGACTGTACTTTGGCCCAATCAGGTCCTACATCCATTACTCTTCCCACAAGACCTGCGCCGGCAATAACATTCATATCAACGGCAATGCCATCGTCGCTTCCCTTATCAATCACAAAGGAGTAATACCAGTTACCGGCATCCTTGGCGATTATTCTGGCTCCGGTCTTCTTGTAGTTCTCATATTGAGCATCAAGAGCATAGAGTTCGCGAAGTTCAGTGAGCTCATACTTTTCCTGTTCAAGATTGGTATTGGCTATAGTTAGTTCATCAATCTGTTCCTTTAGCTGTTCATTCTCAGAAAGAAGCTGAGTAATTGATGAGAGCCTGTCTCCTGACTGTTTGAGAAATGTGCCAACGGTGGTTATACCCTTCTGAAAGGGCACAATAAAAATACCTGTAAACGAATTCAAAGGTCCGGTAAACAGGCTTGTATTAAAGGTTATGACAATCATTCCCGTACATACTATTGTTAAAATAAAGAGGAGATATTTACTTGGCAGAGTAAATTTGTCTCCTCTTCTCTTGATAATGGGACTCATTATTTATCCTCTTCAATTCCATATGCAAGAGCTTTGTACTGATCTTCTCTTATGATCTTGGCAAGTCCAAGGGCACCTGAGCCGATTGGATTCTCAGCGATATTAACATTAAGACCTACGCCGTTTGAAAGTCTCTGTGCAAGATGACATACCTGAGAAGCACCACCTGTAAGGTAAAGTCCGTGCTTGAAAATATCAGCAGCAAGCTCCGGAGGAGTCTTCTCAAGTGCAGCTTTGATGTTATCAAGGATAACATCGAAGTTCTCGATAAGTGCCTGATTAAGAAGATCTGTAGGAATCTTACGCTCAACAGGAAGACCTGTTACAATATCTCTTCCGTAAACAACAGCTTCCTTACCCTCTTTCTCAAGTTCCTTAAGAGAAATCTTAACATTTTCGGAGGTCTTCTCACCGATAAGAAGTCCAAATTCCTTACGAATCACGTTTCTGATGGACTCATCAAACTTCTTGCCACCGACCTTTATAAGCTTACTTACAACAATACCTCTAAGAGAAAGAATAGAGATCTCAGTTGTATCATAGCCTACATTAACAACAAGAACACCCTGTGAATTCATAACGTCAATATTCATTCCAAGGCCATCTGCAAGAGGCTTCTTAACCATCATGATCTTTTTGGCTTTGATTCCTGCATCATTGATAAGATCATGGAAAGCTCTTCTCTCTACCTCTGTTACGTCCTTGGGAACAGTGATATATACTTCGCAGGGCTTAACATTACCTTTCATCTGATCTGTAAGGAAAAGCTTAACCAGAGTCTCCATATGCTCAATATCAGCAATAACTCCGCTGTTAAGCGGATAAGAGATCTTGATCTTATCGGGAGCCTTCTCATACATCTCATATGCAGAATTGCCATAAGCAAAAACATTTGTCTTGTTCTCGATGGCGATCATATTCTTCTCAACTGTGAGGTTATCCTCATCTCTGTTGTAAATCTTAATATTACTTGTTCCAAGATCGATTCCGAAAATATTAGCCAAAACTTCCTCCTTAATTCCACATGAGCCCCTTCTCGGCTATGCTCGTGTAGGTATTATCTCCGATTATTATGTGATCGATCAGGTTAATATCCAGCATACTCCCTGATTCTCTGATTTTATTGGTTATTACTATATCCGCCCTGCTGGGGGTGGGATCGCCGCCGGGATGATTATGCAAAAGAAGCACGTTGGAAGCACTGCATTTGAGTGCCTTCAAAAACACCTCCCTGGGCGATAAAGCAGATGAATTGACAGTACCTATGGATAATACCGACTCATCAATAAGCCTCAATCTGTTGTTGAGACATAGAAGAATTACTTTCTCACTATCCTCATGTCTCATTTTCTCCATGTAAAAAGTCGCAACCTGTGAAGAAGAACTGCAATCCAGAGAATTTCTGGTTATACTGCAGGCCATGCGCTTGGAAAGCTCCGCAATACACTTAAGTTTAACAGCCTTAACCTCGCCAACTCCGTGTACCTTCTTGAGTTCATCAACTGACAGGGAAAAAAGACTGTTCAGTCCGCCTTCCCGTCCTGTACCCATATTCAAAATCTTTCCTGCAATATCAACAGGTGACGCATCCTTCGTTCCGGTTCTGATTATGATAGCGAGAAGCTCAACGTCTGTCAGACTCTCCGGACCGAATTTCAAAAATCTTTCATAAGGAAGCATATCTCTGTAGACACTTCCCTCTGCCAGCATCGTATTAAACGAATTAAGCATCTAAGTCCCTCTGTACGTTTCCGGACGATCACAAAAAGACTCATTAAATATATTATCACAAAATCAAAGGTATGGTATAAAAACCTTTATAAACTTATGCTTTTAAATCAGCAGGATTCACAAGCCCGGAATTTACAAGGCTCTGCAGCGTCTTGAGAATACCAAGTTTGGCGTGGGGCCAGGTAAGTCCTCCCTGGAAAAATACTGAATAAGGAGGCTTGATCGGACCGTCAGCCGAAAGCTCAATTGATGAACCGGAGACAAACGCGCCTGCAGCCATAATAACCTGAGCATCATATCCGGGCATATCCCAAGGCTCAGGAGCAACAAAGGAATCAACCGGCGCAGCTGCCTGTACACCCTCACAGAAGGCAATTACTCCTTCAGGTTTACCAAAGGTCACAGCCTGAATTATGTCAAAACGATCCTCGGTTGCATTAGGATGAACCGAAAATCCCAGCTTTTCATATATATTAGCAGCAAAAATAGCTCCTTTTAACGCGGAAGCTGTTACAGTCGGTGCTAAAAAGAATCCCTGATAGAACTGAGGAAGAATTCCAAGCGATGCACCAACCTCTTTGCCAAGTCCGGGTGAAGTAAGCCTGAATGCAGCATTCTCAACGCATTCCTTCTTGCCTGCAATATATCCGCCGATGGGAGCGAGTCCGCCGCCGGGGTTCTTGATAAGAGATCCCACAACCATGTCTGCTCCGAGATCGGTAGGTTCTATCGTCTCAACGAACTCTCCGTAGCAGTTGTCTACCATGCAGTAAACATCTTTCTTTACAGACTTGATAAATGAGATAAGTTCTCCGATTCTCTCAACGGAAAGTGTGGGTCTGGTCTGATATCCCTTTGAACGCTGAATTGTCACAAGCTTAATATTGTCATGTTCAAGCAGAGCTTTTTTAATATTATCAAAATCAAAACCGCCATCAGCTAAGAGGTCCACCTGACAATATTCAATTCCGTATTCCTTAAGAGAACCCTTGGAATCTCTGATTCCGATAACCTCTTCAAGGGTATCGTAGGGCTTACCTACAGGTGAAAAAAGCATATCACCCGGGCGAAGATTACTCATAAGCGCAAGAGCAAGTGCATGGGTTCCACAGGTAATCTGAGGTCTCACAAGAGCATCCTCTGTATGGAAAACCGATGCATATACAGCTTCCAGCTTCTCTCTTCCTATATCATTGTAGCCATAACCTGTAGTACCAAGAAGGCAGGCCTCAGATACCTTGTTATCCTGCATGGCCTTTAAGACCTTAAGCTGATTATACTCTGCGTTTTCATCGATTTTCTTAAAACGCGGAGCAAGTCCTTCCAAAATTTTCTCTCCAAATTCAAATACTTCCTTGGATATACCAAGTGCTTCATAAATATTACTGTTCATAAATCCTCAAAATCTCTTTCAAAACTTTATCGTCGTCTCTGTCAAACAAGGATTTGTCGATCCAGATGGAATCATCCCTGTTTCTATACCAGGTAAGCTGTCTCTTGGCAAAATGCCTGGTATTTCTCTTGATCAGATATATTGCCCTATCAAGATCATATTCTCCTTCAAGATATCCTATCATTTCCCTGTAGCCAAGGCCCTGCATGGAAGTTGCAGTCTTTGGAATATTCATCTCAAGGAGTTTTCTTACCTCTTCTTCAAGTCCCTCTTCTATCATCTGATCAACTCTTTTGTCTATGCGTGAGTATAACGTATTTCTATCATCTGTCAATACAAAGCATTTAAAGTCATAGGGAGAGGTTCTCTCATGCTGTTCGCTGTTATGCCGGGATATAGGTTTGCCCGTCTTCTTATAATACTCAAGGGCTCTTATCACTCGTTTGGAATTGTTCTCATGAATTGCTTCTGCAGATTCAGAATCAACAGCCCTTAGTTCTTCATGAAGAACATGAACTCCCTCAGTCCTTGCTCTTTCCTCCAGTTCTTTTCTGTAGGAATCATCTTCATCGGTCTCGGTAAAATCAATATCGTAGATAACCGCCTGGATATAGAATCCTGTTCCGCCAACGATTATCGGTATCTTCCCCCTTGAAGAAATATCTTCGATAGCTTCTTTGACCATTTTCTGGAAAAGAAAAACATTAAAATCCTCTTTTGGATCAAGAAAATCAATAAGATGATGGGGCACCCCAGCCATTTTCTCAGGTGTTATCTTATCGGTTCCGATGTTCATGTATTTATATACCTGCATAGAATCAGCGGAGATTATCTCTCCGCCAATTTCTTTTGCAAGATTTATTGATAATTTGGTCTTTCCCACCGCAGTGGGACCTGTGATAATGATAAGTTTCTGCATTATTCAACAACTCTCTTAAACTTCTTGTCAATCTCATACTTACTCATAGAAATAATGGTAGGTCTTCCATGAGGACAGTTATAGGGATTGTCAAGGGTCAACAGTTCATCAAGAAGTGCTTCCATCTCCTGCCTTGTCATTCTTGTGTTTCCTTTGACGGAAGCTTTGCAGGCCATGCTTGCAATCTTATAATTTATAACATCAGGAGTTCTGTCAAGTCCGGTCTCGTGAGACAGTTCATCCAGAATCTCAGTAAACATCACTTTTTCGCTCTCACAGCCAAAAAGATCGATGGGAATAGCTCTCATAGCATATTCATGGCCGCCGAAATTCTCAATGTTAAAGCCAAGTTTCTCAAAATACTGTCTGTAGGATAAAAACATCTCTTCCTCAGCTGAAGTCAGAGTAACGATAACCGGAGGATTAACCATCTGAGAAAGAATATCGCCTGACTTGTAGCGTTTTATAAGTCTCTCGTAATTAACCTTCTCGTGTGCAGCATGCTGATCCACAAGAAACATCTTATCTTTAAATCCGATTATCCAGTAAGTTCCGAATATCTGACCAAGAATCTCATATTCCTTGACGTTATCCTTGGTAAGAACCTTTTCATCAAAAAGATTGAGCTGCATTGGCTTTTCAACAACAATAGCCTCTTCCTGTTTGATGATTGGTGATGGATGCTCGCTTCTTTCTGCCTTTCTTCCGTCAGAATCTCCGAATATTCTGGTCCAAAGTGCAGATTTGGAAGGATCCTGTATTCTGATTGGCTCTTCCTTAACGCCTGTGGCATAAACAGGCTTTTCTTCCATTACACGATTTTCTTCAAAGCGAAGCTTTTCAAAAGGCTCCGGAGCACGTTGCGGTGCTTGTTCAGGTGAAGCCTTAGGCTTGTTTGGTGCCTCGCTGTCATCGAAGAAAACATCATCCTTCGGATCAACTTTTACAGGGGTTATGACAACCGCTGTGCTGTCATTGTCCTGCTTCTTCTCAGCCTGAGCTTCCTTTTGCTTTTGCGCTTTAGCTTCTTTAAGATCATCTCCAAGAAGTGCATCGGGGATCATTTCCTTTCTGCTAAGCACCTCTTCTACACTTGTCTTAATGAAATCATATAGCGCAGTCTGATTATTGAAGCGAACCTCAAGCTTGGCAGGATGAACGTTAACATCCACCATCTCAGGATCCATGCGAAGGTGAAGGACCGCAAAAGGGAACTTGTGCATCATAAGATACTGCTTGTACCCCTCTTCAAGTGCCTTTGAAATAATCTTATCCTTAACGTATCTGCCGTTCACAAAGAAGATCTCGAAGTTACGATTGGAACGGTTGATGGAGGGCTCTCCAAGATACCCTTCAAGAGTCATTCCGTTCTTCTCTGCTTTTATTGGCACAAGGCTTACGGAAATATCTCTTCCGTAGATCCTGTAAATAAGCTCCTTAAGGTCTCCATTACCTGAAGTAGAGAATTTATCCTCTCTGTTATTGATGTAATGGAAAGATACCGTAGGATTATCAAGAGCAAGATGCTCCATCACATCGCCGATATAGCTTCCTTCGGTCTGAGGCGTCTTAAGGAATTTCTTTCTTGCCGGTGTGTTATAAAAAAGATTCCTGATAATAAGGCTTGTACCGTCGGGAGCACCTATTTCCTCAAATCCCGCTTCTTCACCGCCATTGATGGAATATCTGGTACCTGTTATATCATCGGCAGTCTTGGTGATCATATCAACCTGAGCCACGGAAGAAATGCTGGAAAGAGCCTCTCCTCTAAAGCCAAGGGTATGAATATTAAAAAGATCATCTATATCCTTGAGCTTACTTGTGGCGTGTCTTTTGAAGGCCTTTCTTATCTGACTCTTCTCAATGCCGCAGCCGTTGTCGGTAACCCTTATCATGTCGATTCCGCCGCCCTTGATCTCAACGGTTATAGCGCTGGCGCCGGAATCTACAGCATTCTCCACAAGCTCTTTAACAACGCTTGCAGGTCTTTCCACTACTTCTCCGGCAGCAATCTGATCTATGGTATTTTTATCAAGCTCGTTTATAAAGGCCATTAGCTTTTCCACCTGTTTTTAAGATCGCTCTGAAGCTTATAGAGCGTGTTAAGTGCATCCATCGGTGTCAACGTGGTAATATCAATTTCCTTTAATCTCTTAAGAACATCCTCATCGGTAACTGTATCGAACAATGACATCTGGTCTATATCCACATCATCGTAATGAGTAACCTTGGTTTTCTTAAGATCCTTGCTATCCTTGGCAATACTCTGTACTTTCTCGGTAATATCATTGTCGGTGAGCTCTGACACGATTTCTTTTGCCCTATCAATAACCATATCGGGAACTCCGGCGAGTTTGGCTACCTGAATACCGTAGCTCTTGTCGGCGCCGCCCTTAATGATCTTACGTAAAAAGACGATGTCGTCTCCATTTTCCTTGACGGCAATACAGTAATTGTTGACGTTGTCCATTTTGCCTTCAAGTTCTGTAAGCTCATGGTAGTGAGTTGCAAAAAGTGTCTTAGCGCCAAGTATCTTCCTGTTACTGATATGTTCAGTTACAGCCCATGCTATTGCAAGTCCGTCGTAGGTCGAAGTGCCTCGTCCGATCTCATCGAGAATAAGAAGTGAGTTGGGAGTTGCATTCCTTAAGATATTAGCAACCTCATTCATCTCTACCATGAAAGTGGACTGTCCGCTTCCAAGATCATCCGAAGCTCCTACTCTGGTGAAAATCCTGTCTACTACACAGATATCGGCCTTTGAAGCAGGGACAAAGCTTCCTATCTGAGCCATCAGTACGATAAGCGCAACCTGTCTCATATAGGTGGACTTACCGGCCATGTTGGGACCTGTGATTATTGAAATACAATGCTTTTTATTATCAAGGAACGTATCATTGGAGATAAACATATCCGAGGTATCAAGCATCTTCTCTACTACAGGATGTCTGCCGCCTTTTATGTTAATTGCTCCCTTATCATTCATGGAAGGCTTAACATAATGGTTCTTCTCAGCCACGTGTGCAAGTGAAGAATATACATCAAGAAGAGCTATAGCCTTGGCTGTTGCCTGTATCCTATCGATCTCAAGAGCAATTGAATCTCTGATCTTGCAGAACATCTCGTATTCCAGGTTATTGAGCTTGTCCTGGGCATTGAGAATAGTGTCCTCCAGCTCCTTAAGAGCAGTTGTGGTATATCTCTCGCAGTTGGTAAGAGTCTGTTTTCTTATGAAGTAATCAGGCACCTGATCCTTGAAGGAATTGGTAACCTCGAAGGAATAGCCGAATACGTTACTGTATTTGATCCTTAGGTTCTTGATGCCAGTTTTTTCCTTCTCTTCATTCTCCATCTCAGCGAGCCAGGACTTGCCTTTGGTTCCGGCTTCTCTGAAATGATCGATATCTTTATCAAAGCCTTCCTTGATGATTCCGCTCTCCTTGATGGTAAGTGGCGGCTCCTCAACAATGGCCTGATCTATCAGCTGGTAAATGTCGGTCAAAGGATCAAGCTGATCCATAAGAGCATGAAGTTCCTTATCATCCTGTACATCCAAAAGAGAAGTTATAATTGCAGGAATCATTTTGATGGAATTCCTGAATGCAAGAAGGTCTCTGGGATTAGCTGTTTTGAAGATGATCTTGGACATAAGTCTCTCAAGATCATAGATTGGGCCCAGATACTCTCTGATCTCCTCCCTTGTAACTACGTTCTTAAAAAGAGCCTCAACCGCGCTCTGTCTCTGAACTATAAGCTCCTTATCAATAAGCGGCTGCTCTATGAAGGACCTTAAGGTTCTTGCGCCCATAGCGGTTTTGGTCTTATCAAGTACCCACAAAAGAGTTCCCCTCTTTTGCTTATCCCTCATGGTCTCTACAAGCTCAAGGTTTCTTCTGGTGGAAGAATCAAGAAGCATGTACTTGCTGGTAAGATACGGATAGACATGAGTTATATTGGAAATATCCGATTTCTGCATATCCGTAAGATACTGAAGAAGCGCACCGGCAGCGACAATGCCGTTAGGGAAATCGTCCACTCCAAGACCTATCAGAGAAGAAACCTTGAAATGCTTAAGCAAAAGCCTCTTACAGTTTTCTTCATCGAAATATCTGGCTTCCAAAGGATTGACAAAGATCTGCTGTCTCTCCTTGAGTTCGTTTATATCAATTCCGCTTAAGGTAAAAGCATCATTGCAAATGATCTCGCTGGGACAATACTTGCCAATCTCATCAGATACTGCTCTGAGATTGTCTACCTCTGTGAGATAGTAATCTCCGGTTGTCACGTCGGCAATTGAGATTCCGATCCTGTCTGATGCATAGAGGATACACATAAGATAATTATTCTTGGTCTCCTCCAGTGACTGCATATTCAGGTTGGTTCCGGGAGTTACTATCCTTGTTACTTCCCTTTTGACGATACCCTTGGCAAGCTTGGGATCCTCCGTCTGCTCGCAAATTGCAACCTTGTAGCCACGAGACACCAGCTTGGTAAGGTAAGAATCCACTGCATGATACGGAACACCGCACATCGGTGCTCTCTCTTCAAGTCCGCAGGCCTTACCTGTAAGCGTCAGCTCCAGCTCCTTGGATGCAACAACTGCGTCATCAAAAAACAACTCGTAAAAATCGCCCAATCTGTAAAACAGTATGCAGTCGCCGTTCTCCTGCTTAGTTCTAAGGTAGTGCTGCATCATCGGCGAAACTTTTTCTATATCAACATCCTTAAACGTAGTAAGATTTTCCACGTTTATATATCCCCTGTTCTCTAAACTTTTTTATACCATTTTGCCCATGTAATAGAAACCATGGCACTCATCCAGCGAAACCTTAACCAGGCTTCCGATAAGCTGTTCATCTCCCGGAAAATGTACAAGAGTGTTGTTAGACATTCTTCCTGTCAAAAGAGATGAATCGTGCTCGTTTACTCCCTCCACAAGCACCTCTTCTATTCTGCCCTGAAGCTTTTCTGCCTGCTTCCTGGCATTTTCCTGAACCACCAGAAGAAGTCTGTCAAAGTTCTCCTTAACCAGCTCTTCCGGAACCTGATCCGGGAATCCGGCAGCAGGTGTTCCTGTTCTCTTTGAATAAATAAAGGTAAAGGCATTGTCAAAATGTGCCTTGTTAACAACATCTATGGTGTCATCCACATCTTCTCTGGTCTCACCGGGGAAGCCAACAATAATGTCTGTGGTGATGGCAACCTCAGGAAGCTTTGTTCTTATCTTGTCAACAAGAGCAAGATAGCTGTCCTTGGTGTACTTCCTGTTCATTCTGCGAAGTATTTCGGTGTTACCGGACTGAAGTGGCAGATGTATATGTCTTGCAATCTTGGGATTGTTCTTAATAGTCTCAATAAGCTCGTCCGAGAAGTCCTTTGGATGAGGTGTCATGAATCTTACTCTCTCAAGTCCCTCTACCTTACAAACCTCCTCTATCAGCTGAGCAAAGGAAATCTTATCGGGATTGCCATCCTCAAAATCAAGTCCATAGGAATTGACATTCTGTCCAAGAAGCATTACTTCCTTAACGCCGTCAGCAGCAAGTTTCTCACATTCTCTGATAATATCCTTTGGAGATCTTGACCTCTCTCTGCCTCTTACGTAGGGTACGATACAGTAGGTGCAGAAATTATTACAGCCAAACATAATATTTACGCCTGATTTGAAAGGATACTTTCTGAATACGGGAAGATCCTCAACAATCTTGTCTGTATCCTTCCAGATATCAATTATCATTCTGTCGGATTCGAGGCAAGTACATAAGAGCTCTGCAAACTTGTAGATATTATGTGTTCCGAAAATAAGATCAACAAATCTATAGCTCTTTTTAATCTTATCTACAGCTGTCTGCTCCTGCATCATGCATCCGCAGAGCGCTATCTTCATATAAGGATTTTTTTTCTTGAAATTACTGCACTGCCCAAGACGTCCGTATACTCTCTGATCTGCATTATCTCTGACAGTACAGGTGTTATAGATTACAAACTCACTATCTTCTGAGTCAGACTCCTCATAGCCGACAAGTTTAAGAATTGCAAGGAGCTTCTCGGAATCCCTTGCATTCATCTGACAGCCAAAGGTTACTACGCAGGCTCTGGGTGTCCTCCCAAGCTCCTTCTTCATATCTTCTACATAGCCTTTAGCCTTTTCAATGAATTCAAGCTGTCTTAAGCTCTCAGCATCGGTTACTTCTTCTTTTGAACTGTTTAAAATGTTAATTTCTTTACTCATTACCTGATAAAACTCTTTCTAATCAAAAACTATAAATCAATATTTCTCACCATATGCTTCAACGATTCCAAGAAGGATATCAACGACCTTTTTCATCTCCTGAACTGAAGCATATTCGTATTTGCCGTGGTAGTTGTAGCCACCGGTGCATAGGTTGGGACAAGGAAGTCCTTTATAGGAAAGGGCTGCGCCGTCTGTACCACCTCTTATCGGAACATCAATAAATGCAATATCAAGCTCAGCCATAACTTTCCTGACATTGTCAATAAGGTGCTGATGGGGCTTGATCAGCTCAACCATGTTGTAATACTGGTCTCTTAAGCTGACATTAACTGTGCCTTCACCGTATTTCTTATTAAGGAAATCAGCTGCAGCCTTGAAAATCTCTTTTTTTTCTTCAAAAAGGGCTCTGTCGTGGTCGCGAATTATGTAAGATGCGGTTGCACTCTCAGTTCCACCATTAACTTCAGTCAGATGGAAGAAGCCTTCTCTCTTTTCGGTATACATAGGATTCTGGAATACAGGCAAAAGAGAATGGAACTCATAGCAAAGAAGCGCTGCGTTCACCATTTTGTTCTTGGCATCACCGGGATGAACGCTTCTGCCGTTAACGGTTATAACGCCTTCAGCGGCATTGAAGTTCTCATATTCGAATTCGCCCAGCTTGCCGCCGTCTACGGTATAAGCAAATTTAGCACCAAATCTGTCTATATCAAAGTGTGCTGTTCCTTCACCAATCTCCTCATCGGGAGTAAAGGCAATCTTGATATCCCCATGAAGAATATCAGGGTTCTGAATCAGAAACTCAGCCATTGTCATGATCTCGGAAACACCAGCCTTGTCATCTGCGCCAAGAAGAGTGGTTCCGTCTGTAACTATAAGATCCTCGCCGATATGGCTTAACATCTCCGGGAAATCCTTAGGAGAAAGGATGACTTTGCCATCATCGCTAAGTGTAATATCCTTACCGTCGTAGCTTTCTACGATACGAGGCTTAACATCTTTGCCACTGACCTCATCAGAAGTATCCATATGTGCAATGAAACCAATGGCAGGTCTGTCCTTACCGTCATTCATGTTTGAAGGAATAGATGCATAAACATAGCAATGCTCTTCATCATAAAATACATCGGAAGCTCCAATTGCTGTAAGCTCATCCTTAAGAAGCCTTGCAAGGTCATGCTGCTTCATTGTCGAAGGCGATGTACCGGTAGTAGCATCAGATTGTGTATCAATTTTTACATATCTTAAAAATTTTTCGATTACATCAATGTTGTTTTTTCTCATTTTTCTTTTTCTTAACTTCCTTTTTCTTTTTAAAATCAGGGTCATTTTCGCTTATGTAAATGCGAACGCTTCTCTCAGGCAATGTATCCTTCTCAACTTCTGAAGTATCGGTCTTAATCTTGCCTGCAGGAATACTCGTTTCCTGGTCACCTGCTGTATCCGATATTTTTTTCCACCTGAGTCCCTCAGGGAGCTTGGGAAGCGCAAAATCAGCCTTCATCCAGTGCATGTTATAGCAAATATAGATGAACGGCTTGTTCTTATCTGTCTCATCATAGAGGCCACAGTAGAGCATTCCCAAAATATGACTGTAGCCTGACAGATCCGGTCTCCATGCATCGTTACCATGGCATGAAAGATCAGGATAGCCGCAGGATAAATGATCCATGAGTCTGAAAGGAGTTTTGTTATGAAGCACTCTGTGAGAAAATCTCAGTTCTACAAGGAAACGAACATATTCTAAAATATCCCTGTTTTTCTCAAGAGCTCTCCAGTCAACCCATCCGGTCTCGTTATCCTGGCAGTAGGGGTTATTATTTCCTGCCTGAGAATTGCCAAATTCATCTCCACTGAAGATCATCGGCGTACCCTGTGCCATAAACAACATAGTCAGAATATTCTTAATCTGTTTCTTTCTAAGCTCTAGAATTGCGTGTTTTCTTGTTCTTCCTTCAATACCGCAGTTCCAGCTCAGGTTATTGTCAGTGCCATCTTTGTTATTCTCACCATTTTCCTCATTGTGCTTGTGTTCATAGGAGACAAGATCGAATAATCTGAAGCCCTCGTAATTGCAGATATAATTAATAACTCCATGTTCCTGAGAATTGGCAGTCATAGCCTTCAGGAAATCGGCAGCAGAATTATCATCGCTTTTTAAAAAACGTCTCGATGCATAAAGGAATCCATTATTATAGTCTGATAAAAGTCTGTATTTGGGTTTGGAGGATCCATAAATCTGTCCATAGTCAAACCACTCGTGCCAGATCTTAACATCATCAAACAATGGCTCACCGGTAATCAGCGAAAGTGGTAATCGGGCTCCCTTAAGATGGAAACCGTCAACATGATAATTGCATCTCCAGAATCTCAAGGCATCAAGAATCATGCTGTCGCTTTCGTTTTCTTCAAAAAAGAATTGCAGGACCACCTCAATATTATTATCATGCAAAGTTTTTACAAAATGCTTGAATTCATTTTCGGCATCGGAAGGATTCTCGCAGTAAGAAGCTCTGGGGGCAAAATAGTAACCCTTTTTATAACCCCAAAAGTTTATTTTGGGCTTAATAGTATCCTTGTCTACTATATGTCCATCCTTGGAATAAATACCGCTTGCAAGCTCTTTTAGCGAGTTTTCAATGCAGTTCATCTCATAAACGGGCATTAGCTCAAGAGTTGTAACTCCAAGAGATTTAAAATAAGGCAGTTTCTCCAGAATACCTGAAAATGTTCCTCTTTTTGATGACGGAACTCCACTGGAAGAACTCTGGGTAAAGCCTCTTACATTCATAAGATAAACAAAACTGTCTTCATAAGGAATCTGAGGGGACTTTTCACTGCCCCAGTCAAATTCATTTCGGGATGCACGGTTTTTGCTTTTATTATCGAGCTTGGCCCTGATATGACTGTTTTTCACATCCTTACCATAGACTTCAAGTCCAAGAACATGTCTGGCATAGGGATCACAAAAGATATTACTTCCATCAAAGAAATTGTAGGAATCATATTCATCTATGTTTTCGATTCCAAAAATCCTTGCGGAATATATTCTGCCTCGTTTTACATCCTTGTTAAGCGTTATTGACAGAACGTCTTTTTGGGACGCAGAATATAACGTAACACCACACTGCTTGCCTTCTTCAAAAACAGCCCGGACAACCAGTGACTTGTCGTAGTCTATATAACAGCCCAAAGGATAGGGCTTTTCCTTGATTATTGTAGTTTTCCCCAGCATTTCTTCTCCTGAATCCTTATAAATACATACGTCTTTTTATTCTATCACATAATTCCTTTATATGCTAACTTAAAAGAATATGGTATTATAAAGCTATCAAATAATCTTAACCCTGTATAGGAGGCGTATTTAATGGAATTTTCCAAGATTGCAACAGAAATGAACACCAGAATCGAAAACGACGAGCAGATGACCGTAGATGTCGAGCTTGATAATGGAGAAACCGTTACCTGCGCCATCATCATCGTTCTCACCGTTAATTCCAAGGATTATATAGTTCTTCTTCCTCTTGATAAGAACGGCCAGAACAATGATGGAAACGTATGGTTCTATGAGTTTATCTACCACGGCGAAGATGACGAGCCTGAGCTTGGTTATATAGCTGATGATAAGGAGTATGAGGAAGTAGCTGAAGCATTCAACCTCTACCTCGATGACGTAGAGTTCGATGAGATCATTGAGCTTCCCGAAGAGGGACTTGACGGAGAAGAATGATTCTCTTTTTTCTCCCAGAGATGTCTTATTGGCCTTAAGAATCTTGAGGGAAGCATTGGATTATCCTCTGTTCCCGCAATATATGACATTATGAGCGCTGATTTTGCCCTGGTCATTCCGACATAGAGCATTCGGCGCTCTTCTTCTATCTGCTGTTTTGTTTCTGCTCCTCTTGAAGGGATAATACCTTCGTTTAGGTCAGGAAGCCACACCACATCAAATTCAAGTCCCTTTGCGCCATGCATTGTAAGAAGTTTAACACAGTTCCCGTTATTAATATTTTTCTTTTGCTTTGCACTGTTATTTCTGGAATTCTCAAGTTCCAGTGCAAGGGCCTTTAGAAACTCTTCGCTGTATTCATAGCTTTTCGCCTTATCAAGGAGTTTGTCCAGCGCTTCCGCAGATGAAGGATACAGTTTTTCAACACCAATATCACGCCTTATGTATCTCACAGCCAGTGAAGGTCTCAGATGTGCAACCATATTTATCTGAACAAAAAGTCGCTTGATATCCTTCTGTTTAGCTGTATTCCCCATATAGTAATCAAGAATCTTTTTCTCACTGATGGTATCACTGTCACATGCATCCCTGGAAATAAACCTCATGGGCTTATTCATGATTTTTAGGAAATAGCTCCTCTTATGCCCGTTGCAGGCAAAAGAAATATAGGAAAGTACAAGCCCCACCGCCTCATCTTCTATATATGTCTTACATACAGAATCAAGGTTAGTCGCTATTCCATAATCCTTAAGATTCGCAGCCAGCAGCATTGCTTCCTGATTAGTTCTGTAAATGACGGCAACTCTTGACAGTTCAACTTCTCCGCTGCCAAGATATGTCGCAATTGCCTTATATTGTGCAGCTTTGTCCTTGAACCTTCTTGTTATTACATACCCGTCCCCATTATCCGTTCCTGCGGTAATATCCTTCTTAAACCTGATGCTATTATCATTAATGAGGAGACATGCATTTTCTATGATCTTTCTGCCACAGCGATAATTCTGCTTGAGAATAATTCTCACCGGACTATATTCCCTGAAGCTTTCCTCAAAGGAAAGCATGATCCCGGGATCAGACCCTCTAAAGCCATAGATCGACTGGTCATCATCTCCCACAGCAAATACATTACCGCAAAGCTTTGATAAAAGCCTCAATATTTTAAATTGAATGGAATTTATATCCTGATACTCATCTACCAGATAAAAAGAGAATCTCTTCTGCCAATAATCCAGGACTTCACTGTCACTTTGAAGGAGTTCCAGACATCTGCAGATCATATCGTCAAAATCAATTTTGCCAAATTCCAGAAGTCTCTTATTATACAGATCGAATATATCAGAAAATGCGTCTTTGCAGATATTAAGCGCATTGGCGTTTGCAGGGTCAATTCCTGTGTTCTTTACTCTGGAAATATCGGTAATAATGTCCTTTATATCTTCATCTGATATGTTTTTAATATCAATCTTGTTCCGGACAAGAATATCCTTTATGCCGGGTTCTCCCAGAATATCTCTGATTAGCCTGTTTTTAAAGTTCTCATCAGCAATACTGAATTTTTCTTTGTTGGATTTGTTTTGACGAATTATCTGATAAAAAACAGAATGAAACGTTCCGAAGTTTACTTCAGGATAAGAGCTATCCGTCAGTTTGTAGAATCTTTGCTGCATTTCAAGGGCAGCAGCCTTTGTGAAGGTAATGACGAGAATCTTGGCAGGGTCTTCTTTTTTTACCTCTATAAGATATTTAAGCCTCTGCACAATTACAAAGGTTTTGCCACTCCCGGGGCCCGCGATAACTATCGCAGGTCCCTTGTGATGCATGATAGCATCCATCTGAGCAGCATTACCCATTACGCCATTACGTGATGGGTTATTATTTTTCAAGCAATTCAATTCCTTTTTTGATTCTGTTTATTGTCTCTTCTTTGCCAAGAACCTCCATAGCCTCGGTTGCACCGCAGGGAGTCATCTCCTTGCCGGTTACGGCGATTCTTACAGGCCAGAGTACATAGCCGTTCTTATAGCCCTTCTCCTTGATATATCCGGAAAGAAGCTCGTAAAGTGAATCGTTGGTGTAATCCTCATGGGCCTCAAGTATAGGAAGAACCTCCTTAAGAACCTCAAGGGAAGTCTCCTCGTTCGTCTTCATCTTCTTATGAGCATAGATAGCTGTGTCATAGGAAGGAAGCTCGTTGAAGAAATCTACCATTCCCTCAATATCAGGGAAAATCTCGATTCTGGTCTTAACCATAGCGGCGATCTTCTTAAGATCAAGATTCTTGTTGGTAACAGCCTTCTCAAGGTAAGGCTTAGCAAGCTCGAAGAACTTGTCCTCATCCATTGCCTTAAGATACTCACCGTTCATCCACTTAAGCTTGGTAAAATCAAATACCGCAGGGGACTTGCTGATACGATGGTAGTCAAACTTCCTGATAAGATCCTCAAGGCTCATGATCTCGTTATTATCCTCAGGAGACCAGCCAAGAAGAGCTACAAAGTTAACTACTGCCTCTGTCAAAAAGCCCTGCTCGATAAGATCCTCGAAGGATGAATGTCCGCTTCTCTTAGAGAGCTTGTGGTGATCCTCATCTGTGATAAGAGGACAATGGATGTACTTAGGTACCTCCCAGCCGAATGCCTCATAGAGTCTGTTGTACTTAGGTGATGAAGAAATATACTCATTACCACGAACAACGTGTGTGATCTCCATAAGATGATCGTCAACTACATTGGCAAAATTGTATGTAGGGAAGCCGTCAGACTTGATAAGGATCATGTCATCAAGTTCCTTGTTCTCTACTGTAACATCTCCGTATAACTCATCGTGGAAGGTTGTTGTGCCCTCTGTGGGGTTGTTCTGTCTGATTACAAAGGGCTTGCCCTCTGCAAGGTTCTTCTCAACCTCTTCCTTAGACAGATGGAGACAGTGCTTGTCATAGAAGCTAATTTCCTTCTTGCCACCGTTACCGTCATCAACCTCCTGAACAAGAGTAGCAAGTCTCTCCTGATCGCAGAAACAGTAATATGCCTCACCCTTATCGATGAGCTTCTTGGCATATTCCATGTAGATTCCGGCCTTCTGTCTCTCACTCTGAACATAGGGGCCATAGCCCTTGTCCTTATCGGGACCTTCATCGTGAATAAGACCTGTTTTCTCAAGAGTTCTGTATATGATCTCAGTAGCACCCTCTACATAACGTTCCTGGTCTGTATCCTCGATTCTAAGAAGGAAGTCACCACCTTCGTGCTTGGCGATAAGGAACTCATAGAGTGCTGTTCTTAAATTTCCTACGTGCATACGGCCTGTTGGGCTCGGCGCATATCTGGTACGAATCTTAACCATAATTACTCCAATCTTAAATAAAACTATTTATTAAACCGAATTCTTATTCTAGCACAATAGATTATTTTTTCAATGTATTTATTAGTATAATTATTTGGTACCTGTAGAGCCGAAGCCGCCTCGGTCAGCGCCTTCGAGATGCTGGCATTCCTCAAAAATGATCTTGGGCTGATTCTCCATTATTCTGAACTGGCAGATGCGGTCATTGAAGCTAATATGTGTATCTCTCATTGCAATTACAGGTACAAACCACTGATCATTGTCGCCGCAATATGAGTGGTCGATAACTCCCATGTGATTAGCCTGGATAATGCCGAAGTTCTTGAATGTAGAGCTTCTTGGTACAACATGAGCTTCATAGCCTTCCGGAATCTCCATAGCTACTCCCAGAGGAATCAGTTTGAACTCTCCCTGCTTCAGATCAACGTCTACTGCACTCCTAAGGTCAATCCAGTCTGACTTACCGTCAATATAGGTAAGCTTCTCCAGTTTCTCGTCAAAATATTTGATCTTAATACTTTTTTCCATACCTTAATTCCCCTTACTGAATTCCTAGTACTTTATAATCTTTATCCTCCACAGCCTTGGTAAGAACTGTGTTATCAACATCTCCTGAAAGTGTAACAACCGCTGTACCTTTCTCATGGCTTACTACAGCTTCAGACACTCCCTCAAGAGCTTCAAGAGCCTTTTTAACGTTGGCCTCACAGTGTCCGCACATCATTCCTTCAATAGTGATTGTTTTAGTCATAGCAATATTTTTCCTTTCGTTAATTGTGATATCCGCTACCGGATCCTTGATTGCTTTATCCTTTGAATTGTCATGTATATCAAAAAGATTAAGTCTCAGGGCATTGGTTACTACAAAAAAGCTTGATAAACTCATCGCCGCTGCAGCGAACATTGGGCTCAGTGCCCAACCGAACAGGCTTATATAAGCTCCTGCCGCAAGTGGAATACCAATGACATTGTAAAAGAATGCCCAGAACAGATTCTCATGTATGTTCTTGAGTGTCTTTCTGGAAAGCCTTATTGCAGAAGCGACATCCATCAGGCTGTTCCTGACGAGCACGATATCTGCAGCATCAATGGCAACATCAGTTCCTGCTCCTATGGCAATTCCGGTATCTGCTCTTGTAAGAGCTGGGGCATCGTTGATTCCGTCTCCTACCATTGCTACTTTGCCATATTCCTGAAGAGATCTGATAACACTCTCTTTCTGCCCCGGAAGAATACCTGCAACAATATCATCTACACCTGCCTGTTCTCCGATTGCTCTTGCCGTTCCTTCGTTATCGCCGGTGAGCATTATCACACGTATTCCAAGACCCTTAAGCTCCTTAATGGCAGCAGCCGAATCTTCTTTAATTGTATCGGATACAGCTATTATTCCAAGAAGCCTCTTGTCTATTGCATAGAATACAGGAGTCTTGCCTGTGGAAGCAAGTCCTTCAGCCTTTTCTTTGAGTTCAGAATGAACATAAGCATGCTTTTCAATAAACTCAAGATTGCCTCCGTAAATCTTGTGGCCATTATAAACAGCTGTAAGTCCATTACCCGGAAGAGCCTCAAAATCAGTTATTTCCATAAGCTCATCTTCGTCATCCTCAAAGGGATGAAGTTCCTTGATATAGGAATTGATCGCCTTGGCAATAGGGTGTTCGCTTCTTGATTCAAGGATTCCGGCTATTTTGACAAGCTCATCCTCAAGATTGTTCAAAAGAGAATAACCACTGCTTGTCAGTGCTTCGGCAGGGAAAATATCTGTAACAATAGGCTCACCCTTAGTAATGGTTCCGGTCTTATCTATTGCGACTATCTTGGTCTTACCTGCATTTTCAAGTGCTGCAGCGGTCTTGAACATTATTCCGTTTCGGGCACCTTTACCATTTCCAACCATAATTGCAACGGGAGTTGCAAGTCCAAGTGCGCAAGGGCAGCTGATAACCAGAACCGCAATGGCTCTTGAGAGGGCAAAACCGAACTCTTTTCCCACCAGCAGCCAGATAAACAATGTAAAAAGCGCAACTATTATAACCGCAGGGACAAATACTGCAGAAACCTTATCCGCAACCTTTGCAATTGGAGCCTTAGTGGCCGCCGCATCACTGACCATCTGAATTATCTGTGAAAGAGTCGTATCCTTGCCAACTCTGGTGGCTCTACACTTGATATAGCCTGATTGATTGATTGTAGCGGCGGACACTTCATCGCCGAGAGCCTTGTCCACGGGAATGCTCTCACCGGTCAGGGCAGATTCATTGATCGCACTGTTACCCTCGATTACCCATCCGTCAACCGGAACAGATTCTCCGGGTTTAACAACAAATATATCGCCCTGTTTAACCTCAGTTATTGGAACTTCCTTCTCTTCTCCTTCGCTGTCAACGATAGTCGCTGTCTGAGGTGCCAGCTTCATAAGACTCTTTATGGCGTCTGTTGTCCTTCCTTTACTGATCGCTTCCAGCATTTTGCCCACAGTGATCAGTGTCAGGATCATAGCTGCTCCTTCAAAATAGAACTCATTCATAAGTTCCATTGCTCCGCTCATATCGCCCTTTAACTGATATCCGGCCATTTTGATAAGAGCTGCGGTACTGTAAATAAAGGATGCTCCACTACCAAGGGCTACCAGTGTATCCATATTGGGAGCTGCATGAATAGCGCCTTTAAAGCCGCTTATAAAGAACTTTCTGTTGATGAACATAACTATGAGGGCAAGAATCATTTGTATGATACCCATAGCCACATGATTTCCGTCCAAAAATGAAGGAAGCGGCAGTCCCAGCATCATACGCCCCATTGAAAAGTACATTAGAACCAGTAGAAATCCAACAGACAGAATGAGACGTCTTTTCAATACCGGAGTTTCCTTGTCTGCGAGAATATCTTCCTCGTCTGTAATACTACCTGCAAAAACAGATGCGCCGTAACCTGCATCTTCCACAGCCTTGATGATATCCTCTTTTTTGGCATTTCCTTCAACTCCCATGGAATTGGTAAGGAGACTTACACTGCAGGTTGTCACTCCGGGAACGGCGCTTACGGCCTTCTCTACCCTTGCCTGACATGCTGCACAACTCATCCCGGTGATACTATATTTTTCCATTAAGATTACCTCTATCATTTATTACACAAATAAATCGCATACAACTTAAATATAATAATCCATCGTTAATTATTTTACAATACCAAATTAAAAAGAATTACTGTAGAATTAGAAAGAAGCCCTTTTTCTTATAATTATAACCTATGAGGTATACAAATGACTAAATTATTATTACATGACAACTGGAAATTCAGACGAACCGATGAGAGCAAATTCTATGATGCTACTGTTCCGGGCTCTGTTTTCCAGGATCTGATTGACAATGGACTCATGGAGGATCCTTATTATCGTGATAATGAGGATAAGGCCCGTGAGCTTATGAAGTATGATTACGAATACGTAACTGACTTTACTTCTGACATCTATGGAAGTTCAGAGAATTTTTCTCAGATTTTCCTTAGATTTGTGATGATTGATACCGTAGCAGATATCTATCTCAATGACGCCCTTCTCGGAAACGTCATGAACATGCACAGAACCTATGAGTTTCCTGTAAAGGAACTCTTAAAAGAAAAAAATACTCTCAAAGTAGTTTTCCATTCTCCCGTGAATTATATTAAGGAGCAGTTCAAAAAGGATCCCCTGCTTGGAACCGAGGACTGCACCAGAGGCTTCCCACATCTTCGAAAAGCACACTATATGTTTGGTTGGGACTGGGGTCCAAGGCTTGCTGACTGCGGCCTTCAGAGGGGTGTTTATCTTGACTGCGTGGAAAAAGCAAGACTATCCGACGTTTACATAAGACAATACCACTCAGCAGTGGATAACCCGCTTAATAATATCGTAACTCTGAAATTATCTGCCTGTGAAGAGATTTTCACCGGCAATACCGAAGAAAAAAGCACAATAAAATATACCGTCACAGCTCCTGATGGCACAATTCTTGTAAAGGACATTCTTTTGAGTGAATCTTATGACATTACATCTCCGCTTCTGTGGTGGCCCAACGGATATGGCGAGCAGCCCCTTTACACTGTGGAGGTTACCCTGTCTGATGATTCCACCGGAAAAGTGCTTGATTCAGTAACTAAGCGCATTGGTCTTCGTACAATGGAGATATCTACAGATAAGGATCAATACGGCAGTGAATTTGCCCACAAGGTAAATGGCGTCAAGATCTTTGCCATGGGAGCTGACTATATTCCTCAGGACAACATTTTATCCAGAGTCAACAAGGAGCGAACAAGAACTCTTCTTAAGCACTGCGCAGATTCACATTTTAACTGTATAAGAGTCTGGGGAGGCGGCTATTATCCCGAGGATGATTTCTTTGATATATGTGATGAGCTGGGCCTTGTGGTATGGCAGGACCTTATGTTTGCCTGCGCAGTATACAGACTTACTGAAGAATTTGAAAACAATATCACCGAAGAAATAATTCAGAACGTTAAAAGGATCCGAAATCACGCATCCTTAGGTCTATGGTGCGGCAATAACGAGATGGAGCTCTTTGTTGGACAGGAACACTGGGGAGCTAAAAATACGCTTAAATCCGATTATGTGAAGATGTATGAGTATCTTTTCCCGAAACTCTTGAAGGACCTTGATCCTGAGACCTTCTATTGGTGTGCATCTCCTTCTTCAGGCGGCGGCTTTGATGACCCCAATGATGAAAATCGTGGTGATGCGCATTACTGGGAGGTATGGCACGGCAATCAGCCTTTTACAGCCTACAGGCAGTTCCATTTCCGTTATCTTTCAGAATTTGGATTCCAGTCCTTCCCTTCACTTAAGACCATTGAGACTTTTACAAAGCCCAAGGACAGGAACATTTTCTCATATGTAATGGAGAAGCATCAGCGTAACAATGCGGCTAACGGCAAAATAATGAACTACATGAGTCAGACCTATCTCTATCCCGAAAGTATTGGCGATGTAGTATATTATTCGCAGCTCCTTCAGGCAGAAGCCATCAAATACGGCGTTGAACACTTCAGAAGAAACAGGGGGCGCTGCATGGGTACTGTCTATTGGCAGCTGAATGATTGCTGGCCTGTGGCTTCCTGGGCCTCCATTGACTACTATGGCAGATGGAAGGCGCTTCAGTACTACGCAAAGAGATTTTTTGCCCCTCTTCTTATTTCCTGTGAGGAAAGAGGCTTCCTTGATCAGTGCGTAAGCGTTAACGATGAGATAGATGAGCTTGTTAAGTCGATTAAACTCTACGTAAGTAATGAGACAATGGAGGATCGTGACGTTATAGCTATCTGGCAGCTTAGGGACAATACTTCCAAGATTATCCGAAATGAAAGCGCACTCCTTACAGTTGAGGCTCTGAAGTCAGAATTTGTCTGTGAGAAAAACTTCGAAGACATCGATATTCACAAGAATTATGTAAGCTATTCACTTATGGATAACGATACCGAGGAAATCCTTTCTGAGGGAACCGTCCTCTTCTGTCCTCCTAAACACTTCGAATTTGTTGACCCGGAGCTTACCTTTGAAGTAAACGGTGATGAGATAACAGTTAATTCGGCATCCTATGCTAAGAGCGTCGAGATCATGAATGACAATGATGACCTGCTACTCTCCGATAACTATTTTGACCTTAACGGCGAATCCAAAACCGTTAAGATCCTTGGAGGCAAGGCTGAAAACATCAAAGTTCGCAGCGTTTATCGCAAATTTTGACTGATTTTGGATAATATGTGATAAGCACAATACAAGTCATAATACTATTATGTTAAAAGGGTAAGATGAATTCTTACCCTTTTATTTTTGGGGAATAACTTGGAGGTATAGTAATTATGAAAAAGAAAATACTCATGGGGGTAATGATAATGGCAACATTAATGACAGGTTGTTCAAGCTCTTCGCCTGCTGCGCCAGTTGATAACGAAGGAGCATCCACCGCAACACAGGAAGTAGTAGATACAAGTTCCGAGGCTGTTTCAGAAGCTGTAGCAGAGGCGAGTGAAGAAACAGTTCCAGACGGGATCCAAGAGGCAATCAACCAGGAGACCTCATATACGGAAGAAGCCACAGAGGCCGCATCAACAGATGCATCTGTTGATAGCACTACAGAAGAAAGAGAAGCCACTGCTGAAATCGGAGAAATGGTTCATCCCAAATACACTGCCCTTCGTACAGATGAAGGCGGCGTTATCGAACGAATCACCTATCCTGCACACGATTATGCCGGAGATGGACACGAGATCACCAAAGAAGCCAATGTTTACCTTCCTTACGGTTACAGCGAAGACAAAAAATACAACGTTCTCTATCTCATGCATGGTATAGGAGGCAATGAGGATGAATGGGGAATGAACAAGAACACCTCAAGGGTCAAAGCTATCATGGATAATCTTGCTTACTACGGCGATATCGAAGGCTTCATTATAGTTACTCCCAACGGAAGAGCCTGCGATCTTGAGAGCGCTGAAGGTAACGGCGTTGATGCCTTCTACCTGTTTGGCCAGGAGCTTCGTAACGATCTGATTCCCTATATTGAATCACATTACAGCACTTACGCGGATTATGATGAGAATGGCTATGACATGACTGCCAGCAGGGAACATCGCGCAATGGCCGGCTTATCAATGGGTGGTATGCAGACCATCAATATCGGTATCGGAGAATGTGTAGATCTCTTTGCATATTTTGGTGCTTTCTCCGCTGCTCCCACAAGTAATCCCGCTTCCAAGACCGCCGGAATTCTCAAGGATAATCAGTATCCGATCAAATACTTCTACAATATCTGCGGACTTCAGGACAGAATTGCTTACCAGGCAGCTTCAGCTGCGGCAAAGACTCTCCCCGCTGTCTGTGATCAATTTGTTGATGGCGAGAATTATATGTGGCAGGAATTGGCAGGTCAGCATGATTTCCGGATCTGGTACCTTGGATTCTACAATTTCGCTCAGCTTGCATTTAAATAAGCAAAGAACAGCTTGCAGCCATAATTTAGACTGCAAGCTGTTTTTTTGGATTATTTTTCCATAAGTATTTTTTCTATTTCGTCCCAGTCCAGATTCTTAAGAAGCTTTTCAAGCTTTTCAAAGAATTCATTATCTTCATCCGGAAGCTTATAGAGCTTAATATCCTCAAGAATCATCTCAACCGCATCATAATCCATTTTTGGAGCAAAATCTTTTAAGGCTTCATAGGCTCCTCCCAGTTCTTCCCGGGATATCAGCGGCTTCTTCTCGACTTTTTTCTTCTCAGGAACTGTCTTAAGCTTTTCTTTGTATTCCCTGTACATCTCAAGAAGCTCAGCTATATGATCGTCAAAGAACTGAATATCATCTCCTCTGCCTGCCTTCTCCAGCTGTTCCGCAAGATAAGACAAATGAGTTGCGCCGATAATCCTCGCTGTACTCTTTAGCGCATGAACCTTTATGGTACAGAACTCATAATCGCCATTTTTATAAGAATTTTCAATCTCCGCAGCTTTATCATCTATTCCAAGTTCGAAGGAATGGAGGAATTTAAGGTAAGCATCCAGGTTGCCGCAATATTTTATGCCATCATTAAGCTTGATTCCATCAATGTTTCGAAGGGCCTCAACAACTTCCTTGTTTTCCTCATCATCCTGCTGATCAAAAGCCTCATCTCCGGGATGTTCATAGTCATCAAAATTCTTGAGTAGTCCCACCGGCAGATATTTGAGGATAGTTTCCTCAAGAGTTTTTCCTTCTACAGGTTTGGATAAATAGTCATCGAAACCAGCTTCTTTGTAGAAAGAAGCTCCTCCGTTCATTACGTTGGCTGTAAGGGCTATTACAGGAATCTGGATATTTTTTTCCCGTATCTTCTTAAGTGTCTCGATTCCGTCCATTCCGGGCATCATATGATCCAGAATAATCAAGTTATAGGCACTGTTCTCCAGCTTGCAGAGGCATTCTTTACCGCTCTGGACCAGGGTGAGCTTAAGTCCCGTCTTTTTAAGAAGTCCTTCAATAACTTTCAGGTTCATATCGTTGTCATCTACAACCAGAACTCTTCCTTCAGGCGCAAAGAACGCAGGATAATACTCTTCCCTTTCCTTGTTGACACAGTCCTTTATTGTTCCTATTGGAGTATTGTCAACTATCGCCTGTTCAAGAACGAAGTAAAATCTTGATCCTTCTCCGATCTCACTTTCAACTAAGAGCTCACCACCAAGCAGGTGACAGAACTGATGTGAAATGTGAAGACCAAGGCCTGTGCCCTGAATGGATGAATTTCGGTCTTCATCAAGCCTCTCAAAGGCTTCAAATATCTTATCAAGCTTATCTTTTTCTATTCCGACTCCGGTATCTTCTACGGAATAATATACCTTACATTTGCTCTCTCCCCTGTCGACAAGAGATACAGTCAGTTTGATCTTGCCGGAGTTGGTGTATTTTATGGCATTTGATAGCAGATTGATCAGCACATGCTTTATCTTACTGCCATCACCTTTGAGCTCTGAAGGAATCTGTGGATCAATGTCCGTTTCAAATAACAGATCCTTTTCCTTGGTTCTTACACCAAACATCTTGATTATTGATAAGAGGAAGTCACGGGTATCGTAGTTCTCCTCCAGCAGTGTCATCTTACCTGATTCTATCTTGGACACATCAAGTACATCATTTATAAGGCCAAGCAGATGCAAGGATGCATTTTTGATATCATGGGCATATCCGATAACAGACTCGGAATATTTGACAGGAACACCTTCTGTATCTTCTCTGAGAATCATTTCATCCATTCCGAGGATCGTATTAATAGGCGTTCTGATCTCATGGGACATGTTTGCAAGGAATCTGGATTTGGCAGTATTAGCTCTGTCAGCTTCTTCCTTGGCTGCCACAACCATTTCATAATGCTTGTCGATGATTCTGTGATATCCTGAAGCCATCCACAGACCATAAGCTATAGCCAGTATCAAAAAGCTCGAAGAGATCAAACTGATCCTTAATAAGAATTCTCTGGAATACTCAAGAATTCCAAGCATACTGATATCTACTCCGGCATAAGCTACACAGTTGCCATGGTAGTCATAAACAGGCTCATAGGCCGTAAGAACATAGCTGTCCTTGTTCTCAATAACACTAACACTTTCACCTCTGACCAGCTGATCCATTTTATCCTTCAGAACATCATCCACAGGCAAATACTCACCTGTCTTGCCGGCAGACATGAAAGAAGGATCCGTATCAAATACAATATAGCACCCATCTTCCTCAATACGATAAACAAAAACATATACGGCATTTGGGGTATTATCCATTATCGCCTGCATTGTATCAAAGGCGTCTTTGTAATCTCGAGGTGCACTGTTAAGATCAAAGTTGCCGTTTATATAGCGATCTACCTCTTCGGCCGGAACCGCCCTGGCTACAAGTTTAGCAGCACCAATGGCTACATTTTTAATATTCTCCCTTGATCTGATGGTATATAAGGACACACTTATCCATGATATTGCGACTGTAAGAACAAGAGCTATAAGGGCAAGAAGCCATAAGAGCCTTGATCTTACTTTTTTCCTGCTGGACATATCCCAAATGTCAGTTTCCAGATCAAGTCCCATATGATTACGCCAGATCTCGTTAGACAGATTCTTGGGAATAAGTTTGAAAATCAGAACCGCGATCATAAGAGAAAAGAATTTGTCGATAAAGCTGAAGATATTACCGGCAATCAGAAATGGTACAAGCCCTTCCATTCCCATAATCTTAGAGAAATAGTCTGTCATAGATTCAACAGTTGTATGAACAGGATAACCTGTAAGTGCCCATTCAATAAACACCCCAACTGTTCCCGTGGTAACCGACAATACGAGATAATAATGTAGTTTACCTACTTTTGCCTTATCCCTTCGTCTGTAATAGAACATAGAGGTGATAATAGCAACAAGAACATTGACTATTGCAAAATATAGTGAATAATCATCGAAAGCACCGGTTACCAGATTGGAGATCAGCGCCGTAAGAATACTATAGAACAATCCGCATTCGCGAGCAACGACAATGGTACCTATGGTATTAAAATAAAGCGGAAGATTGTAGCTGTAGTTAAGCTCCATGCCGGCGACATTAATAAACACACCGATCAGAGCTATCAAAAGACATTCAACCGTAATCTTATTTAATTTGAATTTCTTCTCTCCCCTATCCCCCATAAAAGCTTCCTTGTCATCACGTTATTAAGTATATCTTTTTTTAGTATAACACAAATGGCGGGAACTGTGTTAATGTTCCCGCCACACTGCTTGCAGTTAATCATGACTGATTCTGTTTCTCTACAATCTTTTCTCCGCAATATATCTCACGAAGCTTGGGCTTATCGATCTTACCTGTTGCATTCCTTATTACATTTGCAAAAATGATCTTCTTGGGTCTCTTGTATCTTGGAAGGTCAACGCAGAAGTGCTCAACTTCCTCTTCTGTAAGCGTCATGCCCTCTTTAACCTGTATAATGGCTGCTGCTATTTCTCCAAGACGCGCATCCTGAAGTCCTATAACAGCGGCATCGTGAATCTTGTCATTCTTGGCAAGGAAGCTCTCAATCTGAACAGGATACAGATTCTCACCACCTGAAATGATAACATCCTTTTTACGGTCAACAAGGAAAATGAAGCCTTCCTCATCCTGTCTTGCCATATCACCGGTAAAGAGCCATCCATCCTTAAGGATCTCTGCTGTTGCCTCAGGGTTCTTGTAATATTCAACCATGACGCCCGGTCCCTTGACACAGAGCTCTCCGATCTCACCCTGCTTAACGATATTACCATCTTCATCAACGATCTTGGTCTTCCAACCATATCCCGGAACGCCGATAGCACCGACTTTGCGTACATTCTCCATTCCGAGGTGAACACAACCGGGGCCTGTGGATTCTGACAAACCGTAGTTGGTGTCATATTTGTGATGAGGGAAGTACTCAAGCCATCTTCTTATAAGGCTCGGCGGAATAGGCTGAGCTCCGATGTGCATAAGGCGCCACTGGCTTAAATGATAATCCTCAAGATTAAGCTTGCCACTATCCAAAGCAGCAAGTATGTCCTGTGCCCACGGAACCAGGAGCCATACTATAGTGCACTCTTCCTCAGAAACGGCTCTGAATATGGACTCGGGTGAATTGCCCTTAAGAAGGACTGCTCTGCTACCTGTGTACAGTGAACCGAACCAGTGCATCTTGGCTCCGGTGTGATACAGCGGCGGTATGCAGAGGAAATTGTCCTCATGTGTTGTCTCATGGTGCATAGCCTCCATCTTGGCTGACTGCATAAGAGCTGTATGAATGTGTAAAATAGCCTTAGGGAAGCCTGTTGTTCCTGATGAGAAATAAATAGCGGCTTCATCCTTGTCCTCAATAAGAACTCTTGGAGCTACAGATGAGCTGTTGGAAACCTGTCTGTAATAGTCATCTGCGTAAGAAGGACACTGATCTCCAACAAAGAAAATAAGAGTGTCCTTCTTGATCTTCTCAGCTATATCCTCGATTCGACCAATGAACTCAGGTCCGTAGAATAAAACGTCGGAATCGGAAGCCTTAAGACAATAATCAATTTCCTCAGCCGTAAATCTGAAGTTAAGCGGAACTGCAATGGCTCCGGACTTAAGAATTCCGAAATAGATAGGAAGCCATTCAAGGCAATTCATAAGAAGGATCGCACATTTCTGTCCCTTCTTGATTCCTCTTTCAATAAGCATATTGGCTACTCGATTGGCCTTCTCATCGAAAACCGACCAGGTAATCTGTCTTCTGTAATAAGCTGTGGAAGTTGGCTGTATCAGCTCATATTCCTTCCAGGTAACCCTCTGCTCTTCACGGATCTCAGGATTGATCTCCACAAGAGCAACTTCATCCCCATACAATTTGCTATTACGCTCAAGTAAGTCTGTAATTGGCATTTGTTGTTAACCTCCTTTAGCACACAAAAGTGCTAAAGTAAAGTATACTAGCTTTTGTAAAAAAGGTCAAACGGTCAATTGCAAAAGCACTTGATTTTATGCACTTTTTACATTATTCTAAATAGTAGCCGCTTTATCGCTTTAAATCATCATAAAGCTGATCCCTACGGCTATATATATTGGTAGGAGGTTATTGATGGAAAACAATTCAAACAAGCAGCTCATGCTTGGAAACAAGGCTGTTGCCCGCGGTCTCTACGAAGCCGGTGTATGCTTTATTTCCAGTTATCCCGGAACCCCAAGTACAGAAGTTACCGAAGAAGCTGCCAAATATGATGAAATCTACTGTGAATGGGCACCTAATGAAAAGGTTGCCATGGAATCTGCTTTTGGTGCATCTCTTGCTGGCAGAAGAGCTTTTTGCGCACAGAAACACGTTGGACTCAACGTTGCCGCAGATCCTCTTTACACAATGTCTTATACAGGAGTTAACGCAGGACTTGTAATCGTTGTCGCTGATGATGCCGGCATGCATTCTTCACAGAATGAGCAGGATTCCCGTCACCACGCAATCGCTGCCAAGGTTCCTATGCTTGAGCCTTCAGATTCCGCAGAAGCTCTTGAATTTGCCAAGCTCGCCTATGAAATATCCGAGCAGTTTGACACTCCCGTACTTCTTAAAATGTGCACCAGAGTAGCACATTCCCAGTCTCTCGTATCTTGCGGAGATCGCACCGTTCCCGACAAGCCCTACGAGAAGAATATTGCCAAATATGTTATGATGCCCGGCAATGCCAAGAAGCGTCATCCTATCGTTGAGCAGAGAACTCTTGATCTTATAGCTTACGCAGAGACCTCTCCCGTCAACCGTGTAGAAATGGGAGACACTAAGCTCGGCATCATCACTTCTTCTACTTCATATCAGTATGTTAAGGAAGTATTCGGAGACACTGTTTCCGTACTTAAGCTTGGTATGGTCAATCCTCTTCCCGAGAAGCTTATTAAGGATTTTGCATCCAAGGTTGATGATCTTGTAGTTGTTGAAGAGCTTGATCCAATTATCGAGAATCACGTTAAGGCTCTTGGCCTTAAGGTATCCGGCAAGGACAAACTGCCCCTTGTTGATGAATTCTCTCAGGCTCTTCTTGCCAAGGCTTTTGACAAAGAAGTGCCTGACAGCTTTGCTATTGATGAGCAGATTCCCGGACGCCCTCCAGTAATGTGCGCAGGCTGCCCTCACAGAGGACTGTTCTATACTCTCAAGAAAAATAACTGCACTGTACTTGGAGATATCGGATGTTATACACTTGGCGCCGTTCCTCCCCTTGGTGCAATTGAAATGACTCTCTGCATGGGTGCATCCATCGGAGCACTTCACGGTTTCAACAAAGTACGCGGAGCTGAGAGTGAGAAAAAGACCGTTGCTGTCATCGGGGATTCAACCTTCATGCACTCAGGTATGACAGGTCTTGCCAACATAGCCTATAACCAATCCAATTCAACTGTAGTTATAGTTGATAATTCAATCACCGGCATGACAGGTCATCAGCAGAATCCTACCACCGGCTACAATATCAAGGGTGACCCTGCCGGCAAGATCGATCTGGAGGCTCTTTGCAAAGCTATGGGCTTTGAAAGAGTTCGAGTTGTTGATCCTTATAATCTCAAGCAGTGTGATGAAGTTCTTAAGGAAGAACTTGCAGTTGAGGCACCTTCAGTTATCATCTCAAGACGCCCCTGCGCACTTCTTAAATACGTCAAGCACAATCCGCCTCTCAAGGTCAATACAGATAAATGTGTTGGCTGCAAGAGCTGTATGAGAATCGGTTGTCCCGCTATTTCCATGAAAAATGGCAAAGCAACCATCGACACAACTCTTTGCGTTGGCTGCAACGTCTGCTCACAGATGTGCGGCGTAGGTGCTTTTGAAGCACCCGGAAAGGAGGCCTGAAGATGGAAACTAAGAATATTATGATTGTAGGTGTCGGCGGACAGGGTTCACTTCTTGCAAGTAAGCTTCTCGGACACCTTCTCATGTCCCAGGGCTATGACGTAAAAGTCTCAGAGGTCCACGGAATGTCCCAGAGAGGTGGCAGCGTTGTTACCTATGTAAGATACGGCGATAAGGTGTACTCTCCTGTTATAGACAAGGGCGAAGCCGATTACATTGTTTCCTTCGAGATTCTCGAAGCTGCAAGATGGCTTCCATTCCTTAAAAAGGATGGACAGATTGTTACAAATACTCAGCAGATTGATCCTATGCCTGTCATTACCGGCGCCGCTGAGTATCCCGAAGACCTTGTATCCAAATTAAAAGCAACAGGCGCAAAGGTTGATGCTCTTGACTGCCTCTCACTGGCAGAAGAAGCCGGATCAGCCAAGGCTGTTAATATCGTCCTTCTCGGAAGACTCTCTCACTACTTCGATCTTCCCGAGGAAGAATGGATGAAGTCACTTGAAGCCAATGTTCCTACCAAATTCCTTGAGATGAACAAGAAGGCTTTTGAACTCGGCAAACAGGCTAAAGGCTGATTATAAGGTCAACGCCAGGAGGATTAGCGGTAATGGAAAAGTATTTTCAAAAAGAAATAGAATGTGCCCCACTTGAAGAAATAAGGAAAATCCAGAATGAGAAGCTCATCAAGCAGGTTAATCATGTATGGAACGACGTTCCTTATTATCGCAAAAAAATGGAAGAAAAAGGCGTCACACCCGATGACATCAAGTCAATTGATGACCTTCATAAGCTTCCGTTTTTGTCAAAAAAAGATTTGCGAGATGCTTATCCCTATGGACTTATGGGTGTACCCAAAAAGGATTGCGTAAGAATCCATTCTACTTCCGGTACAACCGGAAAGCGAGTTATAGCGTTTTATAACCAGCATGATATCGACCTCTGGGATGAATGCTGTGCCCGTGCCATCGTGGCAGCAGGTGGCTCAGAAGATGATGTATGCCAGATTGCCTACGGTTTTGGACTCTTTACAGGTGGTGCAGGCCTTAACGGTGGTTCCCACAAGGTAGGCTGTCTTACAGTTCCGATCAGCTCAGGTAATACCGACAGACAGATCATGTTCATCAATGATCTGCAGGCTACAATCCTTTGCTGTACTCCCAGCTATGCCGCTTATCTTTCCGAAAGATACAAAGAGGAAGGCTACGGTCCCGATGATATACCACTTAAGGCCGGCATATTCGGTGCAGAAGCCTGGAGTGAAGAAATGCGTTCTGAAATAGAGTCCACGCTTGGAATCAAGGCCTATGACATCTACGGCCTTACAGAACTCTCCGGCCCCGGCGTTGCTTTCGAATGCTCAGCGCAGCAGGGAATGCATATTAACGAGGATCACTTTATAGCAGAGATCATCGATCCCGAAACCGAGGAAGTACTTCCTGAAGGCTCAACCGGTGAGCTTGTCTTCACAGCTATTGACAAAGAAGCATTTCCTATGATTCGCTATCGTACAAGAGATATCTGCAGACTTAGCAGAGAAAAATGTTCCTGCGGCCGTACTCATATCAGAATGGCCAAGCCCATGGGCAGATCAGATGATATGCTTATTGTCAGAGGTGTTAATGTATTCCCGAGCCAGATTGAAACGGTACTTCTTAACAACGGTTATCCTGCCAACTACCAGATTGTTGTTGACAGAGAGAACAACACCGATTCCCTGGATGTTCAGGTTGAGATGACTCCTGAGATGTTCACCGACAACCTTGGTGAAGTTGAGGAGCGCCAGAAGAAACTTGTTGAGGACATGAAGTCCATGCTCGGAATCAAGGTCAAGATCTCTCTTATGGCTCCCAAATCCATCGCAAGAAGCGAAGGCAAGGCTGTCAGAGTTATTGATAAGAGAAAGATCTGACGTGTATAATATTATTGACAGTTAATCCAACATATAATCGGAGGTAGCTATGAGCATAAAACAGATCTCTGTATTTCTTGAAAACAAACCAGGAACACTTAAGAAGCTTACCAGCGTTATGGCCCAGAACAATATCGACATGCGTGCCACCTCTCTTGCTGAAACCAAGGATTTCGGAATTGCCCGTATCATTGTAGATGATGCTCTTGATGTGGTTAATGTCTTAAAGGACAATGATTTTGTTGCAAGCCTCACTCCTGTCCTTGCGGTAGAAATTCCCGATGAAGCCGGTGGACTGGACAAGCTCCTTGATGTATTTGCCCAGGCAGAAGTTAATATCGAGTATATGTATGCTTTCCCCAGCAGAGGAGCTGCAGGCAATGCTTACATGATCTTCCGTGTTGCTGATACCAAGGCCGCTGAAGCCAAGCTTACCGGCAAAGGCCTTAAGATTCTTACACAGGAAGACATCGCAAATATCTAATATAAAACAAAACACCGCATTCTGATGAATTCACATCAAAATGCGGTGTATTTATTTAGAATCCCATAGCAGCCAATTCTCCGGCCACATTAAGATAAAAATCTGTTATATCAGCTACTCCTTCACCCTGCTTGCGGGTAAATCTCATACGCCTCATATCTACTTCATCACAATGGGAAATACCTCGACGGGAGTTACTCTTAACCTCGCCTTTATAGTTCCCCCATTTTACAGAATCCGGAGTAAGAAGTCCATCATTTGGTCCCTCGAGTAGCCATACCACAAGGCTTGGGAACCATAAAAACATATCTCCAAAAGGTGATTTCATGACAAATGCATAACTTTGATAATAGGTATTCGGATCATCAGGATTGGCTTCGTTGAATTTTTCCGCTTCTTTTGTGGTAAACAGCTTAAAGACACTATAAGAATCAGGCTTATTATCGCCTAATATTTTGAATACAATGTCAGTGCATTTTCCTGCAAACTTTACAAGAAAAGCCGGTAGTCTTAGAAGTTTATCAACTGTGGCAGAACCGTGATGTGGTGAATTAATAGTTGTTACAGATGCGATTTTGTCGCCCAGATTATATTGAGATATCGCGCACCTGATATCGAGACCTCCCTTGGAATGAGCAATTACATTGAGCTTCTCTGCTCCGGTCTCTTCTAATATCTTTTGGACCCTATAAGAAAGGTATTCTGCATTGGTTTCAACTGATGCATTGCTATCCTGGTTGCCATAAAACACTTTACAACCGGCTTTTTCAAGCATTCCCGGAATTCTTCCCCAATAATTAAGATATTTGCGATCTCTGAATCCCATACCATGGACCATAAGAATCGGATACTTCAGATTAATCTCATCCATACTCATACCTCCGATAAAACTCGTCTTATAGTCCATAGTATAACTTTTCGAAGCTGATCTTACATTCATCACATAAGTGAATTAGCATAGGAAAATCAGTATTTTTCTACAAAATATAGAGTAATCGTCCTGTTATAGGTTCAACAATGCGGCTGCATTTTCTCCGAGAATCTTATTCCTATCCGCTTCGGAAAGAGGCAGTTTCTTGATAAATTCTGAACTCTCCTTTTGTGAGGTCCACGGACTGTCAGAACCAAAAAGGACTTTGTCAGTGCCAATAGCTTCTACAATCCTCATTACGCGCTCTGTACCAAGCATAGACAGATTCTTACCATCCCAGTGGCCATCGTTAAGAGGCTTTATCTTCTCTGTAGAAAACGAAGTATCGATATAAATTCCCGAGCCTCCAAAGTACTCCGGTACTTCTTCCCAGTTCTCCCAGCCGCCCATATGAGCCAGCACAAACTTAAATGGACCTATCTCATCCCATACATGTCTGCACATCTTTGGTGAGCAATGAACTACTCCCGGAAATCCTACATCAAGCCCTGCATGAGTTAAAACGATCAGTTCATTCTCAGCAGCACATTCAATTATCCTAAGATACCTTATATCATCAATATCCATTTTATGATATACAGGATGAATCTTAATCCCCTTTATTCCCATTTCCTTAAGTCTTCTAAACTCCTGCTTGTAATCCGCAAAATCAGGATGAATTCCGCCGAAGGAAATAAGAGACCTCTCTTCTTCGTTAACTCTTGCAGCTCTGTCGTTTATTTTGACAACCTGAGAACCACTGGTAGCAACGGGCATGATAACAGAAATATCGACTCCGGCTTCTTCCATTGACTTCTTTAATCCGGCATTGGTGCCATCGGTATTTGCCAGTATATGTGCCTCTTTGCTAAGGCTCTCTATTGCCTTCGCAGCTATTTTCTCAGGAAAAGTATGTGTGTGAATATCAATTATCATAACATCCTCTTGCATAAAAAAATGGTGGCTGCATCTGACCTGTCAGACACGCAAACCACCACTTTAATATTCTATCTCAAATTACTCTGTATCATCCTGAAGTGATGTACTCTGGTGAACCATAACTTCCTTATCATAGCATGCGAATGCACCGTCTACAAGAGCCTTGTCAGGCTTCGTGGTGAACAATGATACCACCGGAACTATTACAAGTCCGGCAATCATACAGAAAGCACCGGCATTGATCGGAGACTGAAGAAGTTTCGGGAAGCTGGATCTTACAATCATGTTAGCAAGCATAACAACAGTTGAGAATACGAAGCTGCACCATACACCTGCCTTGCTTGTTCCTTTCCAGTACAGACCATAGAGGAAAGGTGCCAGGAATGCACCTGCGAGAGCTCCCCATGAAACACCCATGAGCTGAGCAATGAAGGTAACATTCTGCTTGTACTGAATAATGGCGATAACAACAGAAATTGCTACAAATACCACGATAAGAATTCTCATGATAAGCACCTGCTTCTTCTCATCCATCTTCTTAACTATGTGGCCCTTGATCAGATCAAGAGTAAGTGTAGATGAACTTGTAAGAACCAGAGATGAAAGAGTTGACATGGAAGCTGACAATACAAGTACAACAACTATTGCTATAAGGAAATCAGGGAGTCCTGAAAGCATTGTAGGAACAATTGAATCATATCCGTCAGCTGCAATATCGATTTTATCGGAGAAAAGTCTTCCGAAACCGCCAAGGAAATAGCATCCACCGGCAACGATAAATGCAAAGAATGTAGATACGATAGTTCCCTTGGCAATAGCTCTCTCACTCTTAATAGCATAGAATTTCTGAACCATCTGAGGAAGTCCCCAGGTTCCAAGGGATGTAAGAATTACAACACCAAGAAGGTTAAGCGGATCCGGTCCGAAGAAGGATGCAAAAATACCCGGTGTTGATGCTACGCTCTCATCTGAAATCCTGGCAAGACCGTCAAGAGCTGCCATAAATCCGCCCTGGCTGTTAAGTACTGCACCGATAACAGCGCAGATACCGATCAGCATGATGATACCCTGTATGAAATCATTGATGGCTGTAGCCATGTAACCGCCTGCGATTACATAGATTCCGGTAAGAACGGCCATAACAATAACGCAGACTGAATAGTCAATGTTAAATGCCATTCCGAATAGTCTGGAAAGACCATTATACAAAGAAGCTGTATAAGGAATCAGGAAGATAAAGGTTATAACAGATGCAGCGATCTTAAGAGATCTTCCGCCGAATCTTGCTGCAAAGAACTGCGGCATTGTTGCTGAATCAAGATGCTGAGTCATGATCCTGGTTCTTCTTCCGAGGATTACCCACGCAAGAAGTGAGCCAATCAGCGCATTACCGATTCCGACCCAGGTTGATGCTATTCCATATTTCCAACCGAACTGTCCTGCATATCCTACGAAGATAACCGCGGAGAAATAGGAAGTTCCGTAAGCAAAGGCCGTAACCCATGGGCCTACGCTTCGACCGCCAAGGACAAAGCCGTTTACGTCGGTGGAATTCTTGCGACAGATGAAACCGATGGTGAGCATCATAGCAAAAAATACTACAAGTAAAAGAATTTTGATGAACATAACTACCCCCTTACCAACATTATTCTTTTACTACTTTAACGCTTTTAATCGCTAAAGTCAACTATAAATCTAGTATTTATGCGGTCTTTTGTAAAATACCCACCATCTCATCAGTATTAATAGCACTTTATGTCGTAGCTTGTGATAAACTCCTCTCCCATTTCAAGTGAAGTGCCGTATTCACGTTCTTCAATCTTTTTGGAGAACCCAACCTTATCGCAGCGGCCATACCAGGGCTCGATGCAGACAAAAGGAGCATGCTTACCTGCAGGGGACCATACTCCGAAAAGAGGCGCGTCGAAGGAAACAGATAATACTTTTCTCTCATGTTCATCCATAAGGGTCACGCAGTCACTTTGAAGGTCTTCAAAAATAAGTGCGTCCTCATCAAACATCTCTTCGCTAAGGCATAAAATTCCGTTATCAAGTTTAAGCGTTTTCTGTCTTGAAGAAAGGCAACCGCTTCCGTCTGACTCAATAATTCCGGATGTGAGGCTGTTCTTTACGGGCTTACCTTCTTTTTCAAATAATAGCTTATCCTTGTTTAAATCGCAGTTGAAAGCAGGATGACCACCGATTGAGAAATACATGGTCTTAATATCGGTATTCTTCACAGCCCAGCCAACCTTAACCGTATCGCCTTCAAGCTCGTAGGATATTGTAAGATAGAAAGAAAACGGATATTTTTCCTTGGTCATCTCATTATCGCGCACAAGAAATTTAAGCATATTATCAGTCTTAGCCACGAGATGGAAGTCCATATCCCTTGCAAAACCATGCTGTGACATAGTGTAAGTCTTACCTGCATATACTGATTCTTTTTCGTAGTAGTTACCTACAAGAGGGAAAAGTACCGGTGACGTTCTTCCCCAGAATGCAGAATCTGCCTGCCACATCAGTTCCTTATTATCTCTTTTTCTTATGATTGATCTGATCTCTGCACCGTGCTCAGACACTGTAAGTGATAATTTATCATTGGAAATAGTATGTTCAGCCATTTAAGTTCCTCCCTTTCTTATCAACATTCTTATTCTCCATCAAAAGAAGTCCTTTTTCAAGCTTATTTATATTTACGTAATTGTAACGATTTTTCTACTATGTTACGATATATTAGAGGGATAATTTATGAACGGTAAATCGAATACGCCAAAACATCTTATAGACGACAACGGTGTTCATCACAATATGAAACACACCCATGCAACAATATTTATTCTGTTTTGCAGATTAGTTACTCTGTTTCTTATCGGAATCGGACTTGTTGCACTGATAGTAGGTAATATCTAGGATATGACTAACAGAAAAAAGAGAATCTATGAAGTAATAGAAGTATCGAATATAGGAGATGATTCCAGCAGAGCCTATGACGTAATGATCACTGTTGCGGTTATTGTAGGTCTTCTTCCCATGACGCTTAAGTCTGAGAGCATCTACACTCGTATCATCGAGTTCTCCACAAGCCTGCTCTTCTTTATTGATTACTGTGTAAGGGTATATACAGCAGATTATAAAATGGGTTATAAAAGTGTAGAGGCTTATATTGCCTATATTTTCACGCCCCTTGCCATCTTTGATCTTTTATCTATAGTTCCGGTTATTTCACTGTTTATTCCGGTATCCGGTTTGATAAGGCTGCTTAAGCTATTCAGGACCTTCCGAGTTCTTAAACTTGTGAGATATTCCAAAACGATGCGAATAATCGCAAATGTTATCCGTAAAGTTAAATCTCAGCTCCTTGCGGTTCTGATACTTATCGTGATATATATCTTTGTTTCAGCGATGATGATATACCAGCTAGAGCCTGATCTTTTTAATAATTTCTTTGACGCACTCTACTGGGCTACCATCTCCATAACCACTATCGGTTACGGCGACATCTCACCTGTCACGACCTTGGGACGAATGATCACCATGGTATCTGCTCTGGTGGGCATGGCAGTTATTGCTCTTCCAACAGGTATCATAACAGCAGCATATATGAATGAGATCAACAAGAAAAAATCCAAATATGAGTTATAATCTATTCTTCTGTTCAGTTTCTTTGCACAGAAAATCATTAGCTTTGTTAATAACCATATTTACATCTTTCGTTCCGTATATGCAGTAAACAGCGCCGCAGGAAATCTCAATATTACTGCCCTTCATCATCTTTTTGAACCGTTCTATGTCATTCTGGAAAAAAGCTTCCTCAGTCTCAAATCCAAATGCAGTAAATTTATCTCACTGAATATAGACGGAGGTGGTCTTTCTGAAGGCTGTGATAATGCGCATAAATGCGGAATACATTAGTCCTATTCCATAAACGATTCCAACTGTTTCTTCATGTTTAAAAAAAACTATGCAGCATACAGCAATTATTATATCCACAATGCCATGAGATAGTTTCAGCTTCCAGTTTTTGGCGCTGTACTTTTTGGACTCCATGGATCTTAATACCTCCACCAGACCTGAAAACGCATGAAGAATAGCCAGGTAAAGGAGCATATAGATGTTCGGCACATTTATAAGCGTCCCCGAAAAAAGTCCAAAATCAAGAATGATCAGGCCTTTGATCAGAATATATCTACCGTTTACCATAAACTGAGCCATTGAAAAATAATATACCAGCGTACTTATCCCTGAAAAGGTCAGAACAAAAGACAATATAATTAGCACAACTTCGCTTGTTCCCTCAGGGAAAGCCACAAGTGTAAAGCCGAAAATAATCCCTATTATTCCAAATATAAAACTTTGTATCCGCTGAAATTTAGTCATATGTCTACTCTTGTTCCTTAAATGTAAATATTTCTTTCGAAAAACCCGCAAGAATATTCTTGGATTTATAGATTTCATTGGTGACCATGCCTTTGTGAACAATGGCCCCCTGAATAAACTTCCCGAGAAATGTGTTATCCTTCATATCCTGAGAAGCATTTTTGTATTCTTCCGAATACCTGCCCAGGTCAAAATCATCGATTTCCATTTCCGACAGACTCTCGCCAAATTTTTTCCAGTCCTCACTGGCATTCAGCTGCCTTTTATGAATTATCTCTTTTATTATGTCCTCATGCTGTTGCACTTCTTCAAAGGCATAGGTATCAAGCACAAATTCAGCCACTTTTCCCCTTAGAAATCTCATAGCATATACCATCTGGCAAAAAGCCTTAAAATAATCCGATGGATTGTCCTTTTCTATCACCTTGTATTCTCCCCAGGCGGGAACATACTTATATCTTGCAAAGCTGTAATCCGGCAGATGACCTGCTCTGCCATGCCCCAGATTCATTATTGAATTCTCGGTACTCTGTGAAAGGCTGTTGGTATAAATACTGTTATCCAGATCATCCGGAGCCGAAGCGCTATGACGGAATTTTATTATCCTTTCTGAATAGTCGTCTTCGCTTTCAAAAATCTCATAGAAATCATAATCTGTATTGTTTATTACAAGTGAAGGAGTGCCGGCAAAATAAGAATGAGCCCAGGTATCTGCAAGTACATGCATTGCAATACCTACAGATTGAAGATGCTTATCTTTGGCAAGCTCAATGGTTTTCCTTACCAGTTCTCCGTTCGGGCCGCATATAAGGCGGTATTTGTTCAGATAACGCCTCGTCCTTCTTTGCTTTATGGCATATAGATCCTTTGGTAAAAAATGGAACGAAGCCCATATCCTTGTTATATCCTGAAGTCCGATAATATCCGTCCTGGCATCCATCAGTTCCAGCTGAAGCTGCGTTGTTGCCGCATCCAAAGGAGCTCCGATCGTTGACAAAAAGGTTCTTGAACACAGGTCTACAAATTGGGCACTGTACGCAATATCAAGGCTCTCCTCATGGGAATATCCCGCCAGGAATGCTGCGCAATAGGTTGCATAATAATGAAAATCTTCCTGCATATCATTCCCCCTCTTTTGCAATAATCTGTTTTTGCAGCCTTCCTACTCTTATAGTTGAAACTATAATATCCAGAAGCAGAAAAGAAAGCATAATATCAAGTATAAGAGAAATCGACAGCGTATCCAGATCATCGATGTTATCCTTAAGCGCAGCAATTGAGAGCATACTTGATAGCAACGTGATAATACAGATAAATCCTGTTGGTATCAAAAAGAAACGCTTCTTTGAATCTTTTTTCCCTACTCTCATTGCCCTGCTTCCGATGTAATAATGCACAAAAAAGATAATAATTATACCCAAAACAAGAAAAATATACGTAAATATCTTTACCAGCATCAGATTGTCTTCATCGATTTCTGCGTTAGCGTAATCAAATATGTTCCCATCTCCGATTACGCTCATCACAAGCTTAAGAACAGACCAGCCTCCCAGCATTATAACCCCAAGGCCGTCGTTATATAGTGTATGCTTTAGTTTTCGTAGCTTCTGCTTTGTTTCCATATAAAACCCCATAAAAAAATCATGGCAAAATATCGTAATACTAACAATATTTTACCATGATTAAGTATTATATTATGTAATTATCTTAATAAGTAGTTATCTGCAGATAATTATTCACCGAAAACAGCGAGATAATCCTTCTGGAACTTCTCGATACCAGCATCTGTTAAAGGATGATGTGTCATCTGCTCGATTACCTTGTAAGGAACAGTTGCGATGTCAGCACCTGCAAGAGCGCAGTCTGTTACGTGCATAGGATGACGGATGCTTGCAGCGATGATCTCTGTCTCAATGTTGTGGATGTTGAAGATCTCAGCAACCTCAGAGATAAGATCTGTTCCGCGAACGCTGATGTCATCAAGTCTTCCAAGGAATGGGCTAACGAAAGCAGCGCCTGCTCTTGCGCAAAGAAGAGCCTGGTTAGCTGTGAAGATAAGAGTCATGTTAACCTTGATGCCTTCCTGTGAAAGAACCTTACAAGCCTTAAGACCTTCTACTGTCATAGGGATCTTAACTACCATGTTGGGATGAAGCTTAGCGATCTCGCGACCCTCTGCGATCATTCCCTCAGCGTCTGTTGTAGTAGCCTTAACCTCGCCTGAGATAGGTCCGTCTACGATAGAAGCGATCTCTTTAACTACTTCGTAAACATCGCGGCCTTCCTTAGCGATAAGTGAAGGGTTGGTTGTAACACCACAAATAACACCCATGTCATTTGCTTTTTTGATTTCTTCGATATTGGCTGTGTCGACAAAAAGTTTCATAATTATTCACCTCATAAATATTTTGAATTAAAACACCAGTAACTATACTAACACCATTTCGTTTCCAAAAATAGACATAAATTGCTCATTTTTGTTCATTTTATGCTTATCGTTTCCTCATGTTTACTTTCATGTTTAATCCATTCACCTAAGGTAAGTGGAGTATAATCTGATTTCATGCAAAAACAATTTATCATATTGCAGGGAATGGTGCTCTCATGTTCGCTGCCAATAGGATAATAAGGTGTTTCCCTGATCATCCCTATGATTTTCTGCATAAGTACTTCATCCCTTGTTTCATGCACATGTCCATACATCATGTAAACCTTAGGTTCTCCATTATGTCTTTTTCTGTATTGGCCCTCATAAAACGGTATCGGATAGTGACAACATACCACCTTTTTCTGAGAATCTGTTATCTCGCGGTAGCTGTCTATCCACTCAAATCTTGAAGCATCAAAATCCGGAGAATTAACGAACTTGTCATGATTGCCGGTTATAAGGCAAAGCTTTCCTTTAAGTCTGCTCAATACTTCGTTGGTCTCAGGTGCTCTACCAACTGACAGATCTCCCAGGATTACCACCGTATCAGCTCTTGTAACCTTATCATTCCATTTGGCTATCATGTATTCATTCATCTCTTCTGCATTCGCAAAGCCCCTGCAGTCCATCTTGGTGTTAAGGGCTTCATGGAAGAAATGACAATCAGCAATATAATAAATCATAAATATATCTTTCTAAAATCACTTAAGGTCGCCGCCGTCATCATGAAGAAGTGTGGCAGGATTACCATCGGCAGCAGCTGTTGCCAGTTGGTCGCATCTTTCGTTTTCAGGATGGCCTGCATGGCCTTTTACCCAGTTCCATTTAATCTTATGAGGCTCTGCGGCTGCAAGAAGTCTCTTCCAGAGCTCCACATTTTTAACAGGCTTCTTACCCGCTGTTTTCCAGCCGTTCATGATCCACTTAGGAATCCAGCCTTCATTAAAAGCGCTGATAACATACTTGGAATCTGAGTACATTTCAACTTCGCATGGTCTGTTTAGTGCTTCCAGACCTTTGATGGCTCCCATAAGCTCCATGCGGTTATTGGTGGTCTTATCGTAACCGGCACTTATCTCTTTTTCATGAGCTATGCCTTTGGAATCCACATACCTAAGGACTACTCCATAGCCTCCGGGTCCATCCGGGTTTCCTCTGGCTGAACCGTCTGAATAAATCTCTACTTTCATATATTCTCCGTAAATTAGTTCTTATTAAATCCACTGCCCCGTTGCAAGGAATTTCTCTGCAAGGCTCTGAGCATTATCGACGATATTCTCATCATAACCAAGTACATTCAACAGTTTAATGGCATTTCTGGTAGTGGCGGGGCCTTCTTTGATAAGATAATCAAAATGAACATCATTGTCGGTAATCTCGCCTTCGAAATGGTAGATACCAAAGTAATCCTTCAAAAGAGTGGTGAGCTCTATATCGTGAGTAGCTGCCAGACACATAATGTTTCTCTTTGCAAAGTTCTTAAGAATCTCAGTGGATGCTGCGATTCGCTCAACAGTATTGGTTCCTCGAAGAACCTCATCCACAAAACAAAGAACCGGGTTACCTTCAGCGTTTGCTGCATCCAGGATTCTCTTGATGGACTTGATTTCAACAATGTAGTAGCTGTCTCCCTCAAAGATGTCGTCCTTAAGCGCCATTGAGGAATAAATCCTGTAAAGAGGGGCCTTGTACTCTTTAGCCAGAACCGTATGTATAGACTGGGCAAGAAGTGCATTAAGAGCGCAGGTCTTAAGGAATGTGCTCTTACCTGATGCATTTGAGCCTGTAATAAGCACTCCTCTGTCAGCTGCGATATCGTTAGGCACTGCATTTTCTATAAGCGGATGGTACAATCCCCTGGCCTCATAATCTCTACCTGTAAAATGAGGAATGCAATAGTTGTCCTTGACGGATTGCCTATAGCAGGCAATGGAAATATAGGCTTCCAACTTACCCGTGATGGTAAGAATTGTATCAAGATCATCCTTGTGTTCCATGAGCTCAGAATACATCTGATTGAACTTGATGATATCCAGATGGGTTGCCATTCTGAGATAGTCAAGAAGAACCTCCGCAGGATTGCCTGAATTCATTCTTGAAGAGGACATCAGTATGGATGAACCTCTCAAAAAGGATTTGAAGTGGGAAGCAGAAGTCTTAAGCGCATCTATATCATCTGCGATATCGGGATCACTTAATTTAGCGAAATCATCAACACTCTGGATCACAGACATTATGTATCTGTAACTGGTAAGATACTGCTCAACATCGTCCTTAACCCTGAAATACATAAAAATGTTAGCAACCATCAGAGCCACAAATATGCTAAAGCCCACAGTAAAATTTAATATGCATGACAATAATGCCAGTCCCATAAGTCCTAACATCAGATAATGCTTGCTGTTACTTACATTCTTGACATTATCCAGATAATCGATGTATTCGTAAATGGAGTACCTTATTCTTCTTCCAATGTGTGCATAGAGAATCTGAAAAGCCCTTCTCTTATCACCGTTTTCCCTGAAGAATTCAACTTTCTGCTCCATTTCATCGAAATCATCACTCTGCATGGGAGTCCTAAGAAGATAATACAGATACTCTTCTCCCGATGCACTGTAGCAGTAATTCATCCTGGCGAAAACGCCGTCCATATTAAGGTCGTTCCAGGTTGCATCGTCAATCTGAAACTCATCTCTGTGTTTAAGATAAAAGCCCTGAAGATGGTCAAGATCGTCAGCTTTGTATTCTCTTTTGGGTGCTTCGCCAAAGTCTGCTTTGAGCCTATTATCCAAAAGCCTGTCGAGACGTTTCTGATCCCTAAGCCCAAGCAGATATGCCAAAAAGCAGATTCCTGTGAGTGTTCCTAAAAAAATCAATACTTCCATGTAAGTTTTTCCTATTCTGTAATTATTTTATGCGTAAAGTCTTGCCGAGATTTCCTTTGCCTTTTCATAGATATCCGAAGGCTCGGCTCCTATATTGAACTTACCTCTGTTATAACGTATTATTCCGCCAATCATGGTCATAAGAACATTGGCTTTGCTTCCGCTGTACACGATATTTTTGACTATATTGTTAATAGGCTGCATATTGGGCTGAGTCAGATCAAGCATAATAATATCAGCCAACTTACCCTCAGCAAGTACATCAGCGTCATTAAGTCCCATTGCAAGAGCGCCATTAACGGTTGCCATTCTAAGGACTTCTGCAGCATCCATACTGGAGGCATCCATATTACGAAGTTTCTGAAGTCCTGTAACAAGAAACATCTCCCTGAACATATCAAGACAGTTATTGCTGGCAGGGCCATCGGTTCCTATAGCAACGGGAATTCCCCTCTCGATATAATCTGTAATCGGAGCAATTCCGCTGGCCAGCTTGGTGTTGGATCCGGGGTTGGTAACAACATAGAGACCTCTGTTTTTGAGGATCTCACGATCCTTTTCATCGGTCCATACAACATGATATCCACCTCCGCCGTAATCAAACAGTCCAAGGCTGTCAAAGAATTCTATGGGTGACATACCGTAGCGCTGTCTGCATTCATTAACTTCGCTTTCTGTCTCGGAAATATGTGCCCAGAAAGGAGCCTTATACTTATGAACCAGCTCACTAGTCTTTTCAAGGAGCTCTTTTGAGCAGGTATATTCAGCATGAATGCCTAATATAAAGGAATTGTATTCGTCCCTTTTATTGATATCGGTATAATACTTCTCAAGAAGCTCCACAGACTGACTGAAATTGTTGACACAGCTGGTCTGTACGCATCTAAAGCCGCAGTCTCTGAAGGCATCTGCCACGGAAAAAGGTGTCAGATACATTTCAAAGGCAGCAGTCATACCGCTTGTCAGATATTCCATTATTGATATTTTGGAAAGATGATAGATATCCTCGGGAGTCATTTTCGCCTCAATGGGGAAAATCTGCTTGTTAAGCCAATCAGAAAGAGGCATGTCATCAGCCTTGGATCTCATAAGAGCCATAGCTGAATGAGTATGTGCATTCTTAAAGCCCGGCATAAGGAGATTTTTTTGACAATCAATCTCCTCATCCCAGACTAAGATCGTATTCTTGTGATGGTCACAGTAATGTCTTCCTTCTTCCTCAGTCCCCACGAAGACAATTCTGTCCCCTATTACCCAGAGCTCGCCTTCGAAAACCTCTCTTCCGGGCTCCATGGTAAGAATTCTTGCGTTATAAAAACGTGTTCTCATAAACTCCACCCAACTTTTTAAATATCAGATTTGAAATTTCTTGATTGACTCTGTTACCAGCTTGGTAAACAAAGGTGCTGCTTTATCTGCAGCTTCCTGAACCTCTTCATGGGAAAGAGGATTCTCGGAAAGACCTGCTGCAAGATTGGAAATGCAGGATACACCGCACACTCTCATGCCCATATGGTTGGCGGCTATTGCCTCATTGACGGTACTCATACCAACTGCAGAAACTCCAAGATTGCCAAGAAGTCTGATCTCAGCGGGAGATTCAAAGGAAGGACCTGTAAGCTGAGCATATACACCTTCCTGAAGCTTGATACCGTTCTCTTTAGCTACGCTTCTGATAACTTCCTGAAGATCCTTTTTGTAAACTTCGGACATATCAGGGAAACGTGCTCCCAGCTCATCGATATTGGGGCCGATAAGAGGATTGGGTGCAAACATTGAAATATGGTCTGTTATAAGCATAAGATCGCCTGCAGCGAATCCTTGACCAAGTCCGCCTGCAGCGTTGGTAAGGAACAGGATCTTAGCTCCAAGCATCTTCATAACTCTTGCGGGAAGTACAACATCGCTTACGTTGTAGCCCTCATAGAAATGGATTCTTCCCTTCATGCATACAACCTTAACATCTCCAACGTATCCGAAGATGAATTTTCCGGCATGTCCGGGAACTGTTGAAACGGGAAATCCGGGGATATCGTTATAAGAAATCTCCGCCTCAATCTTTATATTCTCTGCGTAGTTGCCAAGTCCTGATCCCAGAACAAGAGCAACATCAGGCTCAAAAGAAGTCTTCTCTCTTATAGCCTCGACGCATTTTGTGATCTTCTCATAAATCGCATTACTCATAATCTACCCTCTCCAAATTTAAAATAATTACTATATTTCTTTTACAAAACAACAATTAGTATATCATACAAAGCCCATAAAAATGCCCCAAAAGCCTATTTTTAACACATAATTCATAAGTTTGAGCCTGTTTCTTTAACCGTATCTTCTATAGTCTTGGATGTTCCGACAATCTCGATGGTTTCACCGGCCACTTCCTGGGTTACGAAGGTATCATCAGCAAAATTCTCTAGTGCCTCATAGTCTACATACTCAGGGACAGTTAGTTTACCATGGATCACAGGTTGCAAAGTATTCTTTACCGCATGACCAAATGCTTCTTTTACCCCGCCCTTGTAAAACTTGTTGATGAGCATGCCCTGCATTCCGCCCAGGTTATCTGTGCCCATGCTCTTCATGGCTTCCATAAGCATATCTGTTCCGGGGGTTTCAAGGAATCTAACCTCGATGCCCGAAGGTACTCCGGGATGAATAAACGTCCCCTTTCTGTCAGGTCTGTCGGAAGCATCATCCTCGAAGCAGATATTCAAAGTCCTCTTGCAGGCTTCTTCAAGGAAGCTTATCTCGTTTCTTATAACAAGCCTGTTATATTCATCAGTTTTGCAGAAGGACGCCAGAGATACCTTATACATCTCGCCATGCATGTTGACGTCGCTTACATATCTTTTACCGCCAAAGCCGCACCTTAGCTTATATATAGCACTACCTTCATACAGATCTATCCAGAAAGAATTATTGTGGCCAATCCTGAATCCGATTCTGTGAATTCCATCAGTAAAATTATTATGTACTATCTGCATCATCAGAGGAAAGACGCCTACAGCGGACACATCCAGATCATATGTCTTGCCGTCGAGCTTTTTAAACCAGGTTCTGATAAGACTGTTCTCATTCCTGACATTATAGGAATTGACCTGCATTTTAAAACCGGCTCTTCTTGTCTCAAAGCTTGCAACCTTCTTCCTGGGTCTTCCCGTTGTCATAGTGACGTTTCGCTGTTTCCAGCCTCCTGCGCTTATTACGGGATGAGCAGCTGTTCTTCCGCTGACAGACTTGGCAATTGCCTTAAGATCAGATAAGGCGGCAAAGTCCTCCGGAAGAGGTTTATCTTGTACAACTATTTCATACTGCATTGCCTTTCTAATCATGACAGCCATTGGACTAGTCTGGAATATATCACTGTTTCCGGCATTGGTCACAATTACCATATCAATATCGGGATAAACAAAAACGTTCTGTCCCAGCATACCATTATAGGCATAGGAACCGGGCCTGTCATCGTTTATCCAAAGCTGATATCCGTAAAAGCCACTGTCTTCTCGTCCGGTTTCAACATGCTTTTTAATCGACTCTTCAACCCACTGCCTGGGAACGATCTGCTGACCTTCCCACATACCGTAGTTAAGATATAATTGTCCCAGCTTGGCCATGTCCTCAGCGCGGATAAACAGTCCCCATCCGCCTTTTGTGATACTCTGGGGACAGCTCTCCCAAAAGACTCTTTTGATTCCCAACGGGTTAAAGATTCTCTCCCTGCAAAAATCAAAAGCAGACTGCCCTGTTATCTCAGTGATAATAGCGGATAACATGTAAGTATTCATGCTGTTATATTCAAATTGTGTACCGGGATCAAATTTAAAAGAGCTCTCCAGATAACTCTTTCTCCAGTCATTTCCCGAAATTGCTCCTGCCTCACTGAAATCAACGCCGCTGGTCATATTGAGAAGATTGTGAACTGTTACGTTTTTCCTCAGGAATCCGAAGGGACTCATTCTTGAACTGAATATATCGCTGAGCTTATCATTTGTTGAGAGCTTTTCCTCCCCCACAAGGATTCCGATAGCCATTCCGATAACGCTCTTGCACATCGAATAGGAAACATGCCACATATCCATATCAAATGGTTCAAAAGCGCATTCCGCTATGACAACTCCATGTCTCAAGGCCATAAACTTATGCATATTGCACCTTTTATCCTCTGAAAGGCGCCTTATCAGTTCAGTAAAAAAAGCAGAACTGACGCCCTGGGATTCCGGCGAACTTCTCTCAAGATGCGTCTCCCCCACAGGGGTAAACTCCATAAAGGCAGGTTTCTGAGGTGTGTAATCAACCTTACTTATCTCACCTGTCTCTTTGGCAACCAGCTTTAAAAGAAGTTCTCCAACGTCAAGTCCTGCTCTAGCCATTTATTTTATTCCCTCCATAAGTCAGTCAGCCTTAAGCGCTCTCATGGAATTTAGTATAGCAATTACCGCAACTCCCACGTCACCGAATACCGCAAGCCACATAGTAGTAAGGCCCAGGGCACCAAGTACAAGAATTATCAGTTTCACCGCCAAGGCAAAAACGATGTTCTCTTTGACGATTCTAAGAGTCTTTCTTGCTATTTTAACGACTGATGAGATCTTTCTGATATCATCGTCCATAATCACTATATCTGCAGCCTCAATAGCAGCATCGCTGCCAAGAGAGCCCATTGCTATACCAACATCTGCCCTCATAAGAACCGGGGCATCATTGATGCCGTCTCCAACGAACGCAAGCTTATTATTACTATTATCCGATGAAGAAAGTAAATTTTCAACCCTGCTGACCTTGTCCGCAGGAAGTAGCTCAGCATGAACCTCATCAATACCGATCTCTTTGGCAACATATTCTGCGGCAGCTCTTCTGTCACCGGTAAGCATAACAGCCTTTTTGACACCGGCCTTCTTCATTAAACTGACAGCCTCTTTGGTTCCCTCTTTTATAACATCGGAGATAATAATAGCTCCGAGGTATTTTGAATCGAGAGCCACATATACTATGGTTCCAATCTGTTCTACGACATCGTATGCGATGTTATTATCTTCCAGAAGTCTTGTATTACCTACAAGAAGCTCCTTGCCGTTATAAACGGTTCTGATGCCGCGGCCTGCAATTTCCCTTGTCTCTGATTCATTAAGTGCGTCAAAAGCAGTTCCTTCGCCTGCCTTCTCATAGAATGCAGCAAGTACAGACTTGGCTATGGGGTGATTGGACATGCTCTCACCTGCAGCAGCAATCCTTAGAAGCTCATTTTGATCAACATTTCCGTCCTTGGCAGGTATAATCTCAGTAACCTTGAATTCACCCTTGGTAAGAGTTCCGGTCTTGTCAAATACGATGGTCTTAATTCCGGCAGCAGCCTCAAGGAAATTGCTTCCCTTGACCAATACTCCTATCTTGGAAGAAGCGCCGATTCCGCCAAAGAACCCAAGCGGAACAGAAATAACAAGTGCACAGGGACAGGAAACTATAAGAAAAATACATGCTCTCTTGATGCTGTCCGCAAACGCCATATTTCCAACAATTGGAGGAATTATCGCAAGAAGCACTGCGCCTATAGTAACAACCGGAGTATAGTATCTTGCGAATCTTGTTATGAAATTCTCCATTCTGGATTTTTTGTTGCTGGCATTTTCAACCAGTTCAAGGATTCTGGCAACAGTTGAATCCTCATAAGCCTTCTCGGCTCTTATCTTAAGTATTCCCTCGCCGTTTATACAGCCGCTTATGACATAGTCTCCAACCGCTACGCGCCTCGGAACAGATTCACCGGTAAGTGCAGCAGTATCAAGGAAGGATTCTCCCTCAACAACAGTTCCGTCAACAGGAATCTTTTCCCCTGCTCTGATCAGGAGAATATCACCGATTGATACCTCCTCAGGATCAACTTCATTTACAGTTCCATCGCCTGATACCACATTGGCAAATTCAGGAGCAATGCTCATCATATCACTTATGGATTGTCTTGACTTACCTACAGCTACGCTCTGGAACAGCTCTCCTACCTGGTAAAAAAGCATTACCGCAAGAGCTTCTGAGTACTCACCTATACCGAAGGCGCCAAATGTAGCGATCATCATCAGGAAGTTCTCATCAAAAATCTGTCCATGACAAATATTGATAGCAGCCTTCTTAACAACATCATAGCCTATGATCACATAAGGAACTGCGTATATCGGAAGTTGAACAAACCATGGAATATTATCAAAATATCCAAGCTTATCTAAAGTCAAAAGAATCACAAACATCACAAGCGTGATTATTATTCTGTTTCTTACTTTTTTCTGTTTCTTAGTCATAAGTAATCTCCTGTTGTATACCTTAGTTTATAGAAAAGTCTGTGGTGAACATTCTCACCACAGACCATATTCATTCAAATATCAGATCTCAATCTCACAATCCGGCTCAACCTTCTTGCAAGCCTTAACTGCCTTATCAAGAACTTCATCAAAAATATCATCTGCAGCCTCAAGTGAAAGCTTCTGAGTCATGAAATTAACTCTGGCATTTACAACTCCCTCGATCTTCTTGATGGCATCCTCCATCTTGGCTGCACAGTTAGCGCAATCAACCTCACACTTATAAGTCTTCTTCATTACAATTCCCTCTCTTTCCTTCTATTATTCATTTATATGGTCCATTCCCTGTGCGATGATCATTCTCACATGTTCATCTGCAAGGAAATATATAATTGACTTGCCATCTCTCTTATTACCAACGAGCTTGCTCTGCTTCAGTATTCTAAGCTGGTGTGATATTGCGGACTGTGTCATATTGAGTGATTCAGCAATATCGCATACACACATCTCTGATGCAAAAAGAGCTACAAGTATTCTTATCCTGGTTGAATCCCCGAATACCTTAAACAGCTCTGCAAGATCATACAGCTTGTCATCATCGGGCATAAGATTATGAATCTCTTCTACAACGTCGCTGTGTACACAAAACTCATCACAGCACTCTACATCATTTATCGCCATTGGGTTATTCCTTTCATTGTTTTATGATACATATGAATGTCTGTTCATATGTTTAATATATCCCCTGTTCTAAAATATGTCAATACTTTTTTCACAATAACTGCCTTAATAATATTATTTTGCAAAAAGCGCACATCCCCGGTCTATCCCGGACATGTGCGCTTAATAGATCATTATTATTCAGTTACAGAATTATTAAAACTCTGCTGTAACCTTCTTGTAAGACTTCTTGCCCTTGCGGACCATTACGCCTTCGCCGAATACGTCCTTGGTGTAAGTTGTCTTAACATCAGAAACCTTCTCTTCATTGAAGGTAACACCGCCCTGCTCAACAGCTCTTCTTGCTTCACTTCTGGTTGCGCAAAGGCCTGCTGATACAAGAACCTGAAGGATATCAACAACACCGTCTCTGAAATCCTCAGCCTTAAGAGATACAGAAGGAACATTGGACATGTCTCCGCCGCCTGCAAAAAGTGCTCTTGCTGCGTCCTGAGCCTTCTGTGCTTCTTCCTTGCCATGAACAAGAGCTGTAAGCTCAAATGCAAGGATTTCTTTCTTCTCGTTGATTCTTGATCCGTCCCATTTCTCCATCTCAAGAATCTCTTCGATAGGAATAAATGTAAGCATCTTGATGCACTTATCTACATCTGCATCTCCTACATTTCTCCAATACTGATAGAAATCGAAAGGTGATGTTTTGTTGGGATCAAGCCATACAGCATTACCTGCTGTCTTACCCATCTTCTTGCCCTGTGAATCGGTAAGAAGTGTGATTGTCATAGCGTGAGCATCCTTGCCAAGCTTACGTCTGATAAGCTCTGTGCCGCCCAGCATGTTACTCCACTGATCATCGCCGCCGAACTCAAGATTACAGTTGTATTTCTGGAACATGTAATAGAAGTCGTAGGACTGCATGATCATGTAGTTAAACTCAAGGAAGCTAAGTCCCTTCTCCATACGCTGCTTGTAGCACTCAGCTCTTAACATGTTATTAACCGAGAAGCATGCACCGACCTCACGAAGAAGTTCGATGTAGTTAAGGTTCATAAGCCAGTCAGCGTTATTAACCATCATAGCCTTGCCTTCACCGAAGTCGATGAACTTCTCCATCTGCTTCTTGAAGCATTCTGCATTGTGATCGATGTCTTCTCTTGTAAGCATCTTTCTCATATCGGTTCTTCCTGAAGGATCACCGATCATGGTTGTACCACCACCAATAAGAGCAATTGGCTTGTTTCCGGCCATCTGAAGTCTCTTCATAAGTGTAAGAGCCATGAAATGTCCTGCTGTAAGTGAATCTGCTGTACAGTCAAAGCCGATGTAGAATGTGGCCTTACCTGCGTTAACAAGTTCTCTTATCTGTTCCTCGTCTGTAACCTGGGCAATAAGTCCTCTTGCCTTAAGTTCCTCAAAAATCTGCATATCTGCACCTCCTAAAAATGTTGATTGGAAGGAAATCTTAATCAATAAAAAACGTCCTTCGCAATCAGTTATTGATCACGAAGGACGATATAATCGTGTTACCACCTTCATTCGCGCATAGCTCACACCATACGCCTCATAGGGTACTCCTGTCGTTCATACACTGTCAAAGCCTATAAACTAAGTTCATACTCTTCCGATATAACGCATCGGTCTCGTCACAGCTTACTAGATAAAGCTACCATTCTTCTGTGCAGCTCACGGAGGTATTCGAATCTATCCTTAACCAGCGCCTCTCACCAACCGGCAACTCTCTGTGGTCAGACTACAGGTCCTACTTATTCCGATCAAAGCCTTTTCTTTATTTAAACACGTTTTATTTTATTAACAAACCTTCTATATGTCAATATACTTCCGGTATAGACCTCATCATCCAAACAAAAACTTAATAAGATCAAGCTTTTTGTTTACTATTTTGAACTCTGCAGTCTTGCCGCCTACCGCATTCTTGCCGTCGCCGGTTATAAGAATGGTGGCTTTTCCAGGATTGATATTATTGACATAAGTTACTGTGTAATACTCAGGACTTACCTTGATCCAGGAGTTTCCGCTCTTTACAAGAACTCTGATCCTTGGCTGAATTTCCTGACCTGTGTACTGCTGATTACCAACAGCTACATCCTTTTTGCCCTTCTTAGCCTTAGCGACAATCTTTGCTTTGCTAAGATCTATGTTGTTTAAGGCTTTTACTACTTTATAGGTCTTACTTACAGATCCTGTGTAATTTCCAGTGCCTTGTATGGTGACCTTAATTTCCTTAGAGTTAACTTCATCAAGTTTCACCTTATTCTTTGCTGTAACAAGACTGCCATTAACATAGTATTTTACAGTATAGTCCTTTGTAGAAAGGGCTTTTCCGTTAAGTGAAACAACAGGTTTGGACATGTAAGTACCGGGCTTGGAATATACCATATCCGAAACCACAACATCTGCCTTACTGATGCTTGCTCTATTGATACTGAACTTCACGTCTTTTTTGGGCGCGTGTCCCTTGTAATTACCGATGAAGGTAACTGTATACTTAGCCTTAGACTTAGCGGTTGTAATCTTCTTATTTCCTGTGAAGGACAGCTTGAAATCCTTTCCTTCAACAAGAACCTCGGATTCACCGGTGGTCTTGGTGACAACAACTTCCGGCTTAGCTCCGTCAGGTGAATAGTATACAGTTCCCTTAATGCTTGTACTAATATCGCTGACTCTGTCAGGAAGGATCTTGAAAGTCTTGGTATCAGAGCCAATATATTCGCCGCGAGCCTTAACTGTAACTGTCGCTGTGCCTGCATTTACATTATTTCTGTAGATAACAGCATAGTCAGTTCCCTCAGTAAGCGCAGTTGTGGAAGCGCCGGCTGTAACAATAAGTTCTGCCTTCTGTTCCTTGCCGTTATAAACATGCTCGCCGGGCTTAACCTGAGCCTTGATCGTAAGCTGCTTAATCTCCTGTGCTGTCAGAACCGCTACGGGCACATCCTTGAGCACACCGGTAAAATTGCCCTTTCCGGCAATATCTACAGTAGTATCTGCTTTTATCGCAGAAGTCTTGCTCAAGGTCATATCAGATGCCTTAAGTGCATAGGATCCGTTATAGTAAATTGAAGGAGCTGCCTTTTTGCCTGACTGAACCTTGATCACCTTAGGAACTTCCAGAGTCTTGTAGGTGTTCATGGCCTTTTCAAGATCAGCAGGTAAAATAGTTACTTTCAGAACTTTTTTACCGGAATAATTACCCTTACCGGTTACAGTTATGGTAGCTGTCTTATTCTTGGCACTTACATTTACATTTCCCGCATACTTAACAGTATAATCTACGCCTTCTTTAAGAACTCCGTTAAGACCCGAAACAACAATCTCAGGTTTGATCTCGCTTCCTGTGTATACTGTCTCAAATCTGTTCTTTTCAGAATTATATGTAAGGCCCATGTATGGATCTGAAACAATATCCTTGAACTTAACGTTAAATGCGCCTGCAGTCAGGTCATCATCCTCTTCTCCAACTCTTACCCAGGTAGTGTTGTTCATCTCATAGAATTCAGGTGCATCACCTGTTACTGTGGCGGTAAGAGTCTGCGTGATTCCTTCCTCATAGGGCTCATAGAAAGTGCTTGATTCTCCTGCCTTGATAAGAGCTTTCTCCTCAAGGAACTTCTTACCCTTTTCATCGGTAACAGTGAGCTTCATGTTGGAATCACATACACCGTTGTTCAGGACTGTAACGATCACGTAAGGTGTATCACCGTTGTAATCATAAGATGCTCTGACCTCAAGGTCAGCTTTCTTGAGTGAAATTGTCCGGCTGTTATTTGCTTCATTGCTGTCATTTTCAGCAGATACTGAAATCACGAAATCTCCGCCCTTACTAAGATCCTTTGGAATGTCAAAAGAGAAATCGTAGGGCTTAACATCACCCGGCATAATATCTACAGAAAGAGTTGATGAAGCCAGTTCTTCTCCATTGTAGCTTGCTGTAGCAGTAACTTTCCTGAGTCTTGAGGTTCCGTTGTTCTTGATATAGAGGCTAAGAGGCATCTTAGCGCCGGCATATGCATCTGATATTGCATAATCAGCTGTTTCGAGTTCTACATCGCTGTATCCTGTTGACTTAAGAACCTTAATTGAACTTGTTACGTTCCAAACGCCCTTATTTCCGCTCTTAGCTTCACTGTAGAGATATGCGACTTTTCCATCTATAAGGCTGAAGGAATCAACATATGCGCTCTCATGTGTTAAAAGAGCTGTTCCCCAATTACCGCTGTCATAGTTGGAAACCGCAATGTTTCTGCTCTCTGAACTGCTAAGAAGATAATATACATTATTTCCGTTTACTACGAACTTTGTGTCATTGTTCATAGTTCCATCAGGAAGAACATTTGTCAAAGTACTGCCGTTTACGTAGTAAAGACCACCGCTAACGTTGGCCGCAAGGAAGTTGCCCGATTTACCCGGAATCTTGGTATAGGAAAGTGCTGATATGTTTCCTTCATAGATCTTAGTTTTGCTTCCATTTGTGTTCCAGATATAAAGCTCCTGATCGGAAGTTGTAAGATCATTGTCCATGTCTGCCGCAAAAGCTACAGAAACACCATTTGAATCAGACTTCCCAAAAGCCAGTGAAGTAACTGCCTTATAGCCTGCTTCTTCGCCGGCAACAGACCAGTTTCCATTTGCGTACTCAGCGCGATAAACAACATTTCCATCTGAGCTTCCGAATATTGCATCATCCTTATTTACAACGTATGCAAGTGAGAGCTTGGAACCATCCATATAGAGCTTAGGAAGATATGTGTAATGATCCTCAGTCTGAGGGGATCCAAGATCTACAAACTCACCTGTTCCTGCATCGAATCTTGCTACATGTGTACGGAAGGTCTTCATGTAATCAACAAGTTCTGCATCCTTTGAACCAAATGTTTTGGAAGAATCAAGCCATACAACGTAGATGTATTTGCCATCTGTGTATACTTCAGGCTCATAGTCAGCAGTGTTGTCATCAAGAACTGCCTTGGCATCACTAAATGAATCAGTGTTGGCATCATATATGCTGTATACCAGCTTAGTCTGGTCAAGCGCTCCTCTCTGTGCATCATCTGTTACATAGAGAAGCATTGTTGTGCCATTTGCAGAAACAAACAGCGGTTTTGCAGCGTTATACACATCAGAAACGAGCGTTCCATCAGCTGCAGCCACAGATGACTGTAATGAAGGCATTGCACTCAGTGTTTCAATTATAAGTTCGTCTTCAATGGGAGTCTCTTCCAAAAATCCGTTTTCATCTACGGAGAGCTTCTGGAATCCACCCTTTGATCTGTCATAGATCACATAGTCTCCGGAAATGAGAGCGATGCTGGCAGACTTTTTCGCAAAATATCCTTTAACGCCCATTTCGCCGGCAATTGACCACTTATCAAGACCCAGCGGTTTGTTTGTCATTGTCTTGGCAATGATGTTGAATTCAGTCTTTGCCTTACCGTATACACCTGCGGAAACCCACTGACCAAATCCTACACCTGCATAGGGCTCGATTCCGAATCCAAAGGCAAGATTGATATCTCCATACCACTTAGCATCTTCGAAGTTATAACCTACAGTTGTGGAAATGCTGCCTTCAGCAGTAAATTCGCAGTTAACTGTAACAGGAATAACCCAGACAACAAGCTGTTTCTGAAGTGTTGCTGAGCCTTCAATCGTAACAATAACGCAGCCTTCAATGGAAGTTACGCTGTTGCTCCAGGCACCCTCAAGGTAACCAACGCAGTTGATATCTACAGAAGACTCAACACCCGGCATATTTGCCTTAAGGAACTTCTCATCCTGAACATTCTTAAGCCAGTCCTTATCCTTACGCATAAGGTTAGCTTTATAGGCGTCTGCTTTAAACTCCTCAAACTGTTCCTTAATGGACTTCTTTTCACCTGTGGTGGTTGTTGTTACACCTTCAGTTGAGTTATATGAATAAAGCTCATCCTTGTCGATATTGATACCGATCTTGATCTTGTTTTCTTCCAGAACGCAGTTTACAGGAAGCGCAGCAGGAAGAGAAATACTGTATTCCTGACCTCCGAGGATCGGAATATCATCGCTTACCTTAAATCCTGAGGCAGATCCGCCAAGATCAAGTTTGCTGATGACAGGAACAGCATTTGTAACAGTTACGGTGCTTGTTCCCTTGAAGCCGCCATCTGAAGTTGTACAGGTAATTACAGCTGTTCCTGTTGCTACAGCCTTGAGCTTACCTGTTTTGGATACAGTAACCACCTTCTCATTGCTACTTCTCCAGGATACAGACTTGTTGGCTGCAGTCTTGGGGAATACCTGAGCTTTGAGATTAGTACTGTCGTTAACATTCATCGTAACGTTAGCGGGAGTTACAGTTACTCCTGTAACCTTGGATGCATCCTTGTCTTCATCATCGGGAGCAGAAACCTTGTAATTCTTCTTGGCGCTAAGTAAAGGCTTATTATTTGCGCCAATACTTATCTTCTTCCACTCAGCCTCTGTTCCGGAGTAGTTGACTTCCTTGAGATTCTTACAGCCTGCAAATGCACCTGCACCAATCTCGATCACAGTCTTATCAATATATACCTTTGTAACGTTTGTAAGTCCGTCAAAGGAGTTGGTACCAATGTAGGTGATTCCTTTCCCAACAACGACCTGTTCAATTGTCTCAGTATATGTATTCCAGGCAGGAATATCAGAACCGGTATAGTTCTTCATTCTGCCTGTACCGTTTGCCTTATTTACAAGAGAGATAACAAGTTTATTTCCTTCGGAATCATATTTCCACTTGGCGTTCTCACCGCAGTTGCCGGTTCTACCTACGCCGCCTGAGATCTCGACAAAGCGGTTGATAAGTGCATCGATATCATCAGCTTCAAAATAATTGTCTTCATCACCTGCGACGTTGATTAGGAGCTGTCTGTTGGAATCGCTGGGAGCAAGACCAACGCTGTAGGTGTAATAACCCTTATCTCTGAATGCTTCAGAGCTTGATACAATGGTATTTCTGTTGTCGCTGGGCTCACCGTCACTGAATACGATGAGAGTCTTGATTCCTGCCTTTGACTCAGCCATCATTGACTGAGCGGCATCAAAGCCTTTGAGATAGTAAGTTCCGCCGTTGGCGCTCAATCTGTTGGTACTTGCCTTGATTCTTCCTACATCTGTAGTAAAGCCCAGAACTTTTTTGGCATCACTTGCATATGAAACAATACCGATTCTGGTGTTGGAAACACGTCCGCCAACCTTATCAGCAAAAGCACATACCGCTGTCTTTAAGTTCTTTATTCTGTTGCCGGACATACTTCCGGATACGTCAAGAACAAGGATAACATCTCTCTGAGGGAGTGTATTATCCCACTGTTTCCATTCAAAGGATTTGTATAGGTTGCCGGCATCCTTATAACTTGTATTTGTCTTTGGATAGTAGGCTGTAATCTTTTTGGTTGTAACTGAAGGAAGCGCTGAATCCTCCATCTGAGGAAGGCTTCCTGTGAAAATAATGGTATCCATTGAGGAGCAGCCGTCAAAAGCCTTCTCCTCTACCTTTTCAAGATTCTTGGAAAACTCTACTCTCTCGAGGCTGTCACAGCTGTCAAAAGCACTGTTTCCAACCTCAGTGATATTGTCTCCCATGACAACGCCCATAAGCTGATCCATGTCTTTAAAGCTGTTGTCATCGATTACTGTAATATTCTCATCAAATTCAACGAACTGAATGGTGTCCTCAAATGCACCAAAGATATTAGCACCAGCTCCTGACACCTCTCCGGAACCGGTAATTACTGCGGTAGCAGACTCCTGATCAAGCTCCCAGGTAGCATTGCTTCCGCAGTTACCATATACTGTACAGCCTGCAAAAGCATTGCTTCCAATAGATGTTACACTTGCGGGAACATTAATTCTAAGAAGCTTGTCTCCATAGAAAGCCTCACTTTCGATGGTTGTTACACTATCGGGAATAATAACATTCTCAAGATTTGTACATCCGTAGAAAGCTCTTTTTCCAATAGTTGTAACACTTGAAGGAATAGCTATTTCCTTAAGACTTGTAGCACCGTCGCAGGCAGAAGCAGGAATAACCTCCATTCCGTCCGCAAAGATAACGGAAGAAGCAGAATTATAGAAAATACTTCTTCCCATAGTTGTTACAGTTGATGGAATAAGAACTGTTCCAAGATTCTTACAATTATAAAATGCACTCTGGTCGATTTTTGTAAGTCCCTCAGGAAGTACTATCTGTGAAAGTGCTTCACATCCATAGAATGCACTGCTTCCGATAGTTGTAATTCCTTTAGAAAATTCAATCTCTGCCAGATTGTTACATCCATAGAATGCACTGCTAGGAACTGTTTCAAGAGAAGAAGGCAGCACTATCTGTGTCAGCGTTTTACAATAAGCAAAAGCATAGGTGCCCATTGAACTCAGACCTGTAGGTATATTAACCTCTTCAAGCTGTGAACAGTTATAGAAAGCATTAGACTCTATCTTAGTTACGCTTTCAGGAATTACAACCTTCACGAGCTTAGAACAGTAATTAAATGCATGATTGCCAATCTCGGTAACTGTATTTGGAAAAATAATTTTTTCAAGTACTGTAGCGTTAGAGCAAGCATAGGAAGGGATTCTAACAGTACCTTCTTCAAATGTAATTTCCTTTACTGAACCTCTGAATGCATAGTTTCCTACAGTTTCTACATTAGAAGGAATGCTCAAGGTTACAAGAGCTGTTGCGCCATCAAATGCATAGTTTCCAATCTTGTTCAGAGAATCAGGAAGCTCTACATCTGCAAGAGCTTTACAATTCTGGAAAGAGTAAGTTCCGATAGAAACTACCCCTTCCGGAATATTTACACTCTTTATAGTCGCATTTGATTTAAATGCGTTATTTCCAATTGCTGTAACAGTATACTGATCGTCAATTACAGCAGGTATATCAACTTTTTCGTCAGATCCTGTATATGCGGTAATTGTGGCATTGGTTCCGGAAACTGTGTAGGTGAAGTCACCGGAAGTCATCTCAGCTTCAAACTCAGCTTCTTCCTCAGCCTCATATTCCCAGTACTCTTCATCTGGATTCTCCGGGGTCTCAGGTTCAACAATGAGAAGATCTAAAGGATACAGATCCTCATGCCATGAATAATCCTCACCGGTATCATATTCAGGCTCTTCAATATCATACGAGTATTCTACATACCCGGGCGCATTTTCTTCGATCTGCGCATCTTCAGTCTCAATCATAGCTGCATCATCGTAAGATTCAGATGCCACAGCCTGAAGCGGCAAAGCGGAAAATGCTGTCATGAATGCAAGGCCCAACCCCAGCACTCTTTTCAATACATTTCCTTTCATTACTGAAAGCTCCTCCTTGGTAATTTAGTGAAAACCGGTCAATATTATAGCATAACTTAACTCCATATTCACTAATTAAAATCGTAGATAAAAAACATATTTGAGGGCAAAAAAAGGCACTCACAATCTCTGTGAGCGCCTGTAAATTATGCCGAGTAATGATTAAGCGAATGGATTCTCTGTAGGATAAGGAAGTGATGCAGGCTGGTTGTAGCCGATTACTTCTGCTCCTGCGTACTTGAATACCTCATAAAGAGCCTTGCCGAAGTGTCCGAAAGCAACTGCTCCGTGGTGAGGGAAGTTGTGCTGGATGAGAATGTGTCTGTAGAATCTTCCCATCTCAGGAATAGCGAATACACCGATACCACCGAAGGACTGTGTAGCTACAGGAAGAACCTCACCCTGTGCAACATATGCCTTAAGATGATTGTCAGATGTGCTCTGAAGTCTGAAGAATGTGATATCGCCGGGGATGATGTCACCCTCAAGTGTTCCCTGTGTTACTTCCTCAGGAAGGTTTCTAGCCATGATTCTCTGGAACTTCATCTCGCAGCTTGAAAGCTTGCTTGTGCAGGTATTTCCGCAGTGGAAGCCCATGAATGTATCTGTGTGCTTGTAGTCGAACTTGCCCTTGATGGACTGCTCATACATATCTGCAGGAACAGAGTTGTTGATATCAAGAAGTGTAACAGCGTCATCAGATACGCAAGTTCCGATGAACTCTGAAATAGCACCGTAAATATCTACCTCGCAGGATACAGGAATTCCTCTTCCTGTAAGTCTTGAGTTAACGTAGCAAGGAACGAAACCAAACTGTGTCTGGAATGCAGGCCAGCACTTACCGGCGATTGCAACATACTTCTTGCCGCCTCTGTGTCCCTCGATCCAATCAAGAAGTGTAAGCTCATACTGAGCAAGCTTCTCAAGGATTTCAGGCTTCTTGTTGCCTGCGCCAAGATCCTTCTCCATATCAGCCTTGATCTCAGCGATTCTGGGATCACCTGCGTGCTTGTTGAAGGACTCGAAAAGATCAAGCTCTGAGTTCTCTTCAATCTCTGCACCAAGGTTGTAGATCTGCTGGATAGGTGCGTTACAAGCAAGGAAATTCATAGGACGAGGACCGAAAGAAATAACCTTAAGGTTAGCAAGTCCATCAAGTGCTCTTGCGATCGGAACGAACTCGTTGATCATCTTAGCGCACTCCTCTGCTGTTCCAACAGGATACTCAGGAATATAAGCCTTTACGCCGCGAAGGTGAAGGTTGTAGCTAGCATTGAGCATTCCGCAATAAGCATCACCTCTGCCGTCGATAAGGTCACCCTGTGACTCCTCTGCAGCTGCGCAGAACATTACAGGTCCATCAAATTTCTGAGCAAGAAGTGTCTCTGAAATTTCAGGTCCGAAGTTGCCAAGATATACGCAAAGTGCATTACATCCTGCCTTCTTAACATCCTCAAGAGCCTCAAGTGTCTGAGTCTCGCTCTCGATGATGCAAACAGGACACTCATAAACGTCCTTATCGTTAAAGTTCTTCTTGTATGCCTCTACAAGTGCCTTTCTTCTGTTTACTGCAAGTGAAGCTGGGAAGCAGTCACGGCTTACAGCAACAAGTCCAATTTTTACCTCTGGAATGTTAATCATAAAAAATCCCCTTTCTAAACCCTTTAAAACTATATTTGTAGGCTTTCGCCCGGTTAACTAAATTATTTATGTCATTAACAAGTAAATATCATTATAACTGTGCAAGCTCTTTATAATCATCCTTAAGATCTGTATAGAGTTTCTGATAAAGCTTGTGATACTTAGCATACTTCTCAGCGTTCTCTGCTACAGGTGCTGTTTCAGCTGACTTGGTAATGATCTTGTCGCAGGCAGCCTGAACACTCTCAAATATTCCGCTTCCTACACCGGCGAGAATAGCAACGCCAAGTGCGGGACCCTCTTCCTGTTTGATAGTAGCTACGTTGCAGCCATAGAGATCAGAAAGCATCTGTCTCCAGATCTTGCTCTTACCACCGCCGCCGCAAGCCATCATATCATTAACCTTAACACCCATTTCGTTAAGAATCTCATTGCAATCACAAAGTGAATAGGAAACACCTTCCATAACTGCTCTCAAGAGGTGCTTTTGTGAATGGAAGCCTGAAAGTCCGAAGAATACGCCTCTTGCCTCTGCATCGAGATGAGGTGTTCTCTCACCGTTAAGATAAGGCAGATATACAAGTCTGTCACTTCCTACAGGAACGCTCTCAATATCCTCGTTGATAAGATCATAAGGATCTACGCCAAGCTCCTGTGCTTTGGTAATATAGCTCTGGCAGAAGTTATCTCTGAACCACTTAAGTGAGAAACCTGCAGCCTGTGTAACCCCCATGATATGCCATGCACCGGGAACAGCGCAGCAGCAGGTATGTACACGTCCCTTAGGATCGATGCTTACTTTATCTGTGTGAGCAAATACAACTCCGGAAGTACCGATTGTAGTAAATGCTGTACCTTCCTTAACGACACCGGTTCCGACAGCAGCTGCTGCATTATCGCCGGCGCCACCAACTACTACAGTCTCAGTTGAAAGACCAAGATCTGCGGCAACGTCAGCCTTAACTTTGCCTGTAACTTCGCAGGACTCATACATCTTGCCAAGAAGTGCTCTGTCAATCTCAAGCTTATCAAGAACTTCCTGTGACCAGTCTCTCTTGGCTACATCCATGAGCTGCATACCTGAAGCATCTGAAACCTCAGTAGCAAACTCGCCTGTAAGAATATATCTGATATAATCCTTAGGAAGAAGGATGTGTTTACATCTCTTGTAATTCTCGGGCTCATTCTTTCTAACCCAGAGAATCTTGGCAGCGGTCCAACCTGTAAGAGGTGGATTGGCTGTGATCTCAATCCATTTCTCTCTTGGCATGATCTTAAGCATATCTTCTACTTCTGCGCCAGTTCTCTGATCACACCAGATAATTGAAGGTCTGATAACCTCACCATTCTCATCCAGCATTACGAGACCGTGCATCTGTCCTGAAATACCGATACCTTTGATCTCATCGGGCTGTGCGCCAACCTTTTTAACCACCTCTTTAACAGTGAATAAAACTGCATCTCTCCAGTCCTCAGGTCTCTGCTCTGCCCAACCGTTATGAGGTGTAAGAAGATCGTACTCCTTGGATACGGAACCAAGTGCTACTCCGTTCTCATCAAAAAGTACAGTCTTAGTAGCCGATGTTCCAACATCAATTCCTAATAAGTATCTCATACCTTTTCTCCAATCTTGTATTTACCCTTAAAACCTGATGTGTGTACGTTAACACATCACTTAAAATATTAAAAAGGAACCCAGTGTTTGTCAAGAGAACAGCCCCCATAAAAATAAACAAAAATCAGGGGCAAAAACTGATAATAATTCCTTTTTTCCAAATTTAAATATTCTGTTCAATATGTATGCTAAGCTCGGTGTAATTAATCTTATTTGGCTGTATGCCATAGGCAAGATAATTAAATAACAGCTCCAGCGGCAATTCTCCCTGTTTCTCCGGTTCCTGACAGATCGTAGCGCTTATGATACCGTCTCTGAACATATCATATTGGATAGGAACAAGGTCATTGGTGATTATCTTGATCTTATTTTCCTTATCCTCGGCGGCGATTATCCTGCATATGCTGTAATCCATAGGATTGATCACATATACAACATTTGTCTCGGGAGCTTTTTTGAGCATCTGCCTTACAGCTCTCTTATTCTGGGCCTTATCGGAGGTAATATCCCATTTCCCCAAAATCTTCATCTCGGGATAACGCATATCTGCTTCATTCAAAAAGCCGTGTATTCTCTCATCGGCACTTTCACGAATGCTTCCGAACTCCGAAAAGAAACATACTCTCGAATCTGCCCCGCCTGTCATAGCGGCAAGTCCGGCTGCCAATCTTCCTGAAGACACATAGTCGCAGCCCACATAAGCTATGGAATCAATACCCTCAATCTTACTGTTATAGAATACTATCGGAAATGGTCTCTTCCTTGCTTCATCAGCAATAAGCTTATTGATAGATGAATCCTTGCCAAGAATGCAGGCACCGTCATAGTGGCCTATAGTCTCTGATAATTCCTTAAGAAGCTTCTCTTCATCAGCAGTCTTTTCAGGATAATCAAAAACATCAGTCTCTACTCCGTAGGCCTTGAGTTCCTGAATTTTCTTCTCAGCGCTCTGTCTTACCGGGATAAAAAAGGGATTGTGCAGAGTCTTGGGCATCATATAGAGAAACTTGAGTTTCTTCTTCATAACCGCAAGGCCCTGCGCCACCCTGTTAGGCTCATAATTAAGTTGTTCCATGGCCTTCTCAACCTTGGTTCTGGTCTCATCCTTCACATAACCTCTGTTGTGAAGGACTCTGTCGACAGTACCTATTGAAACACCGGCCATCTTAGCAATTTCAATTATTGTCGCCATCTATATCAATATTTTCTCCGAACAGACCCTCATATGCTCCATCCTTGATCTCGGAAGCATCCTTGTGGGCCAGAAGCCATTTATTGGTTGCGAAAAGAGTTCTGTCATCCAGGTTCTTACCTGCTGTCTTGGCATTGCCAACATTGGTTCCCTTGGGAAGTGCAACAAGTACCTTGAAGCCCTTAGCCTTATCTGCATGGCAAGGTGCATAGTGAAGAGTTGTTGCATAAACCTCTACAAGTACTCCCTTAGGCACGAAGAATGCCTTAACCTTGGATGTATCAAGCTTGCCGTCCTCAAGATCTGAAAGTCTTGCAAGAAGAAGGACAAAGTCCTCAGTACCCAGGTTGAACTCGCTGTCTCTGTGATACTCTAGGCAGTTGAGCTTGGTGTTGTGACCGTTGCAATAACCGAACTGGAAAGGCATGCCACCAAAGAGGCTTGTTCCAAGTTCCTCAGTCTGAGCAAGCTTATGGAGTTCTTCCTCTTCAGGCTTGTAAACGACATCATCAGGAAGGGGTGAGCACTCGTCAAGAGTCTTAAGGATCTGATCTACCTCGTAGCCCTCAACTACTCTTCCATAGGTCTTGAACTCAGGATCTGTAACATTAATAAACTTCATAACTCCTCCAATCTGTATGAATCTATATAGTTTTTGTAGCCCGATTTTTATCATACATTTTTAGTAATTATCATTCTACTGTGTTTTGCACAAAAAAATCTTCCAATATTTTGCTATTATCACAACAAATATTGCCTAATCATCTTGCAAACCATAAGCAAATAAAGTATTATTTACACGATAAATAACTATTATGAATGCAGAGTAGACCTTGAAGCGTCAAGTGCCGAGTGAACAGGGAGTTGTCATTCGGACGAAGGAAATGATTATTCCGCGGTTTTTTGGTCGCATCCCGCTGCTACATCAAAAGGCTTATACTGTGTCCTCCGATGTGGTTAAAGGAAAAACTGCAAAGGAGGTAATTTTATGTCAGAAAGTACAAAAACAGTATCAATCAAACACTCTTCACTGAGCAGACTCAAAGAAACCAAAGTCCTCACCTTTTGCGGTATGATGGGCGCACTTGCCATAGTTCTTGGCTATGTGGCAACTATTAAATTCGGACAATATGTCAGAATTGGTTTTTCAGGACTTCCCAATCAGGTTATCGATTACCTTTTCGGCCCCTGGGTCGGCGCAATATTCGGCGGTGTAATGGATATAGTTAAGTGGTTTATAAGCGGTGACGGCGATTTCTTCATCGGTTTTACCTTTACAGCAATGGCAGGCGCTATTATCTATGGCCTCTTCACCTTCAGGAAGCCTGTTACAGTATGGAGAGTCGTATTATCTCAGCTTTGCGTTAAGATTTTCTGCAACATCTTTCTTAACACTCTTTGGCTTAACCTTCTGTACGGCAAGGCTATTGAAGCAATATTGCCCGCAAGATGCATATCAAACGCAGTAATGCTTCCTATCGATTCATTTATCATGTATATCATGCTTCAATTTGTGAAAAATGTTATCAAACCTCATTTTGATAACTAATGAAGGCAAATATTAAGCCGGAGCTATCAACAGCTCCGGCTTTGTTTTTGTACATTATGTAATTTAAGATTATTACCAGTCAAGAAGACTGCTCTCAGCTTTTTTGTCACGCATCATCAGTTCGTTAAGAACTTCTTCGGGCGACTTGCCGTTAAACAATATGTCATTGACGCCCTTAACTATAGGCATCTCAACATCATATTTCTCAGCGAGCTTAAGCGCTGCCTTGGCACTGTAGACACCTTCCACAACCATGTGAACCTCGTCCATGGCTTCCTGCATTGACTTGCCCTGTCCGATCAGTATTCCGGCTCTTCTGTTTCTTGAATGCATCGAGGCGCAGGTAACAATCAGATCACCTATTCCCGAGAGTCCGCTGAAAGTCTCAAACTTACCTCCCATAGCCATTCCAAGCCTGCCAATCTCAGCAATTCCTCTTGTTATCAGCGCAGCCTTGGCATTATCTCCACAGCCGTAGCCATCGGCCATTCCGGCAGCCAACGCGATTACGTTCTTAAGGGCAGCTCCAATCTCAATACCAAGCATATCCGGACTGATATACACTCTGAAAACATTGCTCATGAATGCATTCTGAATATATCTGGCTATTTCCTTATCAAAGGCACCTACGACAATTGTAGTCGGTAATCCCTTGCCAACTTCCTCAGCGTGTGAAGGACCGGACAGAACACAAACATTGCATCCGGGAATCTCATCCAGGATAACATCCGACATCACCATCAGGGTGCTCTCTTCTATTCCCTTGGTGCAATTAACAATGATCTGCTTATGTTCCTCGTTATCAAGATCAATGTAAGGTGCAATTTTCTGTACTGTTTCCCTCATATGCGCTGAAGGAACAACCAGCACAATTATGTCCTTATCCTTTACAACTTCTTCAATATTACAAGTAAACTTCACGCTGTCCGGCAAAATAACTCCGGGAAGCTTGTCCTCATTTCCATGATAAGCAGTAAGCTTATCAACCGTTTCCTGTGTTCTGCTCCAAATGATGCAGTCGTGTCCGTTATTGGAAAGAAGGTATGCCAATGCTATCCCCCAGCTTCCGGCTCCGACTATTCCTACCTGTTTGCCCAAATTTTCCCTCCAGAAATAATTATGTTATCAGTCAACCTTGTTCTTCTTAAATACGTAGGTTTTTCTCTCCTGACCAGCAAGGAGCTTTTTGATATTTCCTCTGTGCTGATAAAAAGCAAGTGCTGCAAGAAGAGCAAGTATAATGTAGACCTCAATAAGCTCTCCCTGAGGAATTGCACCAAAAAGACCCATCTGTCCATAAATAATGGTCATTACCAGCAGCGCAGTATAATAGAAAAGGCTGCATACAGACACGATATGGAAAAGATTGAAGGGAACAAAGAAAGAAAGAACTCCCATCAATATGAAGAGCCAGTTAAACTGGATTCCAAGGTAAATTGTATATCCTGCGGTACATGCAATTCCTTTTCCGCCCTTAAAATGAAGGTTAACGGGAAAATCATGTCCCAAAATGGTTCCAAGTGCGGTATATGTCATGTATAGAATGATGTAATCCGGATTGTTCCTGCCAAACATAAGGTATGTGGCTAAAATAGCAGCCATACACTTAAGAATATCGCCAAGAAGAACAATGCCTCCAGCCTTAGGTCCCAGAACTCTCAAGGTGTTGGTGGTTCCGGCATTTCCGCTTCCGACCTTCCTGATATCAACACCCTTTATTTTGCCATAAAGGATTGCTGTCTGAAAAAGGCCGAAAACATATCCCACAATAATACAAAAAAATCTCTCTCCCAACAAATTCATATCACTTATCCTCTTTCCTCTCCCTGATTATAAATCTAAGCGGTGTTCCCTTGAAACCAAAGGCTTCCCTTATCTGATTCTCGATATATCTTGTGTAACTAAAGTGCATCAGCTTCTTGTCATTAACAAAGATAACAAAGGTCGGAGGCTTAACTGCAGCCTGAGTGATATAGTAGAGCTTGAGCATCTTGCCCTTGTCACTTGGTGGCTGCTGCATTACTACAGCTTGTGTCATGATCTCGTTAAGGACACCGGTTGCCACTCTCATAGCGTGATTCTCACTGACCATGTCAATCATGTCATAGAGTTTAACAAGTCTCTGCCCTGTCTCAGCGGAAATGAAAATTATCTCCGCATAATTCATAAAGGAAAGGGTATTTCTGATATCCTTGGTAAATTCCTTGACGGAATGATTGTCTTTTTCAATAAGATCCCATTTATTAACAGCTATGATAACTGCCTTACCACTCTCATGTGCAATTCCGGCAATCTTGGCATCCTGCTCGGTAACACCTTCCTCGGCATTGATAACAAGGATGGCGATATCCGCTCTCTCAACTGCGCCTACAGTTCTTACGATCATATAGTGCTCGAGCTCATCCTTAACCTTATTCTTCCTGCGAAGGCCGGCGGTATCGATAAAGGTATATTTCTTTCCGTTGTATTTAACTTCAGTATCAATGGCATCTCTGGTGGTTCCGGCAACATCAGATACAATAAGTCTGTTCTCTCCGATAAGCTTATTGATAATAGAGGATTTGCCAACATTTGGTTTACCAATGATAGCGATCTTGGTATTCTCATCCTCTTCCTCGCTGGTTGAATCCTTGGAAAAATGGCTTACAACTTCCTCAAGGAGATCACCGATACCCTGCTTATTTATTGCTGATATTGGAAATGGCTCGCCAATACCTAGATTGTAGAACTCGTATACATCAAGATTGTCTCTGTTGTAATTATCTACCTTGTTAACACACAGAACCACAGGCTTGCCGGAGCGTCTGAGCATATCGGCAACCTTGTCATCTGCATCGGTAAGTCCCTGCTTAACATCCACCATAAAAAGAATGACATCCGCGGTATCAATAGCAATCTGTGCCTGCTCTCTCATCTGAGAAAGGATGATGTCCTTGGAATCAGGCTCAATACCACCGGTATCTATCAGGGTAAAGCTGTGATTAAGCCATTCCACGTCCTGATAAATTCTGTCTCTTGTTACGCCGGGTGTGTCCTGCACAATGGCAATTCTGCTACCTGCAAGAGCATTGAATAGTGTTGATTTTCCGACATTTGGTCTTCCGACTACAGCTACAATATTTTTTCTACTCATAAAAATTCCCTTACTTAATAAAACAATTATTCAGGCTCTACTCCAAAAAGAGCACAAGCCAGATAGTATCCGTCACATTTTGATATGCCCACATCCACGGACAAAGCCTTGGAAATATCTCCGATGGTCACATCATCGAGAAGGTAATCCTCCCCGCTTCTAAGAAGGTTCTCAGGAAGATACAACCGTTCTCCCAGTTCTTTGCCGGTCAGCTGTTTAATTATATCCTGACCTGTCAACAGTCCCGATACTGTTATCCTCTCGCCAAAAAACTCATTTATTATCTCATAAACATGTATCTTTATGCCAGGGGAAATTTCTGTGACTTTTTCCGCCAGCTCTTTAATACAAGGATAAACAAGTCTTCCGGTAGCCAGTGATATCTCTTGGCTAAAGCTCTTAACTTCATCACCATAGCGTTCTTTTATGCGTTCTACAGCATCATCAAACTCATTTATCAGAAGTCTCATCATTCCAACGCCGTTCTCAAGCTGTATATAGCCGTCATAGCGCTCTTCCTCCGGGAAATCCCTTCCTGCCAGGAAATACCACTCGTCACTGGCATGGATGAAATGAATGCCGTGCTCGTCATAGACCTTTTTCTGCCAGCTCTCAATCTCATCTATGACCTTAGCTGCATCTTCGCTGTTAAAGGGTTCCAAAGGATAGAGCCCATCGCGGTATTTAGAAAGTCCCACAGGAACAACCGATACACTCTGAAGATTAGGAATATACTTGGTAAGATCCGAAATGGATCTTGTGAGTTCCTCTCCATCATTGACACCTTTGCAAAGAACTATCTGGCCGTTTATTTCGATTCCTGTGCCGGGAGCACAGAGTCTGTCAACCTTCTTAAGAGCGTCCCCTGCGAATCTGTTCCCCAGCATCTTGCAACGCAGTTCCGGGTTGGTGGTCTGGAATGAAACGTTTATCGGAGACAGATGATACTTAAGGATTCTGTCTATATCCTTGTCGGACATATTGGTAAGTGTAACGTAATTACCCTGCAAAAAAGACAATCTTGAATCATCATCCTTGAAATACAAGGTCTCTCTCATGCCCTTGGGCATCTGATCAATAAAGCAAAAGATACATTTGTTGCTGCAGGATCTGTAATCATCCATAAGTCCATTTTCAAACTCTATTCCCAGATCCTCGTCAAAATCCTTGTCAATATCAAGAAGCCACTCTTCTCCGTCTTTCTTTCTTATAAGAATATCCAGGTGGTCTTCCTGAACCATATATTGGAAGTCGAAGATATCCTCTATGATCTCATCATTGATCTTCAGAAGAACATCACCCGGTTCAATGTTCATTTCTTCGGCAATACTGCCGGGCATTACCATGCTTATGACATGGCCTGTATATTTTTTCAATAGCCTATTCCTCTTTTTAAACGCCTAAAATAAGGGTGCATACTGTACCAGCACAAAGCACCCCAATTCACCCGCTATTTCTTCCATTATACATGAAATTCCTTGACGTGTCAGTAGCTGTAATGATAAAACAGTATATGGTAAAGATTTGAATTTTCAAATATAAAGGGGACAACTATGCCGGATTTTCACTCTCTTGAGGGCACTATTCCCGTAGCGCCGCTCAATCTTATCGTAATGGAGTCAGCCAAGGAACTTGGAGAAAGTGTTAACAAATACATTTCCCAGTTCAGACATGAACTCTACAAAATGCCGGAGAACGACCCGGCTTTCCACGGTTACGTTAAGGACAATTATAAAATAAGCTACAATCTTGACCGTTTCGGAAGCGGTGAAGCTAAGGCTACCATCAAGGAGTCGGTTCGTGGAAATGATGTTTACATTCTTACAGATGTCTGCAACTACAGTATCACCTACAAAATGTATAACTACCTCAACCACAAATCACCCGACGATCATTATCAGGATTTAAAAAGAGTTATCGGTGCCATAACCGGTAAGGCCAAGAGAATAAATGTTATCATGCCCTTCCTCTATGAAGGAAGACAGCACAAGAGAAACGGAATGGAATCTCTGGATGCAGCCCAGATGTTCAAGGAGCTCCACGACATGGGTATTGCCAATTTCATCACCTTTGATGCCCATGATCCCAGAATCTCCAATGCCAAGCCTCTTGGAGGTTTCGATAACTTCCTGGCTTCCTATCAGTTCATGAAGGCTCTTCTGTCACATATTGATGATCTTATTGTAGATAAGGATCATCTTACCGTTATCTCTCCCGATGAGGGAGCTCTCGACAGAGCTGTATATTTCGCCAACGTAATCGGCGCAGATACAGGTATGTTCTACAAGAGACGTGACTATGCACACGTGGTTAACGGAACCAACCCCATCGTAGCACATGAATTCCTTGGTTCGGATATCTCAGGCCGCGATGTAATTATCATCGACGACATGATCTCATCAGGATCTTCCATGATCGATACTGCCAAGCAACTTAAGAACATGGGTGCCAAGAGAGTATTTATCTGCACTACCTTCGGTCTGTTCACCGATGGAATGAGCAAGTTTGATGAAGGCTATGAGAAACACTATTTCGATGCCGTTATCACCACCAATCTTACTTATATGAACGAGGATGTTAAGTCCAGAGAATATCTGTACATTGCAGATATGGGCAAATTCCTTGCAACCATCATTGATTTCCTTAATCATGATGCATCAATGTCAACGGTTAACATGCCCACAGACAAGATTCACGAGATTGTCGGCAAATACAACTCCGGTTGTAAGACTCCCGAAGAACTCTTTGACTGATCCTTACATTTTCAAACATTATCAAAGCCAGAGCACTGCTGCTCTGGCTTTTGTTTTGCATTTCGTTATTTATCGCATTACTTGTTGGTCTTAGTCACATGATATATTCTGACGTAACATTTACCTGAGAAATATTTGGCATGGTCTCCGGTATAAGATACTCTCTGATTATTCTTCCAGATAATACCTTTGCCGTTTCTCTCATATCCATCGGTTATCGTTATTCCATTTTTGTCATAACCCATAAGTATCATGTAATGGGTAATATTATACTTCTTGGCGCTTACAGGATCATGGCACCAGATAATATCGCCGGGCTGTGCATTGTTAGCCTTAAGAAATTCAAATATCTGAGATTTTCCAAGCTTTTTCTTGGAATCTATTATCTTATAATTGCCGGGAGTTGAGTATCTTCCGATGCCAAGTGCGTTTTCCCATATCTGGTCTGTAAAGGCACAGCACTGTATTGATTTGACTTTGCCCTTATATTTATAGGTCGGCTTGAATCTGCCCTTAAGAGAGTTCACATAGGAATTGATGGCATTGACTATAGGATTGGATTCCCTGAAATCATCAATTTCCAAGTTCCTCTCATTTTCATAAAAATACTCATCGACCGCCCATGTAGCGTACAAGGTCACATCTTCAGTGATCTCAAAGGTGTATCCTGCTGAATAAACGCAGGAAGAATCTCCGGTAAAGCTCCAGCCCCAGAAAGAATAACCCTCTCTTATGGGTTCAAGGTAGGAAATCATTACGATATCGCCTTTTTTATAGGTATTATCGTCCATTGGAATGTCAGTAACATCATTCTCTTCACAGACATATCTTACCGTAAAATACTCTTCCGGATCACTCTCTTTATTGATCTTATTACCTGCTGATCTGCCGGTATTATTATCTTCCTGAGGCTGACTGTTTTCTTCCTCACGGCAATCGGAATCATCGTAATCTATAATATAGTCCGTATCATCAGTTGCCGGTTCCTCATACTCATCGTCAGGGGTCACATCCTCCTGTTCATCAGGATAGGTATCCCCGGAATAATCTTCGGATTCAGGTTCAGATTCCTCGATAATATCTATCATTTCCTCATCCGCAGCACCGTAATCGTCATATGAAAGCTCATCGGAAATCTCCAATTCCTCTTCAAAGGATGCTGTCTCCAGCTCTGTCTCAGAAGCATTGGCAAATATTCCGAAAGCATTAAAAGCTAATATGGTTGAAAGAAGAACCCCGGCTCTTCTGTAGATGAATCCATTCATCATTTTTCCTCCGTATAAATAGATTTGGCGGCGAAATCCTTTTCTGTGCCAGATGTAAGCATATACTTAGTTTGATTATAAAGCAAACAAAAGCGGCCGGTCAATTAATATTGTATAAAATCAATTTTGTTCCTGAGCCTCAGCCGCATCAAAGAAAAGCATAACCGTAAACATATCCCCGTCCAGCCTTATTTCAAACTTTCCGCCCTGGGCTGTGGTAAGATTCTTGGCAATTGACAGGCCAAGACCGCTCCCTTCCGTTGTCCTTGACACATCACCTCTTATGAATCTCTCTGTAAGCTCAAGCTCGTCAACATTAAGTTCTGAGGCTGAAATGTTTTTTACAGAATAAACAACCTGTTTCTTGCCGGTATTTTCATCGTTTCGATAGGTCAGAGCCATGTGAACTCTGGTACCTGCCAACGAGTATTTGCAAATATTGTTGATCAGATTCTCTATTACTCGCCACAAGTGCCTGGGATCAGCCATTACCTCCATGTTTGGTTCCTGATAGCGAAATACGGCATGAAGTTCGCTTTTTTCAAGCTTCTCATGGAATTCTCCCAGGGTCTGGTTAATGAGTTCCACGAAATTTATTCTCGTCAAGGAAATGTTTATATTTCCTGATGTAATCTTGGATACTTCCACCAGGTCTTCCGTAAGTTGTTTCAGCTTGTTTGACTTGACGTCAAGAACCTCAATGTACTCTCTGACACGCCTATTATCAATGTTTTCTCTTTTCATCAGATCTACATAGTTAATGATCGATGTAAGCGGAGTCTTGATGTCATGAGAAACATTGGTTATAAGATCCGCCTTTAATTTTTCGTCTTTCATGCTGGTATTGACTGCTTTTTTAATTCCATCGCCTATAGAATTAACGGCTATTGCAAGAGGTATATTATCAGCATGAAGCATATTTAAATTAACCTTGTCATCTATATCGCCGTTCTGAATATTCTCTATAACCTGAATTATCCCTGCTCTGTGAAGATTCTGCCTGTAATTATATATCCCCACAAGAGCGTCCATAACACAGGCCAAAACAATACCGGTTATCCCAAGGTTCACCAGCAGTATATTCAGCACTACAAAAGTAAGATATGGTATCCAGGTGCGAGCTATGACATTGCCATTATCGGTTGTCCGCATAATAATATCTCCGGCAGCACTGCCGATCAAGCTTAGAATGCTATCCTTCCACAATCTGCCACCCTTAAGCTTGGCAATAAGAGAAAATTCGATGAACAGCAATCCGGCATCCATAATCATTGACATCACAGCCACAGCAAACGGGAACAAGGGAGTTTGCATTATTCTTCCAATACCGATTCCGCTAACATAACTAAAGGTAAAAAGTGCGATCACAGGAACTGCCATCACAACGCTTCCCATAAAAACAATAACTTCAGTAAACATCCTATGACCGGTGTCACCATCCCGCTCAGGCTGTATAGTCCGTAAATTTGAATATAATACAAAGAGATATAATACTGCAGCAATCGCAATAAGTATAAAAAACTGCCTTCTCGATAATATAATTCCATCACCTGCAGCAATAAGAGTGATCAAAAAAGCTATAGCGGCTGCCAGCACATGCTGCGAAACTCTCAGTGCTCTGACATTCTTCCCCCAAAAAACAATCATCGCACTTCATCCTCAATTTTATATCCTACGCCCCACACCACCTTAAGATACTTGGGTTCCTTGGGATTTATTTCTATTTTTTCCCTTATATGTCTGATATGCACTGCAATTGTATTGTCTCCGCGACCGTTAATATCATCCCAGATATTCTCGTATATCTGTTCAATTGAATAAACCTTTCCCTTGTTCCTTATAAGGAAAGAAAGAATATTATATTCAATCGGAGTCAGTCTTATCATTTCACCAAATACCGTTACTTCCTTGGAATTGTCATCCACCATAAGACCGCCTACGCTGTACACGTTCTGCTTCTGCTCATAGCTGCCAAGATCTTTGTACCTTCGAAGGCTGGACTTAACCCTTGCCACAAGCTCAAGAGGATTGAAAGGCTTGCATATATAATCATCAGCTCCTACATTAAGACCAAGAATTTTGTCCGCATCCTCTGATTTGGCGGACAAAAATATGATCGGTATCTTGCTGAACTGTCTAAGCTCCTTAACAAGCCGTATTCCATCCATTCTGGGCATCATTACATCAACAATGGCAAGCTGTACTCTGACACCCTTAAGTACTTCCAGAGCCTCAACCCCATCATAGGCTCGCAAAGTCATGTATCCTTCCTGCTCAAGATAAATCTCAATAGCATCGACGATCTCCTTATCATCGTCAACAATCAGAATATTGTCCATTACACTACTACACTCCCTAAACTTTATAGATCAATTTACTCTCTTATAGATAAAAAGGCACATAAATTGCCTCTTTCGTCATGATGCACCCTATGGGAAAACAGAAAATCGGGATTACATCTTGTACAGACATCAGTAACACTGATATTTTCTTCCTTAACTCCTGCCTTCATAAGACACAGCTTGATAGCATTCCATAGGTACAATCTGTATTTATTATTTGGATATGGCACAAGAATGGAATTATCCATAAGTTCCTTCTCTGTAAATGCCTCGGAAAATTCTTTAGCAACGTCCTCACCAATTTCATAGCAAGGTCCGCAGATTGACGGTCCAATGGCGCAAATACAGTCAGAAGGCTCAGTCCCATAGTTTTCCTTCATCTTTGCAAGAGTTGCTGCTGCAATATTTCCTTTTGTCCCCTTCCATCCGGAGTGGGACAGCCCTATTGCCCTGTGAACAGGATCCACAAAATAGATCGGTGGACAGTCCGCATGAAATGTTCCGAGAATAATTCCGGGAACATTGGTCACAAGGCCGTCTATATCGGTATAATCGCGGGCAATGGCAGGACCTTTTCCTCTATCTTTCTCCTTAACAACCATCACATTGGTTGTATGAGTCTGGAAAGTCAGAACAAAGTCATCAAGAGTCCGACCATGACCGAGAACATCCGCTATTCTTCTGTAATTCTCATCAACAGCATCCTTCTCATCGCCTCTTGTATAGCTGAGATTCATCTCACTGTAGCAGCCCTTACTGACACCGCCCAGTCTGGTGCTGAAAAGATGATCGATAAAATCAATTTCCTGAAGTCTCGGGAAGGTAAGATAAGTCACTCCTTTAACCGTCTGAACGATCATTTTGTCCTTGCCTTCACACCTTTTTACCTGAATATCCATATTTTGCCCCCATACATTTATTCCATATAATCAAAAGCATTCTTAAGCCACCTTAAGGTAACTGCGCTCTGCTCTCCGCTAATAGCTATTACATCGTATCTAATGGGAATATCTTCGGATTTAAGAAAAGAATATAGAAAATATCTCGAAACTCTGGAAATCTGTCTTTGTTTGCGAAAATCCACGGCTGTCTCCGGTTCTCCGCATTTATCATCCTTGCGATACTTAACTTCTATAAAGCAATAGTAGTCGCCATCCCTTGCTATTATGTCAATCTCACCGCTTCTGATTCTGTAATTCCGCTTAATAATACGGGCACCCATCTGTTTGATATAATCAGCGGCTATGTCCTCATACCAGGTGCCTTCAGTTCTTTTATTCATAATATTATCAACCAATCTAACATAATTTTGTGTTCATTCTGTGTAAAATCTGCTATTTTTTCTCTTTTGCCTTAATTTTGTCCATGGCATCTACAAAAACAAGGATTTCAGCCACAACTTCATAGAGCTCAGGAGGTATCATCTCACCGATTTCGAGTCTGGAAAGAGTATCTGCGAGCTTATCGTCTTCATGGACAGGGATGTTGTTATCTCTTGCCTGCTCTATGATTTTTTCTGCCAGCGCGCCTTTGCCGGAGGCAATTACTTTGGGAGCTCCGTCTTCATTGGGATCATAGCCCAGCGCAATGGCGGTTTTGATCTTTTGTTTCTGATTATCAGGCATAATTCACCTCATTCATTTATGCCCTGGCGTCAAAAGAAGCCGTTGAAATAATAGGCATTTTGTTTACCTCAAACATCTCATCCACAGCAGAATCCTCTCCGTCCATTTCATCCTGAAGATGCATCCTGACTGTCATTGAATATCCTCTTTTCTCAAGTCTTTCATTAAGGATATGGATGTTATCGTTGATCAGATCAATAACACTGTCATCGGCCACATAGAAATTGGTATTCACCTTATTGTCTGTCATTTTTACATATACATCTACAGGTCCCAGATTTTCCATGTCAAGATGAAGAATCGCACTGACAGAGCCATCTTCGCTCATCCGCTTATTCTTATTTCTGTATACATACAGATCGCCGTGGGCGTTTTGTTGAGTCATCTGAAGCGGCAGCTGTACATATTGAAACATCTGATTGATCTGATTCATAAAGTCGAGATTGTTGCTTAAATTATTGGCAGACTGAGCAAGTTTTGAGCCATCTCCAAGTGTATTGTTTATTGTCTCAGCAAGGGCTTTGGCCTGGTTTCCAAGCCGCTGGTACAAATTGTCTATATTTTCCTTTTTAAGCACATCTCCAGGCTTAAGAAGCCATTGGGATTCTATAGAATTCTTAAGGATCTTATTGTAATTATCATTAGAAAACAGATTTTTCCAGGATGCAGCCTCTGCCGGATTGGACATATCGGCTTCGTCAAAAAGAGTACTGAGTTCCTTAAGGACAGCACTCTGTTCATCAAGAGATATTCCTTCCTTGCGGGCTGCTGTCATCAGATTACTTATTGTTTTCTCTGATACTCCTATATTTCTTAATGCATCATCAAAGCCCTTTAAATCACCTTTAAGGTATGATGAATTATCCGGGATATCCTTCGCAGTAACTTGTGACGGGTTTTCTTTATCACTAACCGATCCCGGGATCTTAGCAGCTTCATTTCCTTCTTCGGGGATGAATTGCAGGGCCTGATTTTTAACGTCTGCTACTTCTTGCTGTATAGGAACAGATTTTCCTTCAGCGGAGATTTCTGCATTTTCTGTTTCTGCAGCGTTCTCGCTTACCTGCGCCAAGGTGGCTGTATCTGCAGAAGCAGGTTCCTGTACATCAGAAAAAAGCTTAAGAACGGATCCGTACAGATCCATGGCACCTTTAACATTGCCACTGTCCACCAGTTCACTGAAGGCTGTAGGAAGCTCGTCCATGATGCTTTCCATTTCATTAAGAACCTGGTGCTCATAGTTTTTGTAATTGGTAAACTGCTCTATATTGTTCTCCGTAATAGGTATATTAAGGCTCTTCATCTCAACAAGAGTCGTTACGGATGCATTTGGAAAAGTCGACAGATTTCTGTTCATCTCCAGAAGAGAATTCTTATCAATGGGAAGGGATGCACTCATCATATCCCTGACCATCTGAACAGTGTCGTTATTGATTTCTATGCCGGCAGCGGTTAGAGCTTTGAGAGTGCTCTGATCCACTGACATATTTTCATACAAAGGTGTTATTGATACCGTTCCGTTTCCGGAACTCTTAACAGTAAAACTAAGGGTCTGCCCCTCCCTAAGGTTCATATCCTCCGACAGTTTGGCGGAGAGCACGTTGTCGCCAACGTTAATATTTATAAGCTTACCCTCTTCACTGTCTGTAACAGACACAACTGTTCCCTGAATGGCAGAACCGTTTCTTAGCTGCAGGGGCTGACTAGTCACCTGCTCCTGCTGATTACTGCCATTCACGTATATGGGAGCATTTGATTGTGTTACACCGGAGATATTACTCATACAAAATTACCTATAAAGGATCTTCTGTGAATAGGACATGGTCCGTATTTCTTCAGCGCCGCAATGTGGTCTGCACTTCCATACCCCTTGTTGGAATCAAATCCGTACTGAGGGTATTTAAGAGCATATTCCTTCATAAGCCTGTCTCTTGTAACCTTAGCAACTATACTTGCAGCTGCTATTGAAACGCTCTTAGCATCGCCTTTGATTATAGAGACCTGCTTGTACTGTTCAAGCTGAGGAATATGCACAGCATCAATCAAAAGAGCATCCGGCTTAGGATTCAGACTGTTAACAGCCTTGGTCATGGCTTCATAGGTAGCCTGAAGGATATTGATCTCATCTATCCTCTCAGCTTCATTACTGCCGATTCCGACAGCAACAGCCTTCTCCATGATAACGTCATATAATTCTTCTCTCTTTTTTTCGGATAATTTCTTGGAATCATTTAGATATAAGATGTCGCAGTCCTTGGGCAGAATAACTGCAGCGGCGTAAACAGGGCCTGCCAGAGGTCCTCTTCCGACTTCATCAATGCCGCACAAAAGACCATAATCAGCATATTGCCTCTCATATTCGCTCATCTTATAGATTCGTTCTATTTCTTTGGAAAGATTATCAAGCTTTTTACGGGCGGTTTCAACCAGTTTAATAACACCCGCACGCTCATCACCTGAAAAAGTATCGATAAAACACTGCAGATCACTACCAGTGACTGAGTTCTGCAAACAGGCCTTTATTTCTGATATTGATGTCATTTTCTAAGCGCTCCGAAGTTGTCAAAAGGATAAATTCTAATAAAGGCCTTGCCTAATATATCAGCCTTTTTGATGCTCCCAACAGACACATCTCTGCTGTCCATACTATGATTTCTGTTATCTCCCATAACAAAGAATTCATCGCTGCCAAGAGTTACCTCCTCAACAGCTCTTCCGGGATCAAGAATAACCTCTGCACCATAGTTCTCATTGAGTATCACGTCATTGATGTAAATATTTCCGTCATAATCAATTCTGACCGTCTCACCGGGAAGACCTATTATCCTTTTGATGAAAAATTCATCGTTTCCGTATCTATATGGAAAAATGATAACATCAAAACGCTCCGGTGCCTTGAATCTGTAGGATATCTTATCAACCAACAGTGAATCTTTGTCATGAAGCGTAGGCTCCATGGACTGCCCACTTACATCTGTCCTTTGCATAACAAAGGTAATAAACAAAAATGTAAGAAGAAACACAATCGCAAGATAAAGTACCGTATTAAGAATTTCCTTAATAGCCTTACTCATAAAGTCACACCTAATTTCCGCGCCTAAGCGCTTTTTTTATGGTCGTTCCAGAGAAATCCTGCCCAACCTTCCGTTTCTGAAATCGTCAAGAAGAAGGGCTGCTGCTCTGTCCATATCGGGTTCTGCTCCCTGCTTATAGCATTTCCTGTTTATGGCTATAGCTGAAAGGACAGCGCTAAGGGGCGTTGAATACTCTTTTTCCATCTGCTCATCAACCTGCTCCTTAGTTATATTATACTTCTCATAAACAGCGTTTGGATAGCTTTCTTTGAGAATATTTATAAGCTCGCATGCAAGCTCAACACTGTCTAGGTTCTCATCGTTCATAGAACCTATTAGAGCAAGGTGAAGTCCAACCGTCTGATCTTCAAATTTAGGCCATAGAATACCGGGAGTATCAAGAAGCTGCATGTTCTTGCTAAGAGTAATCCACTGCTTGCCCTTGGTGACACCGGGCTTATTACCTGTCTTGGCTGAAGCCTTACCGGCAAGTTTATTGATAAAGGTGGATTTTCCTACATTGGGGATTCCTGCAACCATGCATCTTATGGGTCTTCCGACTATTCCCCGCTTTTTGTCTCTTTCTATTTTCTCAGCACAGGCTGAAGTGATCAGCTCTTTGACCTTGCCGGCTTCATTTCCTGTCTTGGAGTTCATCTCCATAACAAAGTTACCCTGTGTCTGATAGAATTCACGCCATTTCTTTGTCACGGCAGGATCAGCCAGATCCGCCTTATTTAATACAATTAGTCTATATTTGTTCTTACCAAGCTCATCAATGTCCGGATTTCTGCCGGAGGCAGGAATTCTGGCATCTGTAAGCTCAATAATAATATCTATCAGTTTGATGTTCTCCTGCATCATTCTGATCGCTTTGGTCATATGCCCGGGATACCACTGATAATTCATCTGTTCACCTCATATTTCATAAAACTGATCATCAGTTAAGGATAAAACCGCCGCTGCCTTGTTGTCCGCCCAGCTTGAACCAGGCTTTTCCCACCATCATTTTGGTAGTCACAACACCTATGTTGGCACTGCGGGAATCCTCGCTGCTATTCCTGTTGTCCCCCAATAGGAAGTATTCTCCGCTCCCAAGCTTAAGCTCAGAAGCAGCGATCCCTGCATCTTCCATTTTATCATATTCGTCCTTCTCAGATTCAGTTTGCTGGCCATTTACATATAAACTACCATCAATAATCTGAACCTTATCACCGGGACACGCAACAACCCTCTTTACATAGTAATGAGAATTGGTGTTGCCGTTAGGTAAAAAGATTACCACATCCCCTTCTTTGGGCCCAAACAGCTTAAAAACAAGGCGATTGACCAATACTCCCTGTCCGTTACCAATCGTAGGTTCCATGGAATCGCCGATGACCTTAACCTGCATTCCAAAAGCAGTAACAATTACAAATGCCATGAACACAGCCAGAACAGAGACCATGATCCAGGAAAAAATCTCTTGAATAAGCTTAGGTGTTATTATTTTTTTCTTCTGATGAAATGTGAATGTGTTCTTCTTTTTTCTAAACATTATCCCCGAAAGTCCCCATTAACGAGAAAGAGGCAATTACTATAAAGTAACTGCCTCTCAAATAACAAATTATCTGGTAACAAGCTCCTTAACCTTAGCCTTCTTACCTGTAAGTCCCTTAAGGTAGTTCAGCTTAGCTCTTCTTACCTTACCTCTTCTAACAACCTCAACCTTCTCAACGATAGGTGAGTGAAGGGGCCATGTCTTCTCAACGCCAACACCGTAAGACTCTTTTCTTACTGTGAATGTTGTACGGTTGCTGCCGCCCTGGATCTTCTTAACAGTTCCCTCGAAAACCTGTACTCTTTCGCGGTTACCTTCCTTGATCTTAGCGTGTACTCTTACAGTATCGCCAGTGTGAAACTCAGGTGCATTAGCGTTCAGCTGCTCTTTCTCGAGCTCTTCGATAATTGTACTCATAATTCTTTCTCCTATTCCATGGACGTTCTTAATACATAGGTTCTGTAACAGAGGACCGTCTGATTGTCACAACGTACTATACTATACCATACCCCCATGGAATAAGTCAAGGCAAATATATTTGAAGATTGAATACTAATATTTGTCAGTCTAAGAGGTCTTTTGGCCCAAATCTGAAGGGCAGATTCTCCACAAGAGTCTCTGTTCTGTATTCGTCCACCGATTTGGCGGTGATGATCAAAAAATCATCCTTACAGAATTCGCTCATTACCTGTCTGCACACTCCGCAAGGAGCGCAGTAATCAAGCTCTGTTGCTCCGTCCGGGCCGCCTACAATAGCGATGGCTGTGAACTCTTTAACCCCTTCACTGACAGCCTTGAAAAAAGCTGTTCTTTCAGCACAGTTGGTAGGCGTAAATGATGCATTTTCAATATTGCAACCGGTGTAGATCCTACCGTCGGCAGCAAGAAGTGCTGCCCCTACATTAAAATGTGAATAAGGGGTATAGGAGAAATTTCTCATCTCCATTGCTTTGCCAATTAACTCTTTAATCTTACTTTCTTCCATAAAAATTACCTTGATCCTTTATCGTAAGGAATTCCCTCTGCCTTAGGAGCTCTTGAATTAGCTGAAGTAAATGCCAGCACAACAAGAGAAATAATATAAGGCATCATATTATAAACTGATCCCGGAATATTCAGAGCTGCCAGGAAATCGAATCCTGAATAAACGTTGGACAGAGCTCTGAAGAATCCGAATAACAAAGCTGCAAGCCCGATGTTTAAAGGCTTCCACTGTCCGAAGATCATAACTGCCAGTGACAGGAAACCAAATCCTGCAACACCAACCTCGAACTTCCACTCACTAACACCTGCGGTAATATATACAATACCACCGATACCTGCAAGCATTCCGGAAATAAGAACGCCGGCCCAGCGCATTTTGTATACATTGATACCTACGGAGTCAGCAGCCTGAGGATGCTCACCGCAGGCCATAAGTCTTAAGCCAAATTTGGTCTTATAAAGTATAACATATGCACAGATGAGCAGAATAAGTGCCACCAGCATAAACCAGTTGAACTGGAAGCTTCCGATAGACACTACAAGAGCCTTTTTAGTCTGAACATACTGCACTGTTGAGGATACATTGTCAGGGTTCTCAGCGATGTTGATTGACTTAACAATAACAGTTGCGGCAGCTGCAGCAAGCATATTGAGCGCTGTACCTACCAGGGTCTGGTCTGCCTTAAGGTTAATACATGCAACTGCAAGAAGCATCGAATAGACAACTCCGCAGATAATCGATGCAATAAGAACCGCCAGAACGATCACAAGCGCAGGAGTATTGGGAGAAATATATTTAAGTGTCAAAGCACCTCCCAGCGCTCCCATAACCATAATTCCCTCAAGTCCCAGGTTAATAACACCTGAGTGCTCAGAAAAGCATCCACCGAGGGCTACAAGGATAAGAACAGACGCAAATAAAAGTGTATATTGAAGAAGCAGTACCATTACTTGTTACCTCCTTCCTCTTTATTTGTTGAAGCCACTGTCTTGTTTTTGTCCCTCTCCTGCCTTCTACTCAGATAACTGTTAAGATAAAGCTTGAAGAAAAGAACAAAACCACAAAGGTAGATAATGATTGCGGAGATGAAATCCGAAATCTGTGATGGATAAATATTCTTATCGAGATAAGAACCACCACTTGTAATATGCTGAATAAAGTAGGAGGCAAAAATTGTTCCGATAGGATCAAGTCCTCCAAGGAAGGTTGCGGCAATTCCGTTAAAGCCCATACCGGGAACAGATGACTGGGTTACAGACCACTGCTCATATCCTGTCAGGAAAAGGAATGCAGCTCCAAGGCCGGCAAGAGCGCCGCCTATGAAAAGAGTGAGAATAATATTCTTCTTCTCCTTCATTCCGCTGTATTTGGCAGCATCCTTGGCAATACCTGTCGCTTTGATCTCATATCCAAAAACGGTCATGCTAAGTACAATCTTAAGAACAATTGCAATGATAACAGCCAATGGAATAGCTATTGTCACATACTTATTGTTGGTAAAAAGTTTCTCCATTCCAAGTGAAGGAAGAAGCGCGCTCTTATTAACGCTGGCAATCTGCACAGTATAAGGGCTGGCGGTTTCCTTTACTCCTGAAAGAAGCATATTAACAGTGTAAAGTCCGATCCAGTTAAGCATAATTCCGGAAATAACCTCATTAACATTGAGATATGACTTGAGAATGCCAACGATTATTCCGAAAACGCCACCTGCAATAAGCGCTGCCAGAAGACATACAGGCCATGCCAGCTTAAGCTGAAGTGCACAGAAAAGAGCTGCGCCTGCGCCTGCTACATACTGACCTGCAGCACCGATGTTGAAAAGACCTGCCTGGTAGCAGAACTGAATGGAAAGAGCACACATAAGAAGTGGTGCTGCCTTAACAAGGGTGTTTCCAAGGTATTTCATAGCAGCCTGCTTTGAAGGGTAGGTAAAGTAATTCTTTAAAATAGTGATGATAGCGTTTGTTGCGCCGCCGGGGTTGATAATAAGTAATGCGATATAACCTACGAGAAGTCCGATCACAATGCATAAAAGTGCTGCAAGAATAGATTGCACTGCAGGATTTGAAAGGAGTCCTCCGGATTTTTTGTTTTTTTCCTGACCAGTCATTATGCTCCAATCTCCTTTCTCTTCGCACCTGCCATGTAAAGGCCGAGTTCTTCAGGTGTTGTCTTTTTGGGATCAAACTCTCCCACCAGTTCGCCTTCATACATAACAAGGATTCTGTCGGAAATACTCATAACCTCTTCAAGCTCAAGAGATACCAGAAGTACAGCATGTCCTGCATCTCTCTGAGCTATAAGCTGCTTGTGAATATACTCTATGGCACCGACATCGAGACCTCTTGTTGGCTGAACTGCGATAAGAAGATCGGGATTTTTGTCAATTTCTCTGGCAATAATAGCCTTCTGCTGATTACCACCGGACATTGAACGGGCAATTGTGGGTGCACCCTGACCGGATCTGATATCGTACTGCTTAATCAGCTTGTCGGCATATTTATTGATCTCTGACTTTTTCAAAAAGCCTGCCTTATTGCTGAACTCAGGCTCAAAATATCTCTGAAGTACCAGGTTATAGGCAAGTGAATAATCCATAACAAGTCCGTGTTTATGTCTGTCCTCGGGAATATGGCTCATTCCACTGGTTGAACGCTCTCTAATGGAGGCATGAGTGATATCCTTACCGGAAAGTGTAATCTTACCGGTAGTGCAATTCTCAAGTCCTGAAAGGCCATAAACAAGTTCTGTCTGACCATTTCCGTCAATACCTGCAATACAAACGATCTCACCGGATCTTACATCAAAGGATACGTTCTTGACAGCGTTGTTATGATGAAGCTTGGAGGGTACTGTCATGTTCTCAACATGAAGAATAACATCGCCGGGAACCTTATCCTCTTTGGTTGCAACAAGCTGAACATCACGGCCTACCATCATTCGGCTGAGTTCGTCCTGGTTGGTATCTGCGATATTAACCGTACCTATATATTTTCCTCTTCTGAGAACCGAGCATCTGTCGGCAACTGCCATAATCTCGGCAAGCTTATGAGAAATAAACAGGATTGACTTACCTTCCTTAGCAAGATTTCTCATAATATCCATAAGCTCATCTATCTCAGAGGGAGTAAGAACAGCTGTAGGCTCGTCAAAAATAAGGATCTCATTATCCCTATACAGCATCTTGAGAATCTCAGTTCTCTGCTGCATACCTACAGTGATATCCTCAATCTTGGCATCAGGATCTACCTTAAGGCCATACTTATCTGAGAGTTCAAGAACCTTCTTTCTTGCCTCTTCCTTCTGTAATAATCCATATTTAGTTGTCTCTACACCAAGGATAATATTGTCCAGTACCGTAAAGCACTGAACCAGTTTGAAGTGCTGATGAACCATTCCGATACCGAGATCATTGGCATCGTTGGGGTTGTTGATCTTGACCTCTCTGCCATCCTTCTTGATGACACCTTCCTCTGCCTGATAAAGGCCAAAGAGGACACTCATAAGAGTGGATTTTCCTGCTCCGTTCTCCCCAAGCAAAGCATGAATCTCACCCTTTTTCAGCTGAATAGTAACGTTATCGTTGGCAATAATGCCGGGAAAACGCTTGGTAATATTCAGCATTTCAATAGCATACGTACTGTTATCTGCCATTGATTAACCCTCCATACTTTTTTTCTTAAACTCAAAATAAATACATGGCCTTGCAACTTCGCATGCCCATATATTTGGAAAAAAGGCCGGTAGACTATGAATCCGCCGGCCCTTGCAAGCGCAGATATGCGCGTATTAACAACTTAAATTACTTAATGTTGCCCTGGAAATTGATCTTAGCTGTTGTAGCTGAAGGCTGCTCAGCAGAAGAATCGTTAGATACAGAAACCTTACCGTTTACCATATCAGCAACAAGTGCCTTATAATCATCAGCAGAGAATGTATCTGTCCAAACTGTAGTAGCCTCAGGAAGTCCAACATAGTTAAGGCTCATATCATCAGCTGATACAAGACCAAGGTTCTGGATCTGTCCTGCATAAGAATCCCACTGACCATCTCTGATGGCTGAAAGAAGTGTCTGAACTGTAGCCTGAAGGCCCTTCATAGCAGATGTGATTGTCATGCCTGCGCCGAACTGACCATCGATTGTAGCAGCCTGGTCAACGTCAACACCGATAACCTTACCATCAACCTTAGCAGCAGCCTCAGCAGCAGATGTGAAGATACCGCCACCGCAAGCAAATACTACTTCTGTGCCACCCTGATACCATGTATCCATAGCAGCTGTGATATCAGCATCACCATAGAACTGGTTACCGTAAGCATAGTTAATCTCTACATCAGCGCCAAGCTCTGCAGCTGCAGCGTCAGCACCCTGTACGAAACCATATCCATAACGGATAACAGCAGGAACTGCCATACCACCAAGGAAACCAAGCTTAGTGTAGCCCATCTTTACTGCTGCGTAACCAGCCATGTATCCGGGAAGCTCTTCCTGGTATACAGCTGAGAATACGTTAGCGTATGTCTGGTTGTTGAAGTCTGAATCATCACCCTCAAGGTCATACTCAGAAACATCAAGAGCAACGAACTTAACATCAGGATAAATCTCTGCTGTCTCTTTGATAGCGCCTGCAAATGCATAACCGGGCATAACGATTACATTGTATCCGTCAGCAACTGCCTTGTCGATCATGGCAACACGCTCTGCATCAGAATCGCCTTCTGGCTTGTAGTATGTGAAGTCAACGCCGTTAGCCTCACCAAATGCCTTACAAGCTTCGTAAGTAGACTGGTTGAAAGACTGGTCTGTGATATCGCCGTAGTCTGTAACCATTGCTACCTTCATGTCTGAAGCAGCTGCTGTATCAGCAGGAGCTGCTGTTGCGTCTGCAGAATCTGCAGGTGTCTCGGCTGCGGAAGCCTCTTCTGCGGCAGGTGCCTCAGTTGCAGTTTCCTCAGTAGCAGGTGCGGTATTGTCAGATGATCCGCATGCTACGAGAGAAGAAACCATTGTTGCAGCCATAAGAACTGCTAAAATTTTCTTTTTCATAATTTCCCTCCATTTGTTTGGTTTGTCAGATTGACTTGTATAATAAAACCTTTTCAGGCTTTATCCATGGCTATCAGACGTCTTACTGCGTCTATTGTGGTCTTGTAGACCATATCCATCTCATGGACCTGAGGATTGGGAAGTCCTTTTTTGGCCCTCTCCTGATTGGCAACAACAAGCATTACCGCTCCGGTTCTGCATCTGAGATAATTACCGACAATAAAAAGTGTAGATGATTCCATCTCAGAGCAAAGGGCTCCACACTTGATCCATGCATCCCATTTCCACAAAAGCTCGTGTCCCACAGGCTTGGTCTCAGGCTCGTGCTGTCCAAAGAATGAGTCCTTACACTGTACAACGCCTACATGATAGTTGGCACCGGCTGTCTGAGCTCCCTGAACCAACGCATTAACAACCTCAAAGGATGCTACTGCAGGATACTCGATAGGTGCATACTCCTTGGAGGTTCCTTCCGCACGGATAGCACCTGAGGCGATAACAATATCACCACCTACAATATCATCCTGCATTCCTCCGGAAGTTCCCATCCTGATAAAAGTGTCCGCACCGCATTTATGCAGCTCTTCAACAGCAATTGCAGTTGAAGCACCGCCAATACCATGAGACATAACGGTAACAAGCTCTCCGTCAAGAGTTCCTGTATATGTATTGTACTCTCTGTTATATGCTACAAATCTGGGATTATCAAACAGATGTGAAATAGACTCACATCTTCCGGGATCGCCGGTTAGAATGACATAACGTCCAACATCCCCCTTCTTGACATGAGTATGGTACTGATATCCAGCCCCTTCTGTGTAATCAACCATATCTAAACTCCGTAATATTTTTAATTATTTGCCGATATTTTCAAATAACTCGCAACATTAATTATAATTCATTTAACAATAAATGTCATTAATTCTTAAAGTATTAATATTACTACGAAATTATATTAAATTACATCAAGCCTTCCATCACATGAATCACAATCTTGCCCTCATCGGGAGATACCTCCCTGATGCAATCCTTAATGGCAGGAATATATACCTTCTCAGAGTTATCATCCCTTGTCATCTCATACACATCATTGGCGCCTGTCTGAAGAATATCTGTGATATTACCAAGTACCTTCCCCTCTTCATCCACAACATCAAGGCCGATAAGATCAGCGCAGTAATATTCACCGGGTTCAAGTTTAAGAGCGTCCTTGCGATCGATTGTAAGTTCGCAGCTCTTGAACTTTTCAACTTCATTGATATCGTTGAACTGTTTGAACTTTACAATAACAAACTTTTTAAAAAACCTGGCACTCTCCACATCAAGCTCTATGTTTTCACCTCTTTGTGTAGTAAGAGTCACCTTTTTGAGCTTCTTAAATCTTTCGGGATCCTCTGTTGTGGGAAATACATTAACTTCTCCCTTAAGTCCGTGAGTTGATGCAATTACTCCAACCTGAAATCTCTCTGTCATTTCTTTTCCTCATTATTCTCTGACTCACAAGCTTCTGCCGCAATACCGCCGGCTTTTGTCTGCGAATTTATATCTGCATTATCTGTAGTCTCAGCCGAAGCTGACTTCTTGCGCCTTTTCCTCTTAGGTTTCTCGGGCTTTGGCGGGTTCTCCGCAAGCCATTTTTCATATAGATCAGGACGTCTTTCTTTTGTTCTAATAATCGACTGCTCAAGTCGCCATTCATCTACTTTCTTGTGGTCCCCTGACAGAAGAATTGCAGGCACTTTTTTGCCCATCCATTCCTCCGGTCTTGAATACTGTGGATATTCCAGAAGATTGTTATTAAAGCTCTCTGTCATAGCGGATTCGTCATTATTAAGAACTCCGGGAACAAGTCTGGAAATAGCATCTATCATTACCATTGCAGGAAGTTCCCCTCCCGTCAGTACATAATCACCAATGGAAATGTAGTCCGTTACAATTTCCTCCAGTACTCTCTCATCAACGCCTTCATAATGTCCGCAGAGAAAGATAAGATTCTCTTCCCGGGCAAGCTCCTGAGCCATGCTCTGGTTAAAAACACTGCCTTGGGGAGTTACATATATAACCCTGGGCGCTGTATCGGAGTTTTTTTTAATTTCTTCATTTATTGCCTGAAAACAATCATAAATAGGCTGTGCCTGCATAAGCATACCGGCACCGCCTCCATATGTATAATCATCCACCTTATGGTGTTTATAGTCTGCTGAATAGTCCCTTATATTGATCGCATTAAAGGATATATATCCTTTATCCTTGGCTCTTCCGGTAATACTGTTGGAAAGCCCCTGTTCTATCATCTCGGGAAAAAGTGTCATAACATGAAAATTCATAAATAATCTCTTATGTGATAAGAGCCGAATAAAGCTGTTGCCCTATTCGACTCTGAAAATCTTATTTAGACAATCTCAACGTCAACCTTTAAGTTTTCTCTTGTTGAAGCTGCCTTTACAACTGCACGTATAGCTTTTGCGATACGGCCCTGTTTGCCAATTACCTTGCCCATGTCTGAAGGTGCAACATGAAGCTCGATCAAAATATTGCGCCCATCAGTCTTCTCAGTAACTACTACTTCTGAAGGATTGTCAACAAGCGCCTTAGCGATTACTTCGACTAATTCTTTCATTGCTCATCCTCCGACAAATTATTAGTGAAAAAAGAATAATACTTATTCAGAATAAGTATTTATCACTTCTGAATGCCGGCCTGCTTGAAAAGCTTAGCAACAGACTCTGTAGGCTGAGCACCGTTTGAAAGCCACTTCTTAGCGAGCTCCTCGTCAACCTTTACAGTGCTGGGATCTGTGTTAGGATCATAAGTTCCGATCTCCTCGATGAACTTACCCTGTACAGGGAACTTTGAATCAGAAACGATGATTCTGTAGAAAGGAACCTTCTTCTTACCAATTCTCTTTAATCTGATCTTTACTGCCATTTTAAATTTCCTCCATTAAATAAATATAAGATAGATAATAGTTTTTATATGTATGAAACAGCGATTAAGCTGCGAACATATCGTTATGAATATATATGGGATTTAGAAAAATCTTCCGCCTCCCGGGAACTTACCAAGACCGCCAAGTCTTCCAAGGCCACCCTTTTTGCCCATAAGTCCGGGCATCTGCTTCATCATCTTCTGCATCTGCTCAAACTGCTTGATAAAACGGTTAACATCAGCGATATCATTACCTGAGCCTTTAGCAATACGATGTTTGCGCTGAGGTGACATTAGCTTGGGATTCTGTCTCTCCTGTGGTGTCATGGAAAGAACGATTGCTTCCATTCTTGCAAGCTGCTTCTCATCAGGAAGCTGGTCATCACTTATCTTGCCCATTCCGGGGAGCATTCCCATTATTGATGAAAGGCCGCCCATATTGCGCATAGCCTTCATACTCTCAAGGTACATCTCAAAGTCGATCTTGCCCTTTTTCATCTTCTGGGCCATCTCGCGGTCTTTTTCGATGTCGCGTTCTGCATTGGCTTCAACAGCCTTGTCAATGAGGCTCAGCACATCTCCCATTCCCAGGATACGACTGGCCATTCTGTCGGGATAGAACTGCTCAAGATCTGAAAGTTTCTCTCCCATACCCACAAATACAATGGGCTTGCCGGTAACTGCCTTGGTTGAAAGAGCAGCACCGCCTCTGGTATCACCATCCATCTTGGAAAGGATGATCTCATTGATGCCGACCTTCTCATTAAACTCCTCAGCGACGTTGACTGCGTCCTGACCGGTCATAGCATCCACAACAAGTATTGTATGATGAACCGCAATGGCATCCTTGATATCGCGAAGCTCCTTCATCATGGCTTCGTCAATCTGCAGACGGCCGGCGGTATCTAAAATCACAATATTTAATCCTTTTTCCTTGGCATAATCCATAGCGGAAGTTGCAATCTTAACAGGGTTCACATCCGTGCCCATTGAGAAGAACTCTACTTCCTGTTTCTTGGCGTTAATTTCGAGCTGATCGATAGCGGCAGGTCTGTATATATCACAAGCAACAAGAAGAGGTTTTCTGCCCTTCTGTTTAAACTTGCCGGCAAGCTTGGCTGCTGTGGTAGTTTTACCGGCACCCTGAAGACCGCACATCATGATAACAGTGATATATTTACTGTCCTGAAGAGTGATCTCTGTGGTCTCGGATCCCATGAGCTTGACCATCTCTTCATTAACTATCTTGATAACCATCTGTGCAGGATTGAGTCCGTTAAGCACATCTTCGCCTATTGCTCTCTCCTGAACGGCTGAAATAAACTGTTTAACAACCTTGAAACTTACGTCAGCTTCCAAAAGAGCCATCTTGACTTCCTTGAGGGCAAGCTTAACATCATCTTCAGTAAGCCTTCCCTTGCTCTTAAGGTTCTTAAACGCATTCTGTAATTTATCTGTAAGACTTTCAAAAGCCATCTGTTATGTAAGCTCCTCTATAATAACGCCCGAAATGTTCTTAAGTCTGTTCCTGAATTCCGTGTCGGATATATTCCGGTCATCGGCAAGTGCGGATAACTCCTGTGCCTTTAGCCTGATTGCCTCAAAGCGTCTGATCATGTGAAGTCTGTCCTCATAGCCCTGCAAGGTATTTGTACATCTCTTGATAAGATCATGTACTCCCTGCTTGCTGATACCGTTCTCATCAGCAATCTCAGTAAGAGACATATCCTCATATACGGCGGCTTCATATATCTTTTTCTGATGTTCTGTCAGCAGCTCGCCATAAAAATCATACAGCAGGCCCTGCTCTACGATCTGTTTCATATAGTTGCATGCCTCAAACTAAAAATCATTCATTCCGCAAATAACACAAATGATATATTACATAAAACCAAAACAAGTGTCAAGTATTTTTTCTTGACACTTGCAAATTGCAGTATTTACTGGATTTTCTTATATTTTCACTTCAGAAGGAAGAACTCCGAGTTGGTTCTTGAAAGCCCTGCTGAAGGTGGAATAATCCCTAAAGCCACAGTCCACACATGCATTTGTTGCCGGAGTTCCGGACATTATAAGGTTTCTGGCCTTCAGAATCCTCTTTTCCGAAATATATTGATGAATGGAATATCCCGTTTCATTCTTGAATATTCGCATCATGTGATACTTGCTCATATAAAAATGATCTGCAAGAAAATCTATCGAAAGGTCATTTCCGAGGTTATCCATAATAAATTCGATAATCTCTATAACCTTCCTGTTATATCTTGCCTCCGGTTTGAACCCGAAATCCTCCTGGATACATGCACGGTTAAAACATATAAGTGCCTTGAGAACATCAAGTCTTGTCATTAACCTGCCTGCATAAGAACTATCCTCAACCGCTATATCTTCCTCAATCTTGGAAAAGAGTTCAAGCACTTCCGTACTGATAGCTGCGGGAAATCTTACCACATAGCTGCCAAGCTCCCTGGTTTTCTTGAAAGCATCGGTAAGCTCATACTTACTAAGGAAATCATGATTCAGATAAAGAATTATCCTGTCATATTCGTCATCGGAGCTCTCTACCACAGGTTTATGGATCAGATTTCTGTTAACCAGCACAAAATCGAAGGGCAAGAGCTCATACTCTCGCCCTTCGATAAGATACTTAACTTTGCCGCCCAGTACCAGAATAAGTTTGTCAAAATCATGATAGTGGTACGGTATATCCAGTTTTTCACGATTCTTTATATGAAAGAACCTAAAGTCCTGATTCAGATATCCCTTCTGCTCATAGTCCTCAAAGCTTAAGGATGAATCAAATTCCCTGTTTTTGCTCATAATATTCTAAGTAGTATTGTTATCAATAGTCAGTCACACAAATATTAAGGTCAACATTTCCGTCAATTCCATCAATCTGTCCGGTTGATGAGTATTGCCAGATATCAAAGTGATAGGGATAATACAGCGGTGTTCCGTAATATGCTATCCATATTCCGTATTCATCCACATCGGCAGCGTCCATCAACAAGGTAAACGATTTGACATTGCCGTATATCATTGGCTCATATCCTGCCTGTCTTACGGTGTCGCAAAATGTCTTTGCAACCAGTTCGTACTGATCGCTGGTCATATCAACAGTCCTTGCAGAATCAGAATCAGCCGATTCTATATCGATAACTACAGGGAATGTAACCTTATAGGGCTCAATAAGATCAAGAACCATCTGAACCTCTTCTTTTGCTTCTTCCGCATTGACTGCCTGTGAGTAGAAGTAAACTCCTACTTCTATGCCATTCTCGGTAGCATTCTTGATATTATATTCGAAATAATCATCTACAAGGAGCTTACCTTCAGTTGTTCCGCGAAGTCCAGCCCTGATAAAAGCAAAGTCAACTCCGGCGTTTTTAACCTTTTCCCAGTCAATCTCGCCCTGGAACCTGGATACGTCAATGCCACTTTTGAAAGAAAAAGAAGTATCACTCCCCTTGTATTCCAGAAGGCCTCTATCATTGATCTCGAAATCATCGGCAGAAAAGCCGTGTTTTTCAATAGAATCAAGAATTGGGAAAAAGTAGTATCTTCCGGAGCTTGCCACAACCATCTGATCAGGGAAAAGAGATCTTATGGCAGATGTGGTGCCATCCCCGTTTTCAAGTTTCTCCTGAATACTCTTTCTTATGGTCCTGGCTTCCTCTTCAGCGCCCAGATTCTTAGCCTCTTCAACCATTTTCTCAGTCTCAGCGGTGGTATAATGGCCCTCCGCAGTGATGGCTTCAAGTTCACTTTTTACAGCGTCCTCTTCTCTTTGGATCGTAGCATTTCTGATAAGAAGGACAACACTGAAGGACAGCGCCAAAAGCGCCACCAGGCTAAGAAAGATTATGGAAATAATATTGTGTGTATTTCTAACGCCTCTGCGTTCTCTTGATTCCAGTGAAACATTACTCATAGTTTACATTCTCTCGTCAAAATAACTCTTGTAGCCTTCACCAAATATTTCGCTTGCACTGGAGACTATCATAAATGCGTTGGGATCCTCATCTCTGACGATATCCTCAGCCATGGGTGAAAGTCTCTTTTTGATTGCACACATGATTACTTTTTTGTCTTCACCGCTGTAAGCGCCCTTGCCGATTACATGGGTTACGCCGGCATCAAGTTCCTCCAGCAGTCTTGCGGTGATAATATCGGGTTTGTCTGAAATGATGTAGATGAGCTTGGCTCCGTCTCTGCCGTATAATACAAAATCAACCACAACAGACGTTACTAGCACAGACATAAATGAATAAAGCGCAGCTGCTATATCATCAAATACAATGGCCGCTATGATAAGAACCACCATATCAGTAAGCACATACAGCGCTCCGGTCTTGATATGCGGATATCTGAGCCTCAGGAGCTTAATAATGATATCCGTACCGCCGCTGGTGGCATGACACTTAAAAATAAGGCCAATGGCCACTGCGGTAGCAGCGCTCCCAAAGATCACTGCAAGAATCTTGTCGTAAATTACATAATCCGAAAAGAACTTCGTGCAAAAATCCGTGGCCACTGAGATCATTGAAGTAGCATAAATAGTGGAAAGAGTAAATCTAATGCCAAACTTCCAGATTGCAATGATAAGAAGCGGTATATTCATAATCAGAAACCACATACCTGTTCCAATGTTAAAAAGCCTGTTCAGACAGATAGCAAGACCAGTCATGCCTCCCGGCGCCAGATTGTTGGGATCAATCAGCAAACTGGTCCCAAAGCCGTAGAGGATTGCTGCAAAGGTTATGATAACGTACTCTCGTACTCTTTTCCGTGCGCTTATTCTATTGTTATTCATAAAAAAATTAAATATTTGTCCTTACAATTTTTGGTTTAAAGCCGTTGACCTCGAGAGTCTCAAGAATCTGATTCTTGTGCTCTGTACCAAAGGCTTCCAGTGTAATCCTGAGCTCAACTGCTGCGCTTCTGTTAATTGAAACGAACTGGTTGTGCTCAAGCTTGATGACATTTCCGTTGACCTTGGCGATAATACCGGAAACTCTTGAGAGTTCTCCCGGCTTGTCGGGAAGAAGTACGGAAACAGTAAAGATTCTGTCTCTCATGATAAGTCCCTGCTGAACTACGGAGGACATGGTGATAATATCCATGTTGCCGCCGGAAAGGACGCAGGCGATCTTCTTATCCTTGCAATTAAGCTGTTTGAGAGCTGCAACAGACAGAAGTCCTGAATTCTCAACTACCATCTTGTGATTCTCAACCATATCCAGGAAAGAAACCACGAGATCTTCATCGGGTACTGTAATTATATCATCAATATACTTGGATATATAGGGGAATATCTTCTCACCCGGTGTCTTAACAGCTGTACCGTCTGCAATTGTATTAACTCCGGGAAGTGTCACAACATGACCTGCCTTTAACGACTCCTGCATGCAGTTAGCACCGGCAGGCTCAACACCGATAACCTTGATCTTGGGATTAAGGAGCTTGGCCAGTGTGGAAACGCCTGTAGCAAGTCCGCCTCCTCCGATGGGAACAAGAATATAATCAACGGTGGGAAGTTCCTTGATTATCTCCATTGCGATGGTTCCCTGACCAGTGGCAACATCAAGATCATCAAAAGGATGAACCAGAGTATAGCCATGCTCTTTGGCCAGTTCAAGAGCCTTCTCATAAGCCTCGTCGTAAACATTGCCGTGAAGAACCACCTCTGCTCCAAGAGCCTTGGTCCTGTTAACCTTGATAAGAGGTGTTGAAGTAGGCATAACAATAGTAGCCTTAACGCCGTAGCACTTAGCAGCATACGCAACGCCCTGGGCGTGATTGCCGGCAGAAGCGGTAATAAGGCCTTTGCTCCTCTCTTCATCGGAAAGAGTCGTTATCTTGTAATAAGCGCCTCTAACCTTGTAAGCACCTGTTCTCTGAAGATTTTCAGGCTTAAGATACACCTTGTTGCCGGTCATATTTGACCAGTAATCACTGAAAATCAGCTTGGTCTCAAGAGTTACTTTTTTCACATCTTCGTATGCTTCTTCAAATTTTTCCAAAGTCATTTTATCCTGCGACATCTTCTACTCCCCATTTCCTATTTGTAATTTATTCCACTATATCAATTCCATTTTTCAGGAAAAAAGTGCGTCTACAAACTGCTCGGAATCAAAGCGCTCCAGATCGTCTATAGCCTCTCCGACTCCAATGTACTTAACGGGTATATTAAGCTCTGACACTATTGCAACAGCAATTCCGCCCTTGGCCGTTCCATCCAGCTTGGTAAGAATAATTCCCGTAAGGCTCGCAGCCTCACCAAATTCTCTTGCCTGCATAATGGCGTTCTGACCGGTGGTGCCGTCAAGAACTATGAAGTTCTCTCTGCAGATACCCGGAAGTTCTTTATCAATAATCCTGTTCATCTTGGCAAGTTCTTCCATAAGATTCTTCTTGTTATGGAGTCTTCCTGCCGTATCAACGATCAAAATGTCACAATCTCTTGCCTTGAAGGCACCAACAGCATCATAAATAACACTGGCAGGATCTCCGCCCTCTTTGCCGGTGATGATTGGTGCTCCGGCTCTGTCAGCCCACTCACGAAGCTGCTCTGTTGCAGCCGCTCTGTAAGTATCAGCGGCAGCTATAAGAACCTTTTTACCTTTGTTCTTAAAAATAGCTGCAAGCTTGCCTACAGAAGTGGTCTTGCCTACTCCGTTTACACCAATTACAAATATAATGCTCTTTTTATCTTCGAAATCGTAAGCATCCTCAGCGGTTTTCATCTGCTCACGGATATTTTTAATAAGCAGTTCCTTGCAGGAAGCGGGATCCTTAACATGCTCCTCCTTGACCTGCTCGCGAAGCCTGTTCATGATCTTGCTGGTGGCATTGATTCCGATATCTCCCATTATGAGAGTCTCTTCCAGCTCCTCATAAAAATCATCATCAATAGAGGAAAATCCGCTGAATACATTGTCAATTCCCTTAGCTATATTGTCACGGGTCTTGGAAAGTCCCTGCTGGAGTTTTGCAAAAAAATTACCTGCCATTAGTTTGTCAGCTCCTTGTCTATAAGATTAACACTAACCAGAGTTGATACGCCCTTTTCCTGCATGGTAATACCATACAGTCTGTCAGCACTCTCCATTGTACCACGACGATGTGTAATTACAATGAACTGCGTACTGGAAAGTTTGTGAAGATACTTAGCGAAACGAACGACGTTGTTTTCGTCCAGGGCCGCCTCGATCTCATCCAGAAGACAGAAGGGCGAAGGCTTAAGGTTCTGAATCGCAAAAAGAAGCGCTATTGCCGTAAGAGCCTTCTCTCCACCAGACATCTGCATCATATTAACAAGCTTCTTTCCCGGTGGCTGAGCATTGATTCTGATGCCCGCTTCAAGAATATCCTCCTCTTCGTTGAGTTCAAGAGTACCCTTACCGCCTCCGAACATCTCCTTGAATACCTTGTCGAATTCCACATTTATCCTGTCAAACTGTTCCCTGAACTGTTTCCTCATGGATTCATCAAGATCCTGAATAATACCTTTAAGCTGCTCCTCAGCTGCAATGAGATCGTCATGCTGAGTCTTCATGAAGGTATATCTCTCCATAAGGTTCTTGTAGTCCTCAATCGCATTGACATTGACGTCGCCCAGCTTTTTGATGGATTCCTTAAGAGATCCGATTTCCCTCTTCATAGCGGGAACATCATCCATCTCTTCATCCCTCATCTCTGCGGCGTCGGATAGTGTGATCTCATACTGACTCCACATGTAATTGATCTGGCCATCGATGTTTTCCTGGCATTTTTCTTTCTTGGAGGTAAGTCTTGTAACCTCTCTATCCAGTGATGACATCTGCTCGTTAAGTTTCTGGGTCTTGTCAAAAAATTCTTTCTGGGCCTCGGAGAGTTTCTGCTTCTCCTCCTTCAATGCATCCAGTTCCTTGTTGGCAGCGGATGAAGCATCTACGGAAGCCTCTATGGTAAGTCTTATCTGCTCGATATCCTTCTTGCTCTGATTAAGGCTTTCTTCATTGCTCTTTAAGGACTCTATGATTTCCTGAAGTGCCTTGGTCTCATTGGCAATCTCTTCCTTAACACGATCAATATTCTGCTGCTGGAAGCCCTGATTCTGAGCAACCTTCTCATATTGGATATCCCATTTGGAAACCTTGGCGTTCTCCTGTTCTTCAATAACATGAAGTCCCTCAAGTTCCTTCTGGAATTTTTCTACCTTCTCGGCACAGCTCTTCTCAAGCTCTTCGGACTCTGATAATGAAGCAAGCGCCTCTTCTCTGTCCTTGTTTATCTCCTGAATCTTGCCTTCAATCTCATCACTCTCAGCCTTAAGATCAGTGTAGTTACCCTTCTGTTCTTCCTGTCTTGCCTCTTCGTTAGCAACATTTAAACGGGCTGTGTTCTGAGCGATGAATTTGCCCTGAAGCTCAGATCTTAATTCTTCCGAAAGAGTTCTGAGCGAATTTCTCTTCTCCTTGAGGTCAGCTATTTCCTTCTGAAGAGATTCTATTTTGTCTCTGGCCTCTTTAACCTGCTTCTCAAGCTCTTCCAGTTCACGTCTTCTGCTGAGAAGATTGCTGGTGTTCTTGAAGGCACCGCCGCTGATGGCACCGCCGGGAACAAGAAGTTCACCTTCAAGAGTTACCATTCTGACGGTATATTTGTATTTCCTTGCGATCTTAACCGCATTGTCAATGTTATCTACTGCTACGATTCGTCCCAGCATAGCCTTGGCAACAGCCTTGTACTTGGGATCCGTGGTAACAAGCTCATCAGCCATACCCAGAACTCCGGGTTCCTCAAGAGCCTCCTTGGCTTTAAGCTCCGGAGGATTATCCAGGGCTGTAAGAGGAAGGAATGTTGCTCTTCCTGCCTTGGTCTCTTTAAGATAGGCGATCATTTTCTTGGCTGTATCCTCATCATCGGTAACGATGTTCTGGATGTTTCCGCCAAGAGCCACCTCAATAGCTGTCTCATACTTTTTCTCAGTCTTGATGATATCGGCAACAACACCTATGATTCCCTTGGTGTCATCCTTCCTCTCCATGACCTTCTTGACGCTGCCGCCATAACCTTCGTAGCGCTCTGTAATGTTGGAAATGGATGCAAGCTTGGCCTTCTCCATCTGATAGAGCTCCTGGGTCTTACGAAGCTCGGTATCCTTCCTGGTCATTTCCTCTCTGATTGAAACAATCTCAGCATCGGTAGACTTCTGCTTCTTGTTCATCTCAGAAATCTCGGCAGTTATCTTGTCGAATTCATCTCTGAGTTTCTTGATGGTTTCTTCCTGCTTGCTTTCGTCTGAACGGGCTCTTACGAGCTTGCCCGTAAGCTCTGCCTTTCTGATCTTGACCTGTTCGGTCATGGTATCAAGGGAACTGAGCTTAGACTTGATTGTAGCCCTTGACCCCAGGGTTTCGATAATTGTGCTCTTGCATTCTTCAATCTCGTCGTTTATGGAACTGATCTGACCAATTACTCTGTCCAGCTCTTTTCTTGCTTCATTACGATCTGCGGAAAGAGATGCTGCTTCCTTGTCAATCTCCTCCTTTTCCTCGAGATATTTATCAAGCTCAAGGTTTCTTGCCTCGATCTTGGCTTCTTCATCCTTCTGTCTGGTTCTGAAATGTTCATCATTGGTTGATGCAGCCTTGATTTTCTCATTAAGGATACCTATCTGGCCTTCAAGCTTTTCTTTCTGAACAGAGGAATCCGTAATCTTGGCCCTCGCTTCATCAATACCCTTATCTACTTCTGTCAGCTTGGTCTGAATACTGTCATATTCTTCCCTTGCCTTCTCATAGCCCGCCTTGGCTTCTTCCAGTTCTACAGTTGCATTCTCAAGATTGGCGGAAGTCTCTTCAAGGAGCTTATTCTGATTCTTATTCTCCAAAAGAAACATGTTAACATCGAGGGTTTTAAGACGATCTCTGTATTTGAGGAACTCCTTAGCCACCTCGGACTGTTTCTCCAAAGGACCTATCTGCTTTTCAAGCTCGGATAAAATATCGCTAAGACGTGTGAGGTTGATCTTCTCTTCCTCAAGCTTCTTGATAGCTGTCTCTTTTCTGGACTTAAACTTAACAATTCCGGCAGCCTCGTCAAAAAGGTTACGTCTGTCCTCAGGCTTACTGGAAAGGATCTGATCGATCTGGCCCTGTCCGATGATGGAATAACCCTCTTTACCGATACCTGTATCCATAAAAAGCTCATTAACGTCTTTAAGACGACAGGAAGCACCATTAATCATGTACTCGCTCTCGCCGGATCTGTACAGGCGCCTTGATACGGTCACCTCATCATAATCAATTGCCAGGGAATGATCTGAATTGTCCAAAGTGATGGCAACGTAAGCATAGCCAAGAGGCTTCCTCAGCTCTGTGCCTGAAAAGATTACATCCTGCATAGAGCCGCCTCGAAGCTGCTTGATACGCTGTTCGCCCAATACCCAACGAACAGCATCCGCTACATTACTCTTACCGGAGCCGTTAGGACCAACGATTCCGGTGATACCATTGTGAAAATCAAATTTTATCTTATTTGCAAAGGATTTGAACCCATGCACTTCAATACTCTTTAAATACATTAATCTTTACTTCTTCAATGCAAGAATCGCCTGATAAGCAGCCTTCTGCTCAGCTGCCTTCTTGGTTTTTCCTGTCCCCTCTCCAAAATTCTTTTCTCCGATATAAACGCACGTCTTGAATATTTTATCATGTTCAGGACCACTTTCGCCACAAATTTCATAACGGATTTGTCCCAGGTCTCCCCCCTGTACAAGTTCCTGCAATATAGACTTGCTGTCGCTGAACATCTGCATGCTCTCTACGTTTGTAAGGACATAGCTGTCCACAAATCTCTTGGACTGCTCGATTCCGCCATCAAGGAAAAGCGCACCTATGACCGCTTCCATAACATCGGCGATTATAGACTCCTTATTTCTTCCACCTGTGGCCTCCTCTCCCTTTCCAAGCTGAATGTAGCTCTTAAGGTCAAGGGCCTCCGCGTCGTAAGCAAGGGCCGGTTCACACACAAGAGAAGCTCTGATTTTGCTCATCTGTCCCTCTTTTTTGTCCGGATAGTTCTTGAAAAGAAACTCGCTGGAGAGCATCTCAAGTACCGCATCCCCAAGAAACTCAAGCCTCTCATAATCCGGTTTCTTGTTGATCTTCTGCTCATTAACCAAAGAGCTATGGGTAAAGGCCTGTATCAAAAGAGCCTTGTCCTTGAAGGTGTAGCCGATTTTCTCCTCAAAGCTTCTGATTTCCTGTTCGCTAAGCATAATTATCCTTTCCGCTTTGCATGTTTCTTTATTATATACAGCCTTGCGCTATCCATAATAAAGAAAATGAGGCAAGTCACCCCTGCCTCATCCCAAAGTCAATTATTATAGTTTATTATTTGCCTGAGATTGCAGTCTTCAAAAGCTCAACGGCTTCGCCAACTGTTGTGATATTTTCTGTCTTCTCAGGATCGATCTGAACGTCAAACTCATCCTCAAGTCCCATGATGATCTGGAAAAGATCGAGAGAATCTGCCCCAAGATCCTCTGTAAATGTAGTATCAAGGGTGATCTCCTCAGGATCCACATTCAGTACATTAGCTATAACTTCTTTCATCTTCTCAAATTCCATAATAATCTCCGTTCCTTTTAAGCGTTTTGCTTATATATTTGTATCAGTAAAATTATCTTTATGCAAGCTTTTCACTGATTTTTTCGCTAATTTTTTGCTCAGTAAAATCTACGCACTGAATTATTGAGTTCTTGACCTCAACATCATTAGCGCTTCCGTGAGTCTTAACTACAAGTCCCTTAAGTCCCAGCATAGGAGCTCCGCCGTACTTATCCATACTGTAATTGGAAAGAGTCGCCTTCAGATCCTTCTTGATCAAAAGAGCTCCGATCTTGGTCTTCAAGCTGCTCATAAGGCTGGCCTTGATGACATGCATCAAAGACTTGGCTACACCTTCGTACATTTTAAGGATAACATTTCCGGTAAAAGCTTCACATACAATGATATCAGCATATCCTGCAGGTATATCCCTGGCCTCAATACTTCCGATAAAGTTAATATCCGGACAATTCTTAAGAAGTGGGAATGTCTCCTTAACAAGTGCATTACCCTTCTCTTCCTCGGCGCCGATATTGACAATGGCAACCGTAGGATTCTTCTTGCCCATGATATTCTCCATATAAACGGTTCCCATCTTGGCAAACTGAACCAGGTGATTGGATCTGGCATCCACGTTGGCACCACAGTCGATAAGAAGTGACTGCCCCTTCTCTGTGGGAATGAGCGGAGCAAGAGGTGCTCTGTCCACGCCCTTAAGCCTTCCTACTATTACCTGGCCGCCTACAAGTGTAGCTCCTGTACTTCCGGCTGAAACGTATGCATCAGCCTCACCATGGTTAACCATGTACATAGCCTTGACAATAGACGAATCCTTCTTGGTTCTGATGGCCATAACAGGTGGTTCGGCCATTTCAATCTCTTCAGTTGCGTTAACAACTTCAATTCGTGATTTGTCGTAGGTATATTTTGAGAGCTCTTCGTTAACCTTATCTTCCTTACCTACCAGGAACACCTTGAGGTTACTGCTCTCATTAACTGCGTCGACTGCTCCCTTTACCGTAACAAAAGGTGCATTGTCGCCGCCCATTGCATCAACCGCAACTCTGACTAATTCAGCCATAAACTTCCCCCATATATGATCATTTTATTGTCTGCTTTCGCAGCCGCTAAAAATTAATATACAAGAGTAAAAGGCAAAAATCAAGGCTTTCCGAAATCTCGGAAAGCCTTAAAATCAATGACTATTCATCATATTAAGCATCAACTTCAACGATGCTCTTCTTATTGTAGTAGCCGCACTTCTTGCAAGCCATGTGAGGCTGCATAAGAGCTCCGCAATGACTGCACTTAACCAGCGTTGGAGCTGTCATTTTCCAGTTAGCTCTTCTCTGATCTCTGTGGCCTTTTGATGACTTATTCTTTGGGCAGATTGACATTTCAGTAACACCTCCTTACCGTATCCGTATAAGAAACTGCCGTATACAGGCAATTGTTTACGTTTATTCATTAGCATACCTTGATATTTTACTAATAGCCGCAGTATTTGTCAACATTTTTTTTAACAATACTTTTTTTCCCGATTGAACAGGTTATCTGTTGCAATATTGCGAATACTTCTTAGGCGATATACCAACGGACTTAGTGAAAGCCTTAAGGAAATTACTGTAGTCAGTAAAGCCGCATCTGTCACAGACTTCACTGACACCTGTTCCTTCAGCAAGGAGCGACTTGGCTATGGAAATGCGCCTGGCCGTCATGTATTTGTTGATGGTTGTGCCGGTGGCAGACTTAAATATTCTGCAAATATATGACTCACTTATATAGAAATGCTTGGCAAGATCCCCTATGCTGATAGGATACTGAATATTGTTGTTCAGATATGACAGGATCGCATCCACCTGCTCATTATAAGTTGCTGGTTTCTCTGAAGTCTTGTTGTTCTTCTTGTCGGAAATGATCTGATTGATCATGACAAAAAGCTCTGTAAAAGTAGCCCTCTCAAGAAGATCATGTCCGTAGCCGTTGCTGGTAAGTATCTTGTTTATAAAATAAAGAAATCTTCCCTGCTGTTCCTGATTCAAACTGAGTTTGTGTGAAAATTTCTCTCCTCTGTCCTGAAAACACGCATCAAGATCAGTCTCATTACTGGAAATACTGCGCATATAATCCGGATCGATCATAATGACGATCCTCTCATGAAGCTCTTTATCAATCTGTGTAAGATAATGTGAATCATACTGATTAATAAGAAACAGATCGCCCGGTTCTATATCATAAACTTTATTGTCTATAAGGAACTGTTTACCACCCGAAATGGAAAAATACACCTCATAGCAGTCATGAATGTGCATCTCCATAGCCTTCTCATCCTTATAAAGATGAGCCACGGCAAAATACTTGTTCTCAATGCTTGCAGCCATGGCATCCTTACATGAATTTAATTCTTTCATAACCTAACCTCTTTCCCAATACATATTTCCCCAAAAACACAAACAACATGTTATATCTTAACCCGCGCCTTCAAAATTTGCAATATTTTTATTAAGCGCCGTTCAAATAAAGAAAATTTTGATATTACTTTAACAAAAGACTAAAGGTCAAAAAAATAAGGACCCTCTCGAGTCCTTATTCTTTGAATTTACATTATTAAAATGATCGTATTCCTGATTATTTGCAAAGTGCATATGTATCACGGGCAATTGCAAGCTCTTCGTTTGTAGGAACTACAAGAAGTGTTACCTTGCTGTCATCACCTGAAATTCTCTGCTCTTTGCCACGAACCTTGTTAGCTTCCTCATTGAGAGTTGCTCCGATAAAGCCAAGTCTCTCACAGATAAGCTTACGAACAAATCCGCTGTTCTCACCAACACCTGCAGTAAAGCAGATATCGTCAACGCCGCCCATGGCAGCAACATAGGAGCCGATATACTTAACAACTCTGTAGCAGAAGGTATCAACTGCTCTCTTGGCAGCCTCATCTCCCTTAACATATGCATCCTCGAGATCTCTGAAATCGGATGAAAGATCATTTGAAAGGCCGAATACACCTGACTTCTTGTTAAGAAGATTGGTAACCTCAGCTACAGTAGAGTTTTCTTTCTTCATAATAAATTCAACAACTGAAGGATCGATATCACCGGTTCTGGTACCCATGATAAGTCCCTCAAGAGGAGTAAGTCCCATAGAAGTATCTACACACTTGCCGCAATCAACAGCTGAAACAGATGCACCGTTACCAAGGTGACATACGATAGTCTTAAGTGAAGAATAATCCTTGCCGAGGATCTCTGCTGCGCGCTTACTTACATAAGAATGGCTGGTGCCGTGGAAACCGTATCTTCTGATACCGTATTTCTCATAATATGAATAAGGAAGTCCATACAGATAAGCATCCTGAGGCATTGTCTGATGGAAAGCAGTGTCAAAAACAGCAACCATGGGAACACCGGGCATAGCCTTCTGGCAAGCTCTGATTCCGATAAGGTTGGCAGGGTTGTGTAGAGGTGCAAGATCTGAAACATCCTCGATAGCCTTGATTACTTCCTCATCGATAACAACAGACTTGGTGAACTTCTCACCGCCATGTACGATTCTATGACCTACAGCTCCGATCTCATCAAGAGAAACTACGCCGTTCTCACTGTTTGTAAGTGCCTCGATAACAAGCTCGATAGCTCTGTTATGATCAGGCATGGGCTCAACCTTGGTGATCTTGTCCTTACCTTCGGGTGTATAAACTATCTGACTTCCGTCAATGCCGATTCTTTCGCAAAGACCCTTGCAGATTACCTGCTCTGAGTCTGAATCAATAAGCTGAAATTTAAGTGATGAACTACCACAATTAATAACAAGAATTTTCATGATATACCTCTCTTTGGAATTCTCTGAAATAAAGTACTTTGACTTTGCAGAATCTGTATGTAAAGATAATATACAAAGTTACATTAATATTTTAACAACGTTCTTTTTATTCGCAAGGAAAAAATTGTACAAAAGTCAGCATTTTTTGAAAGCGCTTACAATTTATGAAAACTATAGGAATCATCGCAGAATTCAACCCCTTCCACAACGGGCATAAATACTTAATTGAAAAAAGCATGCAGGAAACCGGCGCGGATTTCTGCATTGTTATTATGAGCGGAGATTTTGTCCAAAGAGGTGCCCCTGCCATAGCAGACAAATTTACCAGAACCAGAATGGCCCTGCAGTCAGGAGCAGATCTGGTGCTGGAACTTCCTGTATACTACAGCCTTGGAAGCGCTGAATATTTCGCATTCGGAGCTGTTTCCATACTTGACCGTATCGGAGCCTTGGATTATCTGTGCTTTGGCAGTGAGTCAGGAGATATCTCCTCTCTTGAGAAGATTGCCACAGTACTTGCCAATGAACCTGAGAATTTCAGATCAGTTCTCGCAGCCAGCCTCAAAGCAGGCAAAAGCTTCGCTGCAGCCAGAGAAGATGCACTTGCCTCAGAGCTTGACGGCGAAAGCATAAGACCGATACTTCAAAGTCCCAACAATATCCTTGCAATTGAATATATCAAGGCACTTATCAAAAGAAACAGCAGCATCCGTCCATTTACCATCCCTCGCATAGGTGAATCCTTTCATTCCACTGCCCTATCGGATTATGCCAGCGCTACAGCTATCCGCAAGGTTCTTGCAGGAAACACTGAAAAAGAGGCTGTATCTGCTTCCATCCCGGCAAGCGCCATGAAAGAATTTGTTGAATACAGTGGTCATCTGCTTGATTCCAACGATTTCTCGACACTTCTAAACTATAGACTTATCTGTGATAAAGAAAATGGCTATGACAAATACCTTGATGTCTCCGGGGATCTGTCAAACAAACTGATTAATTCGTTCACTCCGGGAGATACCATTACCTGTCTGTGCGAGAAATTAAAGACAAAAGATCTGTCCTACTCCCGTATCAGCAGGAGCCTTTTCCATATTCTCCTTGGGATCACCGATGAAAATATGGCTCAATATAAAGCCGATGACTATACCGGCTATGTCAGGATCCTCGGCCTAAAAAAGGATTCCTCCGCGGTTCTGTCATTGATCCATGACAACTCCTCTCTTCCTGTTCTGGACAGATTGAAAGATGCAGAGCATTTACTGAATCCCCTACAGATGAGACTCTTAAGCGAAACTCTGTCAGCAGGAGCAGTATATAATCTCCTTGCCCAAAACGGCGTAACCTCAGAATACAGCCTTAGAAACATCGTGATATGATATCCATTTTGCGTTAATTATCTTTTAATATTTTGACAGCCCCATTTCATTGAAGTAGCCTTATGAACGTGATACCATTATTATGTATACGGTATTAGGATTCTCATGGAGGAATACTATGGGACTTGTTAAACTCGAAAAAGGTCAGGTTCTGCATAAAGCTGGTAAAGATATTGTCGAAACCGTAGAGGTTATTGTAAAGGGCAGTATCAAAATATCCAATGCCTTCTCCTCCATAACCCTGGGTGTAGGCGGCTTCGTGGGAATAGTTGAAACCCCCGGTGAGCCCTATGTGTACAACATAGAGGCCCTTGAAGAAGGAGCCGTATATTCATACCCCTTCAGTTCCAAAGATGATATTCCCAAAGTAGTAATGTCCAATCCAAAGATTGCACCGATTTTGGCCGCTCAGTCCGCTGAAGCAGCCGCTTTGTGCTGCGATGCTTTTGAACAGGAATATAATGAGGCTCTTACCGAATATGAGAAAATCAAGGCAGACTATGCTGATTATCCAAATCTGTGCATCAAGGTTGGTGAAGTGCCCAAACAGTTCCCTGAACTGGATGACCTCACTCCTCCTGAGCGAAGCGTCAATCTGCCTGAGTGGGCCATCTCCTTTGCAAGATCCTTAAGAACCCACAGTGCAAGCCTCAAAAAGACCTTCTATCCGTTGGGCCTTGATATTGCCACAGGCATGGTAATGACAACCTACGAAATATATCAGAATGTATCAAAAGAGTCTCAGGCTCTTACCGTATACAGAAAAGCGCTCAAGCAAAAAACCAAGGAATTCCAGGCGACTATGCAGATGATAAACGCCAAGCTCAGCAATCTGGACAGCGGCATTATTGGCGGAATTGCAATAGTAAATGCCCTGAACACCATCATTAACTATGCTGAAGTATCTCCTGAGCTTGCAGAGAAATTCGAGGAGCAGGTAAACGAATTCAAATCAAACGAGAATAGAAACGACTCCTCCGATGAGGCAAGAGCCCTCAGAAGAAGCATTGCCTCAACCTTCTATGACATCTACACCGCAGCCTTCTTAAAGAGCCTGGATGATGAGGATCTTCCCCTTGAGGTTCAGATGTTCTTCATGTTCGGTTTCGTTGACGAAGAGCTGGCCGGTGATAAATACACTATGGCCCTTGCCAATATCGCCAGATCCTACATGCCTGACCCCGACGATAACGTAGTCCTTCTCTATGAGTGGCTTGTTAAGATATATAATCTTGAGGTTGAGCCTTCACGAAACGAGTTTGATCAGGACTGGCTCACATACCTGCGTGATCAGAAGCTCAGCGGTGATATCAGGGAAGAGCAGATGGAAGCCATGATAAACGATCCGGAAGCCAGGCTGAAATTTGAGATCCACAACCTCTTTGCATTGGGAAACAGAATGACCTTCGGAAGGATCTCCTCTTTCGTTCCGGTATTTGATTCTCAGAACGTATTAAGGCCTCTTGACATGGCGTATCAAAATACCGCCAAGGTCAATGAATATTTCAGATATATCAGAAGCGTTGATTTCGGTGTATTCTGCAGAAATGCACTGTTCTCAAATGTTGAGATAGGTGTCCCTCAGGTTCACTACCAGGACGACATCACACCATATATGATCCTGATGCCCAATGCCGGAAGCAGAGCCTGCCTCTGGCAGGAAATTGAAGGAAAAAAGAGAAGTTCCAAGGCCCGTATGCTGGTCTCCATCTTCAACACAGAGAACACCGAAGATTGTATGATCAAGCTGTTCGGAGAGTTCAGATGGGAAATGTGCAAGACCGAGCAGGGCGTTCATTGGAACGACGTAACAGATCCTTCTCTTACTTCCATGTACTGCGACTACCTGCAGTTCTTCAAGAAGAACTCTGCACTGTCAACGGAACAGAAGGATAAACTAAGAACTGACCTTAAGAAATACAGCAATAACTACAAAAACGTATTTATTGCCGACTATCTTGCATATATAAAGTTTGAGTCAGCCAGCTCTCCAAGACTCAACAAGGTAGCCCGTGAGATTCTCTTCACCTTCTGCCCCTTCGCCAAGGAGCTCAGGGAAAAGATTGCAGATAACCCTCAATATGGAGAACTGATCAACCACTATAACGCTCATATCGGAGGCCAGATCAAGCCTCTTGTAAACATTGTTCACAGACTTCAGAAGGAAGAGATTGAAGTACCGGAGGTTATCCTGGGGCAGATCGAGCATCTGAAGAAATAACAGCCAAATACTGCAGCTATCAGCCAGCCATAGCTATCTTTTCAGCATAGCGCAAAAGAGCATTCTCTATCCTATTGATATCAATTTCCGTACTGCATGCATATTCATCAACATGCATGGCTCTATCGTCAAGGTACACATCACAGGTGATCTTCCTTGAGTTAGAGCCATATTTTATGATAGTTTCAGGAAGATTATCATTGACTGCATCAAAAATAAGGCCGTTATCCCTACAGAACTCCACCGCTCTGTCAAGGGGTTCTCCTGCCCTGCAGGTCCAGAGAATAAGCTTATCTCCCATTCGCTGTCTCTTTATCAGATAATCTATAAGCTCCGTATTGGCGGGGCCAACCTCCGGCCATTCGCCCATACTAAGTGTACCGTCAAAATCAACTGCATAAACCATAACCCGGCCTCACTTTCAATTACAAAAAGGAATAACATATCACGACTTGGATTCAAGAAACCATTTGGCTCCGGAGGGAGAATCCTCAAAATACAGATGAATCTCCTTGCCATCGACAATGCAGGTATACACAAGTCCTGCTCCGCCTGCTCTCCTGCTGGCTCCGGGAACACAATCCTTGACTCTGGTGATCATGTATTTCCTGCCGTCTTCCCATTCTATGGACAGAGGCCTTACAGCGCCCTCATCCGAATATTCCACAACCGTATCCACATAGACCTTATGACCTATCCTAATCGCCATAGCATGCTCCTGTTCTATAAATCGTTATCCCCAAGAACATTGTTGCCATTCTGAAAATAAGCCACAGGATGGATCATGTGATCGTCAGCCTTGGCATCAAGGCCGGACAGCTCCTTATCAAAATACATCAGGCCACGAAGAATGGAATTATATCCAAAACGCCTCCTGATATCATCGACCGCAATATCAGCCTTGAGGTGCTTGTCCCTGACCGCCTCACTCATGAACAGGTCGGTCTGATAAGGCGAAGTATCGGGGATAAGACCTGACACCCTTACTCCCACGCTTCTTATCGGATGCTCCCAGTCATAATTGGCCTTAAAAAGCTGCCAGGCATATCCCGCTATCTCCTCCGAGATATTGGTGGGAATCTTGACCCTGTGCTGTCTTGTAAAACTATAGAGGCCATTATCTCTGATACTTAGTCCTATGACATCTCCCTTGAAGTGATTATCTCTAAGTCTTGAAGCCACGCTCTCCGAAAGAAGATAGATAACCATTCTGACGTCTTCATCATTCTCAAGGTCCCTTGGAGTTGTGGTACTGTTACCGACACTCTTGATGGGCGCCGCATCCGCTTCTGCAGCAACCGGAGTCTGATCCTCGCCCCTGGCAAAAGCAGACAGAATATATCCCACCTTGCCGAATATCTGATGAAGCCACTCCGGATCTGCACAGGCAAGATCTCCTATAGTAAGGATCCCGTATTTCCTGAGCTTATTATCTGTGCGTCTGCCAACATAGAGAAGGTCCGATACAGGGCTATTCCAGACTATATCCCTGTAATTCTCCCTGGATATCTGAGTAATGGCATCAGGCTTCTTGTAATCAGAGCCAAATTTGGAAAAGATCTTGTTCCAGGAAACACCTATGGAAACAGTAATCCCAAGTTCCTTCTTAACCCTGTCGGAAATCTCCCCGGCTATACGCATGCCATCAGAAGTTCCCAGCATCCTTGCGGAATCCGTGATATCAACCCAGGATTCGTCAAGGCCATAGGGCTCGATCAGATCGGTATAGTCGCCATATATCTTCCTGGCCTTCCCGGAAAATCTGATGTACTCATCATAGCTGGGAGCGACAAATACCACGTCCCTGCATACCTGTCTGGCCTGCCACAGTGCCATTCCCGTCTTGACGCCCCGCCTCTTGGCTATGTAATTGGCTGTAAGAACAATTCCATGGCGGGCCTCGGGGTCTCCCCCTACCGCCATTGGAACGTCTCTAAGTTTAGGATTATGCAGCATCTCAACTGCCGCATAAAAACAGTTGCAGTCAGAATGAAGAATAATCCTGTCTTCCATACACCCACCTTACCACGCAAACATATGTTGCAAACATTTGTTCTTGGATTAATTCTTATTATACGAATGTATGTTCTGAAATGCAACCGCTATATATAGTACCTTATTAAATTATAAATACAAATTATTTAAGTTTTGCTTCGTAGCCCTCAATGCATTCTCTTGCTGCTACTGCATTATCGGGCTTGGTATCCTCGAGAGTCGCATGAATATAGGGCTTGTACTTATGTGCAAACTCCACAATGCTTGTATAATCCATCTCTCCAAGACCGCACCCCATGCTGACGATCCTGTCTTTTTCGCACACGCAGTCCTTAAGATGTATCATGCAGATATCATCCTTAAGAAGATCCATTGCCTCCTCAAATACTTCATATCTCTGAGCATAATTATCAGTCCAAAGAAGATTGACCGGATCAAAAATGATCTGAAGGTTCGGAGACTCTATCCTGTCAAGAACCTCCCTTGCTCTCTTGGGATTCCATACAATATGTCTGTAAACAGGCTCAATGGCAACAATCACACCCATTTTTTCAGCGTAATCAACCACAGGACGAAGATTGGTGATAAAGGTCTCAAGGGCCTCCTTCGAATGGCATGCCTCCTTATCATATGAATAGGTCTCGTTGGGTGCGCCGGTCTCAGTTCCCACCATTCCTGCACCCATAAGGGAAGCAAAACGAATATGAGCCTTATACTTCTCCTGGATAGCATGAAGCGAAGCCTCATTGGGATTAGCCAGATTAAGGTAGCACCCAAGAACTGCCACATCCAGGTCTGCTCTTCTGAAAGCATCCCTCATGTACATAGCATATCCCGGTGTAAGCGCCGTTGTATCAGCCGTAAATCCCGGCACCTTGGAAAGAGCAATATGAGTACAGCTAAATCCCTGTCTCTTAATCTCCTGAAGCCTCTCCTCAAAAGGAAGCTCCACTGTATCATGAAATCTGATTCCTATCTGCATATCATCCTCCTAAATATCTCTGTTATATCTCTGTATAAATCGGGTCTGTAAATCTGACCGTAAGATCATTCTCTGTACCGGCGTATGCGAACATTCCTACAGTTGCGCCTGTAAATCGCTTTCCCTTGGAAAGTCCCTCATCACACAGATAACACACATCTGTCAAAGTATGCCAAATACATTCCTCGCCATTAATACTATAGCTGAGGGTTCTGACAAAATCCACTGTATTCATGGATAATTTAATGCTTCCGGATGCATTTTCCAAGGCTTCCTCGGAAATCGTCCATCTGTCCTCATCTCCAATATGTTCATGGGAAAAAACATGTATTTTTCCCTCAGCGCTCTTTAGACCAAAAGTAAAATATGTATTCTCATCATAATACCCGGTTATTCCTGCGCTCTGCCCATCCTTTAGTTCCGGAATCTCCATGTTCACGTCATATTCAAAAGAAAAACTCGTCTGCCTTCTGAGCACAATATTCCGGGCATCAATTGATGACAAAGGAGCAGAACAGCCTTTTATCGTAAAGATCTGTCCATCTTCAGTAGCTTCATATACCAGAGTTCCTTTTTCAAAGGGCCGCGGCGTCATGTAATCAAAAGGAAGCCCGCAAGGAGAAACACCAATTTCATCACTGCAATCATCCCTATCATCAGCAAAAGGCTTAACCTGCATACATGAGGGTCCTTTGAGTCCGTTAACTATTGGCCAGCCATCTGCAGTCCAGGTCACAGGATCAAGGGCAGTTTCTCTTCCCAGAATGCTGTAGCCATCTCCCAGTTTCCTTCCGCAGAGATATACCATATACCATCGTCCATCAGGCGTATCTACAAGACAACCGTGACCGCATCTTTGAATCACGGCTCCTTCATCCGTCTGCCTCATTATGGGATTATAGGGACAGGGCTCATATATCCCCATCAGCTCCCTGCTTCTTGAAACCGTAGCTCTGTGTCCCGGCCCGGTTCCGCCTTCAGCCTGCAAAAGATAATAATATCCGTCTTTTTTATATATATGTGGGCCTTCAGGTGCTCTTTTGTTACTTCCGTAATACAAAAGCACCGGTTCTGATATCTTCTTCGATGCGGATCTATCAAGCTCAAATATCCTGGCTCCTCTGTTAAGCAGCATGTATCTGCGGCCGTCCTCATCATTAAAAAAGCCAGGATCTATACCGTCTTCATCGATAAAGACCGGCTCAGAATAAGGTCCCTCAGGCCTGTCCGAAGAAACCACCATCTGCCTTCTGTACACTGGCCCCGTATCGTTAAGTCTATATGTTGCAGCGATGTAAAATCGCCCTTCATAATAGGAAATATCCGGCGCCCAGTATCCTCTTCCGCCTTCCAGTCCCTCAAGATAAGCCCATTTCGGCTCAGTGATGGCATGCCCAATTATCTCCCAGTGAACAAGGTCCCTTGAATGGGAAATTGGAATACACGGAAAAAATATAAAGGAAGAATTGACCATATAATAGTCTTCTCCCACTCTGCAGATTGAAGGATCCGGGAAGAATCCGCTTCTTATGGGATTTCGATAAAAATCGTTGTAGCAATGCCCATATTTTCCTTCAAGATAGCTCTCAATCTGTTTATAGCCTTCGGCGGTCCCATTCAACTCAGCCCTTGTAGCATTCTCATGAACAATATCCCATGGTGTTACCAGCCCCGCATCACCCTGAAGCGGGTCCAGGCCACACCTGTCCGTCAGATATTCAAACACCTGAAGGTTCCCGCTCTCGGCGGCATAATGAAGAGCTGTTCTATGGTCATCATCAAACTCATTAAGACTTGCTCTTGAATACTCCACGATCCATCTAACAAGCTTATAATCGCCCATTCTTGCTGCTTCATACAAACTGATCGGTCCTACATCCATCTCTCACAGCTCCCTTGTTTTAACAAAAAGAAAGTCAGCATAGCCATTTGAATTTCCTGTCATATCAGTACTTTTTGAAATCGCAAAAAGTCCGATTTTTGCTCCAACCCAGGTATGATCCGAAGGAGTGTAGTTAACTCCAAGATCGGTGTAGTCTAAGCCATCACCCTTTACCTTGATCTTAAGGGCAGGATTCTCTCCCGTAAGAGGACTATGCACATTCTGATAATACAACTGCTCAGATTCTGCCTCCTCATTAAGAGAGAAAGTAAGAAGGAACGTAAAAAGGGATCCTCTTCCGATTTTCTCAGCTCTTATCACCTTTTTAACTACCTCAATTTTATCAGCATCTCCGCCTTCGGACTCTGCAATTTTCAAAACAAACTCGTCATTATCGCCCTTTTCAAAATATGCGGCGACATACTGTCCTCCCGTCATACATATGCCGGCTCTCTCTCCGGCCTTGAGCCCCGAAATATCAACCTGAATCTCGGTTTCAAACACAGGAAAAACAAGTTTCTGAGTAAGTACGTTGGCACTTCGCCATATAATGGGGTTTTCCTCACCGGAAACATTAAGTGCATTTAGCCTTAATCCATTTCTGCGGAAGTTTTTCTGCTGACAGAAAGCTTCTGTATGATTACCGAGCCACTGCCAGCAAAGTCCATAATTGCCTCCTACGAAATCATCTGAGGACTCAAGATACATCTTTTCTTCATCCCCTGCTCCCGTATCAGGCTTATCACGCTCAAACACAGGCTCTCCAACCTTATTCTCATCGGGATTAACGCCCACGATTGGCCAGCCATTATCCCAACTGACCGGCTGCAGATGACAGATTCTGCCATACAGCCCCCTGTCCTGGAAATGAATAAACCATTCATCACCATTTACAGTATCTACAAGGCCGCCCTGATGAGGACCGTTTATAACAGTATTACCGGTATGCATTACTTCTTTTATCTCATAGGGTCCATGAATATCTCTTGATCTGAGCACAACCTGCCAGCCGTCCTTAACTCCGCCTGCCGGTGCCCAGATATAGTAATAACCATCTCTTTTATAAACCTTGGGTCCTTCAATGGTTACCGCAGGGTGCTTCGGATCATTGCCGTCAAAAATAAAATGATCCTCAGATATAGCCTTAAGTCCATCCGGACTCATCTCAAAAACACCAAGAATACTCTTAAAGCCAATCCTGCTCTTGGCATAGCCATGGATCACATATGCCCGTCCGTCATCATCCCATATCGGACAGGGATCAATAAGCCCTTTTCCTTCCAAAACACATACAGGCTCCTCCCATTCTCCGTAAGGGTCCTTAGTTCTAACCACAAAATAGCCCTCGTCCGGCATTCCATAGTATATATAGAACATCCCCTCATGATAGCGGATTGAAGGCGCCCAAACTCCCTCCGAATGCCTAGGAATGTTGAATCTCTCTCCCGGGATATTCTTAAGCGCATAATTAACCAGCTTCCAGTTCACCAGGTCCTTTGACACCAGTATCGGTAGCCCCGGCGTATAGTTAAAGCTGGAGGCAGTCATATAATAAGTATCACCGACTCTTATAACATCAGGATCACTGTAATCCGCAAACAATATCGGATTCCTGAATCTTCCGTTTCCTTGATCCGAATAATGCATAGCATCCCCCTTATCCGTTTATCTCAATTCTGCTGCTTTCATTTAGAGCTTCATCTTCAATGATCAGGCTGGAATAAGGCTCTCCCAGTCCTATCAGTCCTCTAGCCACCATTCCCGCATAGAGCATGGCGCCTTCATATCTTAGATGTGAGTTGTCGTTCTTTCCCTCAGGAGCCCAGAGGACCTCGCCGGGAGCCAGATTCATATAATATTTCTTAGAAGCTTCATCTCCTGTTTTTTCAAGGAATTCTCTGCTCATAGTAAAAAGATCCACCACCGGCACCTCAAATTTCTCAGAAGCCTCCTTCATCCCCTTCACATACTCAGTATGCTCTGAAGGCTTAAGCTTTCCGTTTTCATCAAAAAGCCTTCTCTCCACCGAAGTAATGAAAACAGGATAAGCTCCCTTATTTCTGGCTACATTCACAAATTTCCCCAGGTTAGTTATAAACTCACCGTGAGGGTCAGTGTATCGGGCAGGATCATTGATTTTTTCATCATTATGTCCAAACTGAATAAAAAGATAATCTCCCTTTGAAATATCATTATAGATATACGCAAGTCTGCTCTCATCAATGAAGCTCTTGGTACTTCTTCCGTTCACGGAATGATTAAATACCACTACATCCTCTCTTGTATATCTGTCAAAAGCCTGCGCGATTCCCGTCTGAGGGTAAGTTATATATTTATTGCTTGCTGCGGTAGAATCCCCCGCCCAGAAAATATGTCTCATAAAGCCTCCTCTTATAATTCCAAATATGGATAAAAAAAGACAACCTGCTAATAGTTTTTCATGAAAAATAAAGCAGATTGTCTTTTATCATTTCTAAAATAACCTTAGGAGTAATTACTCCTTAACAGCTCCAACGTTAACACCCTGAACGAAGTACTGCTGCAGGAAAGGATATGCGATCATGAAAGGAAGAATCGCACATACGATAGCTGCGTAATACAGTGTGTTCTGTGAAACCTTATAAGCTGTTGTGGGCGTATCACCGTCCATGATCATAACTCTCAGCTTGTACTGGAAGTTAACTCTGTCAGGGTTAGTGATATAGATCTGTACTGTGCTGTAATCGTTCCATACAGTTACCGCATACATAAGACCGATTGATGCAAGAGCTGCCTTGGAAAGCGGAAGCACGATCTTGAAGAAGATTCCCATAGGAGTGCAGCCATCGATCTTGGCAGCCTCGAAAAGTGATCCGGGAATTCCCTCGAAGAAGTTCTTCATAAGAACCAGGTTATATACGTTCATACCGTGTTTGATAACCAGGATCCAGATTGTATCTACAAGATGGAGCTGCTTCATAACAAGGTACTCAGGAATCATACCACCGCTGAAGATCATGGTGAAGAGCAGGAAGAAGGACAAGAAGTTTCTTCCGGGCATATCCTGCTGTGTAAGTACATAACCACCGAGTGTTGAAAGTACAAGACCAAGAAGTGTACCCAAAACAGTTGTAATAACTGAATTAAGGAATGGTCTGTAAAGTCTAACCGTTGTAAAAATTGTAAGGTATCCGTTAAATGTAAAGTCCTCAGGCCAGAATCTGAACTGATATACACCTACAGAGTTGAAGGAATCTACAAGAACCTTCCAAATAGGAATGAGAACTATTAAAGCAACTATAACGAATACTATGTAGTTAACCACATCAAATACATGTATTTTGGGCTTTTTAGCCTGGACATGCATTGTAGCCTGTTTAGCCTGTGCCATAATATCTCCTCCTTAAATAATTCCGCGTCCGCGGATCTTCTTACTTGCCCAGTTACATACAAGAACAAGTACGCAACCAACCAGGGACTTAAACAAACCAACCGCAGTTGTATATCCATAGTCCGGTATAGCAGTAAGGAATGTCTGACGATAGATATAAGTTGAAATTACATCGGATACGTCGAATACACGGTTGTTATATAAAACGAATACTGATTCAAACAGGTTAAGAACCTTAGCAAGATTAAGGATCAGTACGATAATTACCGTATTCATAAGTGCAGGTACTGTTACATACCAGATTTTCTGAAGTCTTGATGCTCCGTCAATGTCGGCAGCCTCATAGAGCTCAGGGTTGATTCCGGAAAGTGTAGCCAGGAAAATAACTGTTCCCCAACCTGTTTCCTTCCAGATATTGATCATATAGAAGATCGGTCTCCACATTGCTTTGGTGTGCAGGAAGTCGATACTTGTTGACAGAACTCCCCAGGACTTCAATGTCTCATTAACGAAACCTGTTGAAGACTTAGAAAGGAATAACTGGAAAATAGCGGCAACTACTGCCCAAGACATAAAGTGTGGCAAATAGATGATTGTCTGCAGTGTTTTCTTTGCAAACATGTTGTGCATCTCATTAAGGAAAACTGAAACCAGTACCGATGCAAAAGTTGTAATTAAAAGCTTAGTAATGGAAATCTGTAAAGTGTTACTAAAGGCAGTCCAGAACTCCTTCTTAGCAAACATTGTCTGGAAGTTCTTAAGACCAACCCAGTTAATGTTTCTGAGCTTGTACTCATAGAACGCATAACGTACACCAAGCATTGGCCAGTAATAAATAATAATTACGAAAACCAATACAGGTAAGAACATGAGGTAATAACCCAGATTATTCTTGATTCGTGTGCTAAGAGGTTTTTTGTTTATAGGAGCGCCGGTGGATGTCGTAACAGCATTTTGTTTCTTACTCATAGCAACCCTCTCCCTTTATTATCTAAATAACGTTCATATTACAGCTATATTATAGCAGATAAATCGTGAATTTTTCATAAAAATCCCACCCCCAATGAAGATATCGTATACCCCTCAGGGGTGGGAACTTAATCAAAAATTATTTTATTTCAGAAATTACTGAGCGTTGAGCTCATCAACGATCTGCTGAGCAAGATCGCCAACTTCTGCCTGATACTGAGCAATAGCCTCTTCAGGTGTGATCTCACCTGTTACAGCCTGGTTCATAAGAGTTGTCTTAAGCTCTACAAGTGTTGCTTCGTTCTCTGTAAGAGTATCGCAAGAAGCAGCTGCAGGAGCATCTACACAGTTCTCTGTGAAGAACTTGTTACCAACCTGTACAAGCTCGTCGTTATCTACGAAACCGTTTGTAAGAGGAGCGATTACAAGTACTGGATCAAGGTGATTCTTCTTCCATACAGAGTTAGGATCGTTAGGAGCCTGCTTAAGGTGGAACTCACCATCAGCGTACTCATAATCCTTCTTCTTCTCAGGATCATCAGCGTTTGTTGTGAAGGACTCAGCCTTTGTTGACCAGTGAACATCCTCAGCACCATATGTCCAAAGTGTCTGAACCTTGTCACCGTCAAGCATTGTCTCAAGAAGTGCATCGAAGATAGCCTGCTCACGAGCGTTTGAGCCATCCTGATCGTCTGTGATTACCCATACAGGAGCTTCTCTGTTGATGTAGCCGCCCCATGTATCCTTGATCTCCTGGATAGGAGCAAGCTGTACAAGTCTGTCATCGCCAAGATCGTTGTCAACTTCCTGCTTTTCCATGTTTGTTGTAAGTGTTCTAAGCCATGTACCAGCCCAGTATGTGAATACACCTTCTGATGTTGACTGGTCGTTTGAGAAGAACTTCTCACGAGCCTGCTTTGTTCCGGCTTCCTCTGTATCAGGATCGATTACGCCATCAGCATAACCCTGAGCAAGTCTTGCAAGAGCATCGATTGTAGCCTGCTCCTGGAATCCGTCTACCCATACACCATCCTTCTGATAGAATGAAGGATATGCACCCTGCCAGAACTCAGGCATGTAGTTGATGTAAGGAGCCTCGTCAAGCTTACCGTAACCAGCAGCGATTACACCGTATGTGCCTGACTCCTTCTCATGGAATGCCTTAAGCATTGCATAGTAATCATCGAAAGTCTTGATGTCATCGATTGACATTCCGGCTGCATCGAGCCATGACTTCTTAACATAAGTTACGCATCCGTTTCCGTATGTAGGAGCGAAGCCGTAAAGGTGTCCCTGGTTGTCCTTCATGTTCTCGTTTACTGAAGGAAGAGTTACTCTTGACTGGAACTCAGCGTTTGCATAAGCATCAGCCATATCCCAAAGGAGACCTGTTGTCTGATACTGTCTGAGCATTGTAGCGCTCATGATAAGAGCATCAGGATAATCAGGATCACCGGGCTGACCAGTTGTAAGGAGACGTGAAACTGTTCCTGAATAGTCAGAGTGATCAAGCTGGTTGATGTTAAGTGTTATCTGGTGACCAAGCTTCTCAGATACAGCAGCTTCCCACTGCTCCTTGAATGCATCCTGGCCGTTCTCAACTGTAGCAGTAAGTGTACCGTCTACTACGATGTTAAGAGTCTCAAGTGTGAAGTCCTCAGCTGCAGCAGGTGTCTCAGCATCTGTTGTTGCAGGAGCTTCTGTTGCAGGAGCTTCTGTTGCTGTTGTGTTGTCAGCAGTCTGTGTGTCAGTTGTAGCAGGTGTTGTCTCGTTGCCGCAAGCAGCAAGAGAAGCCACCATTGCTGTTGACAGAAGTAATGATAAAGCTTTCTTTTTCATTTAATTTGTTCCTCCCAGTTAATTATTTAAATTAAATGTAAGCGTTTTCAATTGCTTATGTACGTACTTTAACATGTATTGAAAACCATTGCAAGCATGAATTTTGTTAAATTTCTGCCAGTATTGGTGATTTTTTCCGTGAAGTGCCGTTTTTACTGTATTTCCGTAAGTGCTTACATATCAAAAATTTACAAAAAAATCTTGCAAAAATAACACTTACATTTCCTCGAACTAAAAAAATAGACAAATTGTCATCGGAATTTAATACATTCCAATGTGCAATTTGTCTATCTGTTATTTACAGTGTTACGCCTCTCTTCCAGATGGCCATGTCGTGGAAGCCGGCTTCCTCGCTCTTAAGCTTCTCTCCTGAAGCGGTACGAAGGATCTTATCGAATAATTCATCAGTAAGTTCATCAAAGCTTCTTCCTTCAAGGATCTGACCGGCTCTGAAATCGATCCAGTTGCTCTTCTTCTCGGCAATTGTATTGTTACTAGCTATTTTCATAGTAGGAACAGGGCATGCAAAAGGTGTTCCTCTTCCTGTTGTAAAGAGCACGATCTGCGCTCCTGCACTGGCAAGTGCGGTTGCAGCGCAAAGGTCATTACCGGGTGCACATAATAGATTAAGTCCTGTAACATCGGTTCTCTCACCATACTCCAATACATTCATAACCGGATAATCACCGGATTTCTGGGTGCAGCCAAGAGACTTATCCTCAAGTGTTGTGATTCCGCCTGCCTTGTTTCCGGGTGAAGGATTCTCATAAATGGGCTCGCCCTGCTTTGTGAAATAATCCTTGAAACCGTTGATCATATTTACGGTATCATTGAAGGTCTTCTCATCCTTACATCTATTCATAAGAATAGTCTCTGCTCCGAACATTTCGGGAACCTCGGTAAGAATAGATGTACCGCCGCATTCAACAATCCTGTCGGAAATTCTTCCAACAAGCGGATTGGCAGTAATTCCGGAGAATCCATCGGATCCACCGCATTTAAGGCCAATGATAAGCTTGGAAGCATAGGCTTCTTCTCTCTCATCCTTAGAAGCAGTCTCAATAAGCTCTGAAAGAAGCTCAAGACCATCTGCCATCTCGTCATCAGACTGCTGACATACAAGGAACTTCACTCTATCCTTGTCATATTCTCCAATATATGGCATAAGAACATCTATATTGCTATTCTCGCAACCAAGACCAAGAACCAGCACGCCGCCGGCATTTGGATGTTTGATAAGATCAGAAAGTATGGTTCTTGTGTGCTCCTGATCATCTCCTGTCTGAGAACAGCCATAGTTATGTGTAAATGCCACAACTTCATCAACGCTGCCCTTTACAAGCTTATTTGCCTTATTAGCCAGTGCTGTCGCGATATTGTTGACACAACCTACAGTAGGAATGATCCATACTTCATTTCTTATTCCTACGCGTCCGTCAGCTCTTACGAAACCCTTGAAGGATGCTTTTTTAGATCCCATAAGAGTCTTCTTTTTCTCGATGTCTGCAGTGTCAGGCTCATATTTATACTCAAGGATTCCTTCAAGATTGGTCTTGATGTCGTGGGTGTGTACCCATCTTCCCTCGGAAATATCTTCAGTTGCATGTCCGATGGCATATCCATATTTAACAACATTATCATTAGAAGAAATAGACTTGATAGCCATCTTGTGGCCTGCAGGGATTTCCTCTGCAGCAGTTATTGTTCTTCCATCTGAAAGACTTACAGTCTCGCCCTTTGCCATGGGTTCGAGGCATACAATTACATTGTCTGTTGGATGAATCTGTAAAAATTTACTCATTTAACCTACCCCTTTTTACGAAAACAGAAGTTTTCTTACATTTTTATTTACATCTGCTTACATTTTTTACATGCTGAAAAATCAAATTATCAAACATACTAAAAAGTGCCATGTAAGCGTTTACACTTAAATCATATATTTAAAGTCCGGTAACGTCAATAAATTTTTGCTATTGTATTTAGTATTCACGTCTTGTATAATACCTTTGTAAAAAATATGAAAATGCTTACATGTATTTTTAACATTTTACAAAATAAAAATAGGAATAATTGGGAGGGTATGTAAATGAAGACTTTTATGGATAAAGATTTCCTTCTTCAGTCTGATGCTGCCAAGACTTTATATCATGATTACGCTGAAAATATGCCTATTCTTGACTATCACTGTCACATCAGCCCCAAGGAGATCGCCGAAGATCGTCATTTCGACACAATCACACAGGTATGGCTTGGTGGGGACCATTATAAATGGCGTTTGATGCGTGCCTTTGGTGTCGATGAAAAGTTTATGACAGGGGATGCTCCTGACAAGGAGAAATTCTTAATGTTCGCAAAATGCCTTGGCAAGGCCGTAGGCAATCCACTTTATCACTGGGCTCACTTAGAACTTCGCAAATATTTTGGTTACAACGGTGTTCTTAACGAGAAGACCGCAGAGGAAGTATACGATATCTGCAATAAGGTTCTTCAGTCACCTGATATGAGTGTACGTAAACTCATCAAGATGTCAGGAGTAACTCTTATCTGCACTACAGATGATCCTATCGACACTCTTGAGTGGCACGACAAGATCAGAGAAGACGCATCCTTCGATGTTAAGGTTCTTCCCGCATGGAGACCTGACAAGGCCAAAAATATCACTAAACCCGAATTCACATCCTACATCGCTACTCTTTCAGAGGTAAGCGGAGTTAAGATTGACTCCTTTGCTTCATTAAAAGAAGCTCTCAGAGTTCGTCTCGACTACTTCGCATCCAAGGGCTGCAATGTTACAGATCACGCTCTTGAGTATGTAATGTACAGACCTGCTTCTGATGAAGAGATTGAGAAGATCTTCGCAAGACGTATGGCCGGCGAAGAGATCAGCTATGAGGATTCACTTAAATACGAAACAGCCTTCATGCTCTTTGAGGGCGAAGAGATCAAGAAGAGAGACTGGGTACTCCAGCTTCACTTTGGTTGCAAGCGCGACAACAATACACCTATGTATGAGAAGCTCGGACCTGATACAGGTTATGACACTATCGCAGCTTACTACCCTATGGCTGAACTTGCAGACTTCCTTAATGCTCTGCACTGCAAGAATACTCTTCCAAAGACTATTCTTTACAGCCTGAATCCTAACGACAACAAGATCATCAACACCACCCTAAATGCATTTAACGAGGCTCCCGTTGTTGCCAAGATTCAGCAAGGAAGCGCATGGTGGTTCAATGATACCAAGCTTGGTATGGAGGAGCAGCTGGCTTCTGTTGCAGAGTCCGGCAACCTTTCAGGATTTGTAGGAATGCTTACAGATTCAAGAAGCTTTACTTCTTATACAAGACATGATTACTTCCGCCGTATCCTTTGCAATTACCTCGGATCACTGGTGGAGAACGGTGAATATCCTGCTGAGGATATGGATATTCTCGGAGAGATTGCCAAGGATATATCCTACAACAACGCTGTAAGATATTTCGGTTTTCCTTTAGAGACGGTATAAGCCCATGAGCGGCCAGATGACTATTTACGACATATCCAAAAAAGCCGGTGTGTCTATAGCCACTGTTTCCAGGGTGCTTAACGGCAGCACCAATGTTAAGCCCAGAACCAGAAAAAAGGTTATGGACATCATTGAGCAATACGGATACAAACCCAACGCTTTTGCCAGGGGCCTTGGTCTTAATTCAATGAAGACTATCGGTATCCTCTGTGCCGATGCCTCTGACCTTTATCTTGCAAAAGCTATTTATTACATCGAGCAGAACCTTCGCGAGAACGGCTATCATTCAGTTCTTTGCTGCACAGGTTACGAGATGCACCCAAGAAAAGAGTCCCTTAATCTCCTGCTCTCTCAGCATGTTGACTCAGTTGTAATGGTTGGTTCCAACTTCATCATGAACAACTCCGAGGACAACCAGTATGTAAGAGATGCAGCTGCAACAGTGCCCATCATGCTCCTCAATGCTGATTTTGATTGCCCCAATGTATATTGCACACTGTGCGATGACTACAAGGCAACTCAGGACGCCACAGAGAAGATGATTGCATCTGGAGTTAAGGATATCCTTTATCTGTATAACAGTAATTCTTACAGTGGACTTAAGAAGCTGGCAGGTTTCCAGAACGCTCTTCTTACACATGACATTCCACTGAAGAAACAGATGCAGCAGTGCTTCAAGGGAAGTCACGAAGACATCGATGGAGTTAAGAACTTTGTTGAGAACCTTTATAAAAAAGGAATCAAGTTCGACGGTATCGTAACAAGTGATGACTTCCTTGCCATTGGTGCCATGAATTTCGCAAGAGCTAACAACATCAGTGTTCCAAATGATCTTCAGATCATCGGATATAACAATTCTATCCTTACACTGTGTTCAGAGCCTGATATTTCTTCCGTTGACAACCGTCTGGAGGATATGTGTATACAGCTTGTTAAGACTCTTATCGGAACCTTAAGCCAGAGCGAAATGCCTCAGAAGACTATCTTCTCCGGAGAGCTGGTAAAGAGAGGTTCAACCCGTTTCTGATAACAGTTTGAAGTAAAATATAGAGGATTATGTAATGCAATTATTGCTTTACATAATCCTCTTTTTATATGTCTGTTCAGTTCCCTACTCTTCCTTGATAACATCCATATTCCTTCGATATTCCCTTGGAGAAACATGATATTTGGCAGAAAAACATCTGTTAAAAGTCCTCTGACTCTCAAATCCGGAATCATAACAAATATCGGTAATTGACTTATCCGTATGCCGCAGTAGCGTCTGCGCATAGTCAAGCCGGACTTCATTAAGGTACTGGTTAAAATTTCTATGAAAGGTCTTGGAGAACAGCCTTGATAAAGTAAACTGACTGATACCAAGATCATGGGCCATGGATCCAAGTGATACATCCTCAGCAAAATGTCCGGATATATAAGATACAGATTTGTAGATCAGATCCGTGCTACCAATCTCCGCCTTGGGAACCAGTTCCAAGAGCGGAAGGGACCTTGCCAGTAATATGTGGATATAGGAAAGGGCCAAGGCATTCTCATCCTTGGACAGCTGCGCTATATCCTGGCTCTCCTGTCCGTCGGCAAATTCGCTGCAGATGGCCTTAACTGCGTAAATGATGTCTTTATGCACCTTCTTTTTGGTTATGACCGGCTCCTTTGGACTTAGATTCGATATCTCATTCATATATCCCTGTGCAAGATTTGGCGATGCCAAAATATAAATTGCTCTGCTCTCTTCCTCAGAGAAAACCTGATAATGATGAACCATCTCCGGGAACGCCACCGCAAAGTCCCCTTTCTCCATGGGATACAGGTTCTGCCCAACTCCAATCGCAAGACTACCCTGGGTTACATAAACAAATTCGATTGCTCTGTGGAGATGAGGCGCACTGTGAGTGCTCTTTCGCTGATATATTGTAAGACCCAAACCGGTATCTTTATATATAGGTAGCATGTATGTTTTCTCCTTTAAAATAGTCCGCGCAAGATTTGGCTACTTTTTAATCTTTTATGACGTGTATTATACAGTGCCAGATGGTAAAGTACAATATGTGAGCAGGAAGTAATAAAAATACATTTAATTTGCTACCCCATATTCATTTACCTTTTTATATATCATTTGTATAACCCCCCAACAAAAGAAGCCGGTCCCCAACCGGCTTCTTTTACTATGCTAATAAATCTTAAGTATTTACACACCCTGACAGTCAAAATCCGGGATAAAGCTCTCTTCTGCCGTTTCCCCTACCTGCATAAAACCATTTGATACACCCAGTTCTGAAGCATAATCTATAAGACTGTTATAATCACGATCAGTAACCTTCCTGTCTATTTCAGGGTAATTATCCAGTTCTCCGTTGGGAGTAAACTGATTCATAAGGCTGATGTAAACCTTATCTCCATACTTTTCATATAAATATTTAACTATCATTTTGGCCTGGATCAGCATTCCAGGCATCAATAAATGTCTTATCACTACTCCTCTTGATAATATATGCTCATCGTCAGAATCATCTTTATCATTAGAAGCATTTTCATAGTACCTGCGATTATTTATAGCATCGCGGAACAGACACTCAGGCTGTTGACGCACCATCTCATCAATGGCTGCTTTGGCCGCCTCAACATACCCGGGAGCATTACTGTATCTCACTGCATCCCGTTCTCTGATATACTTCATATCGGGCAAATAAATGTCTATAAGTCCATCCAGACTCTTTACCACATCTACATTAAGATATGATGAAGTATTCAGAAGAAAAGGAAGATCAAAGCCCTGATCCATGGCAGAAACAATAGCTTCTCTGACCGAAGGAATAAACATATCTGCGGTTACAAGATTTATATTATTGGCTCCTTTTTCTTTGAGTTCAAAGAAAATCTCCGTAAGCCTTGGAATATCTATGTGTTTCCCCACTTCTCCTCTGCTGATCTTCTTGTTCTGGCAGAAAACACAGCCCATATTACAGCCGGAAAAGAATACCGTGCCGGAGCCGGAGTAACCTGAAATACATGGTTCTTCCCATAAATGAAGGGCAGCCCTGCTTACGTGAAGCGTGCTGCCTTCTCTGCAATATCCTATCGTTTTATTCCTGTCTACCCTGCACATTCTCGGGCACAGAGTGCAGGAAGAATACTCCTGTATAATTTCACTCATAATTTTCACAAACCAATATGACTTTGATAGTCCAGCTCATCTATCGCAAGCTTGATTGCTCCCATTATGCCCTGATCATCATTGAGACTGGCAGGTACTATATACTCATCAAGATACTTAAGTCTGTCAGCATTGATGTATCCTGCATTATACTTCTCAAAAGCTTGTCTTATCATAGGAAAAAGCTGTTCCTGATGCATAACGCCTCCGCCGAGAATGATCTTCTGAGGACTCAGCGTCATAACAAAATCAGTAAGAGCAATGCCTATATATTCAGCTTCAAGCTCCCATACTTTTGCTTCATCTTTAAGCTCAACACCCTTTTTCCCCCACCTCTTTTCGATGGAAGGACCGGCCGCAAGACCTTCAAAGCAGTCCTTGTGGTAAGGACATACACATTCGCCGGGATCTGAAGAGAGCTTACCGATTCTGATGTGTCCCAGCTCAGGATGCAGCATGCCGTGAAGGAGCTTACCGTTAGACATAACTCCTCCGCCGATTCCGGTGCCTATTGTAAGATATATCGCATCTGTAAGCCCCCGTGCGCATCCCCAGGTAGCCTCTCCCAGAAGCGATCCGTTGACATCCGTATCAAATCCAACCGGAATGCCAAGCTTGTCCTTAAGTTCGCCGACTATATTATAGTTCTTCCATGCTGTTTTGGGTGTGGAAGTAATGTAGCCGTAGGTATCTGAATTTCTGTCAAGATCGATCGGGCCAAAGCAGGCAACTCCAAGAGCCTTAATCTCATGATCCTTATTCTGATTCCATTCCCTGAAATACTCCTCGATAAGAGGCATTGTCTCTTCCGGAGTTGTTGTAGGAATAGACTTCCTATCCAAAATCTTGCCGTTTCCATCACCAATTGCGACCACCATCTTGGTTCCGCCGGCTTCAAGCGCTCCAAATAACATATTATCCCCCCTTACTTTATCTTATCCGGAATCCTTGTTATCAAAAATTGTGCATTACCGCTAATCTCAAAATCCCCTGATGCAGCAGGTACAAAAAGAGATTCCCCTTTCTTAAGTTCGATACTCTTGCCCCTGCAGGTAATTACTGAATTTCCTTCAATCGCGATGATACTTACAAAAGATCTCTCATCAGCTACAGATTCATAAGTATTTCCATCTGATACATCAACATGATCAACATCAAAGAAATTGCAGCTGACAAGATGCTCAGCACCGCTACTAAAAGCCTCCGGTCTTGTAAGCTCTGTAACATCAAGTGACTCCTTGATATGGAGCTGCCTTGGCTTGCCATCAGCGCCAACTCTTCCGTAGTCATAAATCCTGTAGGTAACATTGGAATTTTGCTGTATCTCGGCGATCAGTATACCTTCACCTATGGCATGCAGAGTTCTTGGCGGAATAAAGAGAACATCACCTTTTTTAACATATACTTTGTTAAGAACCTCTTCCAGCGTGTTGTCCTCAATTCTTTCTTTGAACTCCTCCCTTCCTATCTCATGGGAAAAGCCCTGATACAAAAAAGCTCCTTCTTTGGCATCAAGCACATACCACATCTCGGTTTTGCCAAGCTGATTCTCATGCTCAAGGGCATATTCATCATCAGGATGAACCTGAATTGACAGAGGCTTTTTTGCATCAATAAACTTGATCAGGATTGGAAAATCCTGAAGGCCTTTGCAATTTGCTCCAAGAAAATCACTGCCAATAAGCTCTATAAGCTCAGGCAATGTCTTTCCATTGTACTCACCGCCTTCTATTACCGAACAGCCATCCTTATGGCAGGACAGTAGCCAGGCTTCTGCCAGGATGTCACCGTCATATTTAATGCCGTATTCAGTGGCAAGTCTGTTTCCTCCCCACAGATAATCCTTGCAGGCAGGTATCAGTTTGAACATTTCCATAAATCTACTCCGTTAAATCTTAAACACCAGAACAGCTATTGTCTTCTTTCCGGAATCAAAAGACCCTGAAACAACAGCGTCAGTCTTTTTCAAAGATACCTTCTGAGGCTCCTTGATGCTATTGCAGTCATCCACATCGCCTTCCATCAGATAGACTTCGTCAGACTTTTTGTCTGTAACAGCTAAAATATCTACAGTTACATCCTTATCTCCGGCATTGATGACCTTGATATAGATCTTTTCATTATCCTTAGATGCTGCAATATATACTTTATCATTTTCATAAGCAGAGAAATCTGCTTCTATAACCTCTGTTCCTGTGAAAACAGAATACATCTTCTGAACATAGTAACTGGGTGAGCCGTAAGCTGTTTTACCATCAAACCAGATAAGATCAGGATGCCACTGAGCATAGCCAAGTCTTGCGAACAAAGGTGCATAGGAAGCCATCAGTACAACATCGGCATTCCTCTCAAGGCCTGTCATGAAGGCTGCTTCTGCAAGAGCAGCCCCAAAGCTGTTGCGCTCCTCGGGCTTCCTGTCTCCATTTATATGGCAGGCATATTCTCCTGCGAATACCTTTCTGTGCTTCTCATAGTTGTCATACATGTGGACGTTTTCATACATCCACTTATCAGAAACATAATAGTGCTCATCCACAGCAACACTGTAATTGGGGTCTGCCTTCATTCTGGGTGCAAAATGATCCCAGGCATCCCTGTAATGCTCCGAAGTAACATCGGGGCCGGCACTTCCGCAGCAATTGATCTCAGGATATTTCTCATGAATCGCCTTTTCAAATGCCTCATAACGGTGGAAGAAATCAACCTTGTCTGTCTCCCACTGCTCATTGCCGATTCCGATAAATTTCATATTAAAAGGTGCGGGATGTCCCATCTTAGCTCTTACAGCGCCCCATTTTGTGCTCACATCGCCGTTGGCGAACTCAATAAGATCAAGAGCGTCCTGAACAAATACGCTAAATTCAGGGCTGTCGCTGTAAACAAGCTCGCTTGACTGATACTGGCACGCAAGGCCAACATTCATTACAGGAAGGGGCTCACAACCAAGATATTCGCATAGAAGGAAATACTCAAAATATCCGATTCCGAGAGTCTGGTTGTAATAGGGGTAATTTCCAATATCCTTCTTGCCATCGTCATTGCCGTGAACTGCCCATCTGTTCCAATTAGACTTCCTCTCCTCAGAGGGGCCAACAGACTTCTTCCACTGATATCTGTTGGTAAGTTCATTTCCTTCGATAATGCATCCTCCGGGAAATCTCATGAAGCCGGGGTGAATATCCTTAAGGAGCTCTGCCAGATCTTTTCTGAAAAGACCAAGTACAGCGTCATCAGGAATCATTCTGAACTGGTCAAAACATATTACGGAAGGCTCTGAGGCAACAACTGTGAAAACAGCCTTCTCTACACAAGTCTCAGATACGATATCACACTCATACTTAGTCCAGTCAGCTCCTGTTACAGTAAGGTACTTAGAGGAGCAGATTTCTTTACCATCAGTGTCAAACAGCTTGATGCAAACAGAACTCTGTCCTACTGTCTTGGCATAGAAACTGATATGAGCAGGAACCCCCGCCTTCATATAGATGCCATCGTAGGCCTTGTTGGTAAAGCCTGCATTCTCAGAGACAGTTCTAAGGCACATATAATGAGGATTAATCTCATTAAGTGGCTCAATATCAAGAACAGTTAACTTGGCTCCACCCTCGTTAGGGTAAGCATTCCATCCGTAGAGATAAGCACCCTTCTGATAATAATGATCCTTGTAGCCATGCCCCTCAACAAACTCAAATGCCCTGTTCTCAAGCATTTCGGCATTAAGTCCGCCGTCCAGGCCATAATTTATATCTTCAAAAAACAGTCCGAACATTCCTTTGCTAATCTGTTTAGCCATAAAAACTCCTTATTATGTAATATTTTTTAGTCTATAACTCTGTCGATGATACCACCGCCAAGAACAATTTCTCCGTCGTATAAAACAGCTGACTGTCCTGCGGTTATAGCACGCTGTGGTTCATCAAACACAATTTTCGCACATCCATTTTCAAGGGCAGTTACAGTACAGGGCTGCTCCTTGTGTCTGTATCGTATCTTGGCTGAGCACTTAAAAGGCTCTGAGGGAACATCTCCGGAAATATAATGGAAATCCCTGACAATAAGCTCTTTTTTGAAAAGATCGGCATTATCGGCAAGAACAACCTCATTGTCCTCCACCTTGAGCCTTGTTACATAGAGCCTTCTGTCAGCAGGAATACCCAGGCCTCTTCTCTGACCGATGGTGTAATTGATTATTCCGTCATGAGTTCCCAGAACATTGCCCTCAAGGTCAACAAAATTGCCCTTAGGATACTTCTTTCCGCGGTATCTTTCGATCATACCGGCATAATCACCATCAGGAACAAAGCAGATATCCTGGCTTTCCTTCTTATGGGAGGTTACAAATCCGTTTGAATCAGCGATCTCCCTGACCTGAGTCTTGGTAAGTTCTCCGAGAGGAAAAACTGTGTGGGCAAGCTGCTCCTGAGTAAGGTCATACAATACATAGCTCTGATCCTTATTAAGGTCTGCCGCCTTCAGCAGATAGTACACTCCATCCTTCTCCTGAATCCTTGCGTAGTGCCCTGTAACAATATAGTTATATCCCAGTTCCCTTGCCTTGTTATAGAGACTGTCAAACTTAAGATACCTGTTACATCTTATACAGGGATTGGGGGTCTCACCCTTCTCATAGCTGCAGACAAAGGGCTCTATGACCTTGTCACGAAACTCAGCTTCATAATGGTAAATGTTATAGGGAATACCGATGCGGTCACAAACTGCCCTTGCATCCTCAGTATCCTTGAGGCTGCAGCAGGTCCCGAACAGGTCCTCCCCTATCATATCGTTTTCATATAGTCTCATGGTACAGCCCATGCAGTCATAGCCTCTGTCAGCCATGATCCTTGCTGCAACCGAGCTGTCCACTCCGCCGCTCATAGCAATAAGAGCAGATTTATTATCCGGCATAGTTTAATCCTTTATACTCATATAATTACAAAAATGCAGAACCGAAAGGCCCCGCATACCCATAGAATAGTATAACGTAAAACGCAAGTTTAAGCATTATATTTTATATCGATTTAATAGTAATTTCAATCAAGTAATGTTAACATAAACTTACCTTCATGTGGGGCGTTCATATGCCCTGCATCTCATAAGAAAAGGGCCATCACATACGTGGTGGCTCTTTCTTGTATGATTTTTGATCAATTCTCATATCCAATGAACTTAAAGCCCACCATAGTCTCATCATCAAACTGCTCCTCTTCACCGACAAACACATGCAGTTCTCTGGAGATTCGTGGTAGCAGTCTTTCCATGGAAACATCCTTATTTTTGTTCAGTGCATCAAGTATTCTGTCTGTACCAAACTGTTCCTTTTCTTTATCGATACCCTCCGGAAGACCATCAGTGTATACAAAAATGGTATCTCCCTTTTCCAGCCGGAGTTCGTATTCCTTGAATTTCATGTCCTCCATTATGGCAACGGCGGCGCTATGCTTATCCTTTAACAGTTCGAAGTCACCGGCAGCTTTCCTGATCATTGGATATTCATGTCCTGCATTTGTGCACTTCATTATGCCGGTCTTAAGGTCAAGAATTCCAATCCACACCGTCACAAACATATCCGCATCATTTCCTTCACAGAGCGTATTGTTGGCTCTTTCAAGAACCTCGGAAGGCGCAAGCCCCGATTCGGCCATTGTTCTTATGGCAGTCTTACTTCGCATCATAAAGAGGGCCGCAGGTATTCCCTTACCCGATACATCTGCGATCACGATACAGAATTTATCCAGACCGGTAAAAAAGAAATCATAGAAATCACCACCTATTTCCTTGGCAGGATTCATTGTTGCATAAATCTCAAATCTTCCCCCCTGAAAATCAAAATTCTTGGGAAGCGCCGATTCCTGAATGGTCTTGGCAAATTCAAGCTCCTGGGCAATTCTTTTTTCTGCAGCCTCAATATAGCTCTTTAGTACGGCAACAGTCTGATTGATATCATTGGACAGGGAAGCAAACTCCGAGGAGTTGTATACAGAAACCGTCTCATTGAGATTGCCGTTAGTTATCTTGGACAGTGATTGATTCACCAGATCAAGATTGTCCACCACGATCGCTTTTACCAGCATAGAGATCAGAACATATATTACTGCAAAAAGCAAAATATCAGCAAAAGCATTCTCATAGGAGGCCGCATCTCTGTCTTCATATACCTCCGAGGCAGGAAGTCTTACAAGAAGTATCTCATCATCGGAAAGTTGTTCGATATAGCAAAAGCTCACGTTCTCAAAAAAGGTCTCTGTGACAAACTCATTCTTTTTGTAACTCCATACCTTCTCCAGGTCCTTTTGTTTTATCAGATTTCCCTTGTGATCTCCGGCAAGAATGCTTCCGTTTTTCTGAATAATGTCAAAGGAACCCTCCTGTCCCACATGGAAGTGTATGATGCTGGTATCGTCGCCGTATTTTTTTACTTTGGTATAGGTTGCCTTGATGTCGTCTGCCTGGGTCCTGAGCTGACTTCTTGTCTGCTGCAGAGCAGTCTCTGTCTGAATCGCGAAGGCAAATAGAAAACTGAGAACAATGATGGTCCCTGTGACAATAAAAAGCCAGAACTGAAACTGCTGTGATACCTTGGTCTCCTCGTCCTTAAGCCTTATAAAGGGCTTGTAATCCTTTTCAGAAAGGAGCCTTATGGCCAATGAAACAATAGCAAGGCCAAGGCCACAGAAAATTATCATTGGAACTGAGCATATCTTTACCACATAGAAAGCCATTTCCATGTCATTTCTATGGGTAATGAATACCACGTACATATGGAAAACTTCCATTACCGCGCCCATAAAGAAGGAATAGGTAGCGGAAGGTTTCTTTTTCTTAAATATGAATATGTGCAAAACAGCAGCAACAAAGCCGGAAAGACAAGTGGATAAACTGCAGGCAATCCTGGTATAGGAGCCCACTCCGAAATAGGTACCTGCGATGTAACGCTCGATACCTCCTATGAGGCCGGCAATTATACCGGATACGGGATCAAAATACAGGCCTGCGATAAGAGGACCAAGATCCCTGACATTAAGAACCATATGGCTGTAGGCCACGCCGAAATGGGTAGATAATACAGCGCAGCATCCGTAAATGATGCCTATAAATATGCGCCATAAAGCTGTGACCTTCTTATCTCCCCTGTATTTCCACAGACAAAGGGTAAGTATCACATGTGCCAGAACGATAAGGGACATCTTGATTATCATTGAAATCATAGAAGTAACCTCCAAAGTAAAACATATTATCTACTTTGTTTTCCCCGATCCCTGAAGACCTTTAATATCTCAAAGATGGAATCAATGAGAAGTAAAAAACCGCAGGAATACATATACCAGCTATTTCCGATCTCCGGAACAACAAGTATATATCCCCCAAGAATAAGTGTTACTATTCCTTCAAATGAATATCTGAAACGTTCAAAATATTTATCGTTATAGATTCTGAAATTAATAACATTCTGGTATGCCAGAGTCAAAAGCACTATTCCGACAACCATACTTGAAATAACGAACAGAGCGTCATGTTTGACAAGTACAGCACAGGCGCCAACCCACAAAACAATACATATGGATACCCTGGGCCTTTCCTTTTTAAAATTCCATTCCGATTCCTTGAGATGTCTTATGGTTAGAACAACCTCATATATGCACAAGGCCACCAAAAGGAATGATATAACCGACTCCATTGCGAAATCCGGAAACAAAAAGCACAGAGTGGACAGTACCAGTGATACTGCAATTCTTACAACCTTTTTTCTGTTAACAAGTCCCCATATCCTGGTGAATATGTTTTTGGACTTATCGTCCTCTTTTTTGATATTGGCAGCTTTATTCTTAATATTCAGAGCATCATTGCCTGCCATTTTTACAAGAATTTTCTCAAAGGCAGCAGGTCCCTGAACAGCAAATTCTTTGATAGTTGTAACGCCGCCTTCGGCCATGGAATCAAAGAGCGTATCAACAAAGTTCTCTCTGGCCCCAAGATCCATTCCTTCAACAAATCTCTTTATGAGGTCATTCAAAAGATAACTCTCCGGAGAATGGTCGCCGCAGGTAACCAGCCCGGATTCGGATATTTCCCAGTTCTTCATGCTGTGCTGCATAAGAGCCATGGCAGAGCTTCTGACGATGTAATTTTCTTTGCCTTTGGTCTCATAGAGCCTTCCGATGATGGAGTATTCCGGTGTTGTGGTGGTGAGTTTATCCCTTATGGTATCAATAAGACTCTTATCCAGAACATCATCGCAAAAGCCCGGGCCATCATTCATATAAACTCTTGTAAGTTTGTCCTTACTTTCATCAGGAAGATGGGCCGCAGCATAAAGAGCCAGATGGGCACCTTTGGAATGGCCGCAGATAATAACCTTGCCCTGTGCCTTCGCCACATGCTTCTTGGCATATTCAAGAGCAAGTTCCTGGGAAGGAACATTCGTGTAGCTTATCATGAAATCTTCCTTCCAGCCTATGATGGTACTGTCTGTTCCCCTAAAAGCTATCACCGTTGTTCCGTCATCCAGGTTATAGGTCACAGCAGCAAACTGTTTGTCGGAATAATCGATTATATCCTGATAATCCTCAAGTATCGCTTTGCCAAATCTAATGGATTCTCCGCAGGTAATAATAAAGTCCTCATCCTCTTTGGTAGATCCGGCTCTTGTAACATGTATGGGACCTTTTCGCTTTGCCCTTTCAACTGCATCACAAAGAGTGATCTTTTCATCTGAAGAGATCACTTCTTTGAAATCAACATATGCAAGTTCCGAGAGGACCAGATTGTCCTCTATTTTGAAGGACCTTTCCTTAAAAGAAAGATCCCCTCGCCACTTAACATAATCATCGATATTTGCCATGATTTACCTCTGACAGATCATCATAAACAAAATCAGAACTTAACTACCTCGGGCTCATGAACAAAGGAGCTGAAGGTAGCTGTTGCATCCTTCATGTAGAAAACTTCAGTGTTTCTGTCATCAGCACTGTACATATTCTGAAGCTCCGGATAGGCATCAAGCATGCTGGCCTTGGCTTCTCTTCTGTCATCCGCAACAAGTGTGCAGGCGACTCTCAGCCACTCTTTGCCGTTAAATGCGCATATCTCAACCTTGGGATTCTTATGAATCTGCTTGGATACGTCCTTCATTCTTCCGGTCTGGATATAGAGCTTACCCTCGAAAATATTTACAGTTCCAAAGGGTCTTACTCTGGGCTGGTCTCCATCAACAGTTGCCAGATAATATGTGTTTGCTTCCTTCAAAAACTTCTCTACTCTCTGCATCTTTTTTTCTCCTCCTTATGATCATTTATTATTCATTTTGGCAGTGAATTCTTTTTTATCCTTGTAATGGAAATTTTCAAGTTTCTCATTGCTTGCTGTTCTGTCGATAATGCATTTCACCAGGAAATCGAGTTCGCTCCCTTCCTCATAATTGGCGGCTGCGAAATACTTGATCCTGTTCTCATACATCATTTTGTAAACCTTGGTCTTATCTCCGGTCTCATCATTATAAACACCGATCGAATGACCTCCGTAGGCATTAACAAGTCGCATGCAAGGCACATCAGTGTCGCTGTCGCCTATGTATACGAAGTTCCTGAAAGGAACCCTTCTGTCCTCCGGTGCACAATAATCGTTAACTCCGGGATCGTTGATATCAAGAACTCCCTTTTCTATTCTGAAAAGGAACTGCGTCTTATTCGTATAGTTGACAACCTGGGCAGGCCATCTGGCAACACCCTTGTCATCATAGTAGAAACAGCTTGCATATACCTTCTCGAAGGCCCCGTTTCTTGCCGGGATTGTTCCTTCTATCATCTCTTTAAGACCGGAGGAAATAATGTAATGCTCTACGATTACTCCTTTTTGTTTGCCATATGCTCTGATTCTCTCAAACCAGTCCTCAACTCCCGGAAAGAGCTGAACCTTGCTGCCATATTCCTCCAGGGTCTTGCGATTGAGAATGAGCTTCCCTTCAGATTCCTGAAGCATCTTGTACATGTAGGCCAGGTTCTGATCCATGTCATTTTCTCTCGCAAGCCGAGTACATTCCTCCCAGAATTTGGGAACATCATAGCCTACCGACTGAATATACCCTTGCGCCTGCATATCATCAGGAGAAAGCGTCTTGTCAAAGTCATAGCAGATAGCCACGACAGGTTCACCTGTTTTATATTTTCTTACAAATGTGTCCTTCTCCAATAATTGTTCCTCCTGTTTATTTCTCATTTAGTATCTCTTTTACTTTATCCCAATCAAGATTTTTAAGTGCCTTGGCAATACTGCTTACCTTGTCCTGTTCTTTGGGAGGCAGTCTGTATTTACCGATCTCATCCAAAGCCATCTGTGCAGAGTCATAATCCATGCTGCCGGCATACTCGGAAATGGCTACATAGGCATCCTTAAGTTCCTCTTCAGGCATCGGTTCTTTGATATCCTCACCGATTTCTCCGGAAAGTGCTGACAAAGGTGCCAACTTGTTCTTGAAAGAAAGATATTTCTCAATAAGCTCATCATAATGGGCAGTAATATAATTCAGATCATTATTTTTGCCAGCTGCTTCCATTTTGCCTGCGATTGCAGCAAGCCTTTCCGCTCCTATGATTCTGCTTGAAGTCTTAAGGGCATGTACCTTTACAGCCATGAGATGAAGATCTTTCGCCTCATAAGCACTGCCTATTGCTTTGGCATTCTCATCAATGGTATCAAGGAAAAGAAGCAATGAAAAAATGTATATCTTAGCTCCTCCGCAGGCCTTGATGCCGCCAGGAACAGATAAATCATCAATCTCATATAGCCACTTAAGATCAGGCGCAAGCTCGGTATCCATAGGTGCATCTTCCATGAATGTATTTATAGTGACCAGCTCTTTATCTAGTTTTTCAAGAAGCAGCTTCTCCATTTCCTTAATATCTATTGGTTTGGTCAAAAATCCATCGAAGCCTTTGCTCTTATAAAACTGCTCAGCGCCGTCGAAGTAATTGGCTGTAAGCGCTATAACCGGAAGTTCCTTATTCTTTTCACGGATGACTCCCACAGTTTCAATTCCGTCCATTCCCGGCATCATGTGATCCAGAAGAACCAGGTCAAACTTCATTTTATCCAGCAGATTAAGGCACTCTTCACCGGAGCTGCAGGTTACAATCTGCATCTTGGTATCCTTAAGGAGGTTCTTTTCGACGCTGAGGTTAACAGGATTGTCATCTACGATCAGAATATTTGCCTCAGGCGCCGTAAACTGCGGAATATATGGGCCTCTGAATTCAAATTCAGTCTTTTCTACAAACTCACCTGAAGGTGCTGCATCTATAATCTTCTGTTCTACTTCAAAGTAAAAAACAGAACCCTCACCATAAACACTCTCGCACCAGAGTTTGCCGCCCATAAGAAGTGCAAACTGCATTGATATATCAAGTCCAAGGCCTGTTCCCTGAATGCTGCTGTTTCTGCTTTCATCAAATCTTTCAAAAGCATTGAACAGATTCCCTATATTTTCCTGTTTAATGCCTATGCCGGTATCTTTTACCTGAAACTGCAGGCGACATTTATCACCATTAGTCTCCAAAACTTTAATCTTAAGGGAAAAGCCACCCTTTTCAGTATATTTTACCGCATTTGTAAGCAGGTTTAAAATCACCTGCTTGATCTTACCGGAATCTCCATACAGCTTGGAAGGAATATCCTCATCAACCTCAATGTCGAAAGAAAGTCCCTTCTGGTTACTTCTTCCTCTTATAAGCGAAACAGTGCTGTGAAGTTTGTCAAAAGGCTCGTACTCCTGCTGAACCAGATGCATCTTACCGGATTCAATCTTGGATATATCAAGAATATCATTGATAAGCTCAAGAAGATTCTCGGATGCTCCCATGATATCAAAGGAATGATTCATGATTGAAAGGAAATACCCCTTAGGTACACCTGCAGGGTCTTCCCGAAGCAGGAGCTCTGCAGAGCCCATAATTGTATTGATAGGTGTTCTGATCTCATGGGACATGTTGGCAAGAAACCTTGACTTGGCATTACTTGCCTGTTCAGCAGCCAGTTTTGCCTTCTGGATCAGGTTCATATTTCTGATCTCAAAAAGATACAGAAGCACTATCACACCCACGATTGTTATGTTGGTAAGTGACAATCCGTAAAGAAACATCTGCAGGATCGTGGCCATATAAGGGAGTATGGAAAACAGAACCAGCGGAATAATAACTCTCTTCTCAAGCACTTTGCGGCAATCAAAAATAACTGTTATCAGAAGAAGTGTCATGGTAAGAGGGAAAAAGTAGTTGAGCAATATTCCGGGAGCCCTGTGATACTTGTTAAACTCATCAAAATAGTAATACAGCCCAGTAAACTGTGATATTATCAGCATGATAATCCCGCTCAGAAACAGCACTTCACAAACAATAAGTCTCTTGGGAAGCCTGTCCAGTTTGCCCTCGTTCCTGCACAGGTCCATCAGATACAGATTAAATGCATGGGTGATAAAAAGAGACAGCAAATAAACAAGGAAATTGGATATCCTTACAACATAGTATCCTGTTGCAGACATATCTCCCCTGTAAATATATGCGAAATAATCCGCCAAGAGCAGAAACATAGCCTCCGTTTCCATAGATACGAGAGCCTGTTTCCTTCTTGGAGAAAGAGTTCCGGTGAAAAGAGATAACACTATGAGTACGCCGCAGCTGCCGCTTAAATACAGCATGACGCTAAGTTGTATCTGTTTAAGTGCTTCAATCATTTCTTTTTGGATTTACCCTTCTTGTCCTTCTTATTCTTCTTAACTACGCTATATCCGAATTTGCCAATCTTCTCGCCAAGTGTGAAATACTCACCGTGAGAATAAGTGATAGGATTCGATTTGGTAAGATCGAATTTTCCCTTGGAATCCATGTAGGCATCGTCCACCGTTACGCAGACAACTTCTCCGATGAACATGTCATGACTTCCAAGTTCTACAATGCTGTGAACCTTACATTCAATATTGACGGGACATTCCGCGATTCCGGGAGCTGATATTTTCTGTGAAGGAAGCGGTGTAAGCTTCATCTCCTTGAATTTGTCATAATCCCTACCGGACCTTACTCCGCACCAGTCGGTAGCCTTGGCCAGTTTCTTGGTTGTGAGGTTGACGACAAATTCTCCCGTTTCTTTGATTATGTCATAGGAATATCTCTCTTTTCTTACAGAGATTGACAGCATCGCAGGACTGCTGCATACATTCCCGGCCCAGGCAACCGTAATAATATTGGGCTTCTCCCCTTCTCTCTGACAGCTAACCATTACAGCAGGAATGGGATAAAGCATATTGCCCGGCCGCCAAACTTCTTTTGCCATATAACTTATATTTCCTTTCAGATTCCGCTTATAAAAAACGGATGAGATATAATAATTATATCCCATCCGACACACAAATCATATTATAAAAATAGGTTCACCTACCAAAGGCTCAGTCCCCAAGCTCGGATGTGCAATGAGGACATCTTGTTGCCTCAATGTTGATCTCGCTCTTACAACGAGGGCAGATCTTGGTGGTTGCAGGTGCCTCAGCCTCTTCCTTGGCAAACTTGTTGCTGACACTGTTCATGAACTTAACAAGAAGGAAAATAACCAGTGCCATAAGAATGAAGTTGATAACTACAGTTATAAAGGTTCCGTAGTTAAGAGTTGCTGCTCCTGCCTCTTTGGCTGCATCAATTGTAGCATAGGAGCCACCATCAAGAACCACAAATTTGTTGTTAAAGTCGATTCCGCCTGTAAGAAGACTGATAACAGGCATAATGATGTCATCAACAAGTGATGAGATGATCTTCTGGAATGCGCCGCCGATGATAACGCCGACTGCCATGTCCATTACATTTCCGCGCATGATAAACTCACGGAATTCCCCGGCAAAGCTCTTGCCCTTACCTGCTGCTTTTTTCATTTTCTCCGTCATACATTTTCTCCCATTCTGAATAGTATTTATTATTCAAAAAACTCCAACAATACACTTGAAATTATACCACAGATTCTGTAAAATGATACATGTCGCCGGTTAAAAAACACGGTTTTTACGCAGATGTAGTTCATCGGTAGAATGCAAGCTTCCCAAGCTTGAAAGGCGGGTTCGACTCCCGTCATCTGCTTCTTTTTATAGCAATAGGACCGAAGGTTATATCCCTTCGGTCCTATTACTTTTTCTACGATTATTTTTTTATTCAAAATGATGTAAATCAGGTATTATCAGCTGTTCTCATTTACATAGATGCTTACTCTGCTCTGGATGATATCAGCTACTTCCTTGGCTGTTTTCTGTCCACTGTAGAAGGCCGATGCTTCTTCCTGGATGATGGCGTTAACACTTTCATTAACGCTGTATACCAGAGTAATTGAAGCTATAAAATCTTTTACTTCCTGAACTTCCTCAGCAGTAAGAGGATCTATGATGATCTCCATATCATCTACATAGTAGCTGTCATCATATTCTACCTTCTCGTCACCTTCCATATAGAACTCTTTGTGCATTGAAGCTTCGCCCATCTTGTCAAAGGAGGACTGTCTTATAGGGAAATTGTATTCTCCAAGCTTATCCTGGTATTCCTCAGTAAGGAAGGTCTTAACAAAATCCCATGCTCCGTCTTTAGAACTACTCTTGGAACTGATGGCAATCCTGCACTCGGGGTAGATTACAGAGCAGTTTGCTCCCATATCATTCGGGAAGCCAATAAATGAAATGTCCTCTCCGAAAATACCCTGCTTGTACCTCTTGTATCCTCTGAAATCAGATAGATATGTCATATTAAAAAGGGACTGTCCATCTCTGTAGAAGGTCTCCTTGTAGGTCTCCCAGGCATCGTCCTTGTATTCCTGAGGGAACTTTGCTGTAAACTCAAGGAAATTGATAAAGGACTCACTGTTAAAGCTGCAGCTCTTACTTTCCCAATCGATGTATTTATCACCGGATAACGCAAGTCCATTGCTTAAAAGTTCATTTCTGTCAGCTATGCCAAAGGCAAACTCATAACTTGCACCTGTAGCCTTGATCAATTTGTTACAGTCATCAAAAGTAAGAACATTTTTGCCTTCAAGATATTTGGTCTTGGTTGTAACGCTGGCTACATAGAAAGCAGGTACGATCTGATACAGTTTGCCATTTGTCTTAAGCGCATCAATTACGCTGGGAAGGAAATCCCCCTGGGACATATCGGGTTCTTTTTCCATATATCCCGTAAGATCTTCAAACAGGCCTTTGTTAATATAACTGTCCACCGGCGATGAAGATCTGAATACCATAATATCAGGTACATTTCCGGAGGCTATATCAAGGTTAAACTGATTCATCCCCGCTTCATAGTCTTCATCAGTGTCCAGAGATGAATAATCTACAATCTTGATCTTGTACTCATCGCTGTTCTTATTGAAATTGATGGCATTCATTCTGATGTCATAATCAACATAATAGCCGCCCAGTGTGATGATCTTTTTATCCTTGACCTGGTCAGCCGGAACCTTGGTGAGTCTGTTCAGGTGATAGTAATAATCCTCATCCTGAATAAGAGTAATAAACTCTGTATCGCTCATTGCTACCAGCTCGGTTAACGCATATCCCACCTGAAGGTCTGAGTCAATATAATCCAGAAGCTTGACCATGTTGTTGTTAGCAATATCATATCCGTAAACAGCACTTTCATCGGATACATACAGAGGATACCCATTTCCCTGAAGAATATAATAATCTGAATTACGTGATGCCACCGGTATCTCTATAGCATCGCCGACCTTGCCGTTCTCCAGATCAAATTCATGCAGTTCCAGCCCCTTATCACCGTAGTTGGTAACATAGATCTTGCCGTCTGAGCCAAGATGCGGTGTGTAATAGGACATGTAAACATCTTCTTTGGTCTCAGTCTTAAGTACCGACTTGAAGCCTTCATCCTTGCTGTAGGACAGGATGCCGCCATCATAAAAGATGTACAGTCCCTTACCCTCAAGATACACCATTCCTCCGCAGGAAAAATATCCGTCGGTAGAATACTCTGCAAGAGAAACCTTGTCTACAAGATTTCCGTTTGCATCATACTCAACCAGATACTGAAATTCGTCTGAGGAACTATCTTCCATATTATCTGAATCGTCAGAAATGATATCCGAATCTCCGTCTTCATTCTGAACCGAATTCTCCTCAGCTGCTTCTGATGATTCCTCATTTACAGCGTTATCATCTGCTGACTCCTCTGTAGTTTCATCACCTTCAGCAGTTTCATTACCTTCAGCTTCTTCGCCATCCTCGTAGGTCTGGACATCTCCCTCATCATAGGAATACTGATAGTATATGCTGTAAACATTACCCTCAGAATCATATGCAAATTCGTTATGGCCCTCATTTTCAGTCTCAGGAACAGTGAAATCCTTCACATCACTTCCGTCGGGATTAAAGCTTATAAAACGAAGGATATTAGTATCGCCTGAAACGGCATGTATTCTGCCGTTATATAGACCTAAGCTTCTGAAATTATCGGTCTTAATGCCAATATCCAATTCCTCGGCCCTGAACACATAATCCTTGGAAGGCTTGGAAGCTTCCTCGATCACGTTGCTTTCATTATCTTTATTCTTTTTGCCGCAGCCTGATAAAGAAGCTGCCATAAGTGAAATTGCCAGTATAGCGCACAAAGGTTTCTTATAGAAGGTCCTTTTCTTTCTCATAATGTCTCCTCCTCGATTCAAACTCATATTTCTTATCAGCCAGATATTCAATAATATCCCTTGACCCCCATGTCTTATGCCTGTACAGATGAACGATCCAGATCACCAAACTGATTACAAGTATCATCACGCACAGTATTCTGAAAAACAGCAGTACACCAAGAACATCCTCCCAGCCTCTTGCCGTGTTTTCCCAATAAGGATAAAAGATGGGTTTCCCCCACATGCTTCTTGTTCCAAACTCCTTTATTACCTTAAGGATTGAAAAGAATGAGAATCTGTCTGTGTTATCAATTGCATAGATATATTTATCATCTACACCGGTACTCTCCTTGACACTCTTAAGGGCTATTCCGTCAACGGGATTGGGCATTATTACCTCATAGCAATTAATGCCTCCTGTAAGAGCTGTATTCCCATCCTCAGATGCTTCTTTGGACTGAGTTCTTCCGCTCAGTATCTCGCCGTATCTGCTAAGGGAATCATAGGACAGATACACATAGCTCTCATCAAGACCTGCCGCTTTTCTCATCCTTCCGGTGTCCTTCTTGACAACACCTCTGATATAATGTGGAATTCCACCAATGCTAACCATCTGATCAATGACATCGCTGGATCCAAAAAGCTGCCAGGCAAGCTCCTCGTCAATAATGACTGCGTCCTTCATCAGACTGTCTTTGTCAAAAAAGGATCCGGCAACCAGTGTAAGGGGATGGATTATAAAAAAGTCACCTCCCACGCCGATGGCATTAACATTTTCAGCTGTTCTGTTCTCAAAGCTGATTGTTACAAGGCCCTGAGCGCTATAGCAACTTGCGTAGAGATCTGACAGTTTGGGACCCTTTTCTTCTCCCTTAGGTTCCTCCCCCATGTCCTCGATTCTGATGGTCTCAATTACCTGCTGATTGTTTTCATTAGCCGGTAATTCATCAAGGTCATAATAGGTCTCAACGGTAATACCCACTTCTGTCATTTTCTTTTCCAGATTGTACTCAAGCCTTTTGATACCGTCTTCTTCCACCATCTGATCCTCAGTGAAATAAAGACTTATCTGAGCCATTCTGTGATTCTCGGACCATCTCTCGGCGCCGTTCATTTCAGGCATCAGCGCTACTATATGCTCTGAAACCGCACCAAGAATCAGATTTATAACAAAGAGTGCCGCAAGAACAATCAGTATGATGTTGCGTTTCCTGTTGGAAAAGAATGCCGCAATATTCTGTTTGTCTATATTTATCTCAAAGTTAAATAGCTTCATTATCCGTTAGCAAGCCTCACCTGATCACCCGATTTAATAGGCTGTGTTGAAGTTGTTATAACATACTCATCTCCGTCAAGCGCTCCGCTTATGGCGCTGTTCTTGTCATCGGAAGCCACAACCTGCACTTCAACTTTGCTGGCAATATATCTGTTTCCAAGAGGGGTTGACTTACTTACAACAGCAAGTATGAATTTGCCGTTGCTGTCAGTCTTAATGGCGCTGTTGGGTACGATCATGTCGTAGTCTACAGCCCTCTCTCCTATAGTAAGTGAAATGCTCTGTCCGGGAGTTACATCCTTACTTTCGATTTTGAATGTAAGAAGCTTTCTGTTTGAAGGATCGGACTTATCATTTCTTATTCCTGTGAGAGTTGCCTTAAAATCAGAGCCGAACTGCCATGCGTTCTGAGGCTGAGCGGCATCGCCTATCTTAAGCTTCTGAGCCTGGGCATTGGTAACGGAAAAGCTGGTGGTCATATCCTTGCCATCCACCTGAATAACAGCAATTGTCTCGTCCGCAGAGGTTGATTCTCCTGACACCTTGGATACTTCGGATACGATACCTGCAACGGGAGACTTAACAGAAGCACCAACGGATTCTTCCTCCAGCTTGGCGATCTTCTCCTTCTGTTCCTTGATCTTGTCACGGCTCTGGCACAGGCCTATCTCGGTATTTATACTCTTTAACAGCTCTGTCTTTTCTCTTTCAGCGACAACCAGATCCTGTGCTGTCTTGTTCTTTTTCTGAGTTGCGGTGGCAAGCTTCTGGGAATAGCTAAGTCCCTGCTGGGTTCCGTAGTTGGTAAGCTGAGCAGTATCCTTGTTGTTCTCGGAAATGAATCTCTCAAGCTCCTCAACTTTCTCCGTATCTCCGTTTTGCTGTGCGATCAGAAGATCATGCTCTGCCTGCGCAGTTGTATATGCAGGTGTAGCAGCATTGTAGGAGGTTCCTGCCGCATCATATGCTGCAAGCTGAGTGAGATAATCTATCTCAGCCTGGGCAGCTTCATCCGCAGCCTTGGCGGCATCATACTTATCGTCAGCAGCCTTAAGTTCTGCCTGATAGGTATCATAAGTAGTATTACGGCCACTTCTTACATTGCTGATAACTTTGTCCGGAACATCTCCCGAGAAAAGAGTCTGCTCGTAAGAAAGTTCCAGGGTCTGAAGATTCTCTTTTGCTTCCTTGAGCTCCTGTGATTCCTTATCCTCAAGGTAGTAGATGATATCTCCGATCTCGACGTGAGCACCTTCTTTAACAGCAACGCCTGAGATCTTCCTGGTCTCCTTAACTGTGATATTATAAGGATCCTCAGCAGATACCGTTCCTGAACCTCTTACCTGTGGGCTTATGGAACCACTCTCTATCATCTGGGTTGCCACCTGCGGAAGTGAGAAATTCATTATGGTGTTGGAAAAAAAGGTAAGAACCAGCATAACTGACAAAAAGGCAATAGCTACGTTTTTGATCGTATCCTTTCTGTTAGAAGGCCCTTTCTGCGGTTTCTTCTCCTCCAGTTGTTCCTTGGTGAACTCTCCGCTGAGTTCATTCTTTTCATCAAAAAAATCTGACATGTTATTTCTCCCTCTTATCCCTTTATTCCTCCCTGGTATGAGATTCCCTCAACCAGATAGTCCTCGCCGTACAAAAAGATCAGCATCGGCGGAACCAGATATATTACTGCAACTGCAAAAGCAAGACTGATTTCCCCAGTATTAATCTTGGACAAAAATACCGATAACGGATGCAGATCCGAATCCGGTAATAATATAAGCGGCTGTTCAACCATATTCCAATAATCAAAGAAAACAAGGATTGATATGGCAGCTATACCGCCCTTACAAAGCGGCATGTTTACTCTGGAAAAGATGTACCATTCATCCGCCCCATCAATCTGCGCCGCCTCAATAACTTCAGTCGGTATCCTCTTCATAAACTTGGTAAGAAGATACACGGCAAAGGGTGAAAATATACCCGGAAGCCATATGGACCACCTGGTCCCATATATCCCAATCGCCTTAGAAACCAGGAAATTGGGAACCAAAGTAACCTGATAAGGCATCAGCATCATGATAATGTAAGAAAAAAAGATCACTCTTTTAAACTTACCGTCATATCTTGCAAATCCATAGGATGCCAGCGTGGCAACAGCCAGCTGAAGCACCACTATAGGAACGGTATATATGATCGAATTCCAGAACTTGAACAAGTACTCCGGGCTCTTAAATAGTACCGTATAGTACTGATAAAAGCTGACAATATCCGGAATAAACTTAAGATTAACAGTCTTTGATATAAAAACCTTGCCGCCCTGCTTGGTTGTGGCAAAAACGCTTCCGTAATTGGCACTTATCTCAGATGCCGACATAAAGGAATTGGTTATTGTCAAAAATATCGGCATGATAAACAGTATTGCGAAAAACAGTGCCGCGGCCGTGACCAAAAAGGTCTTAAGGTTGTCTATTCTCTTTTTCTTCCTGCGTATTCTCGCAGTGTATTTATTCATAACTCTCATAAGCTTAAGCCATAAGGCTATTACCCTTCCACATCCTTGCCATATCTGTTCTCCACCCTGAACATGACAAAAACCAGGGCTGTAACTACAATAAACATAATTATTGCAGCCGATGAGAGCTTTTGATAATCAAGAGAAGTAAATGTATTGTTCATAAAGTGCTGCAGCATATACAGCGGATTATAGGGATAATCTCCCGTCATCAGATATATCTCTCTGAAAACCTTGAAGGAATTGATCAGAGACATTATCGCCACAAACAATATCGTTGACGAGAGATATCTTAACTTGATCATCCAGAATATCTGAAATTTGTTAGCATTCTCAAGGGCTGCAACTTCCAGAAGATCCTTGGGAATACTTGCCAGGGCTGACATAAAGAGTATCATGTTATACCCCAGGTTCTTCCACAGAAACAGTGCAACGATAACAATCTGTGCCTGATCCGATTTGAGCCAGTCGACTCTGCCGCCACCGAATATCGCAAGTGCGTTATTCACAAGACCGTTCTGGTGGAACATAACCTGCCATATCAGCACAATGGATGCAGTCGGTACCATCAAAGGACTTAAGAAAAACGATCTGAAATAGCTCTTAAAAGGTATCCTTGATTCCATAACCGCCGCAAGAAACAATGAAAGCAGCACCGCCAGCGGAACAGCCACAAAGGAAAACTTAAGTGTATTTAGTCCTGCCAGTCTGAAAGCGGCATTATTCCAAACATTTACGTAATTCTGAAAACCTACAAAGTTGTTCTGTATCGGGTTGTCTATAAGCGAATAATAGATAACCACAAAAAACGGCGCCACAAAGAAAACCAGAACGCCCAAAAGCGAAGGGAGTAGAAAGAGCCATGATACCAGGCTCTTTCTCTTATGAAATTGTACTTTTTGGAAGAAACAAAACTTTTTCAATTACTTATTAGTGTCCGCTATCACGAAATCCGGAACCTGCCCCTTCTTGAATGTATAAGAAATATAGCTGTCATTATTGCCTTTGTCTGTCAGATAAGCGGATATGTAATACTTATCTGAAGTAAGCTCATCATAGTCATACCAAGTACCATAATACTCTGTCATAATCGATGCTTCAAGGATTCTCTTAATATCCTTACTGTCTTCATAGGTCACTGTATAGGATTCCGTATCAGGAACAGCATCCCCTGTTTGGAAACTCTCAACATCATATCCGGGATAATAGTCGGTAACTTCTATCCTCTTTATCATATCAGGAGTAATATTATTCTCATGATACAGCCCGTATTTCTTAAGTAGTTCAATGGTATTGGTGTAGGTATCGTAAATATTTATATCAAGGCTGCCATAGCTGTCTGTATTGATCTGATAGCTGATCTGACCTATAGGAAGCTTATCTCTGGTCTTAGCGAAACCATAATTAGCTGAGATATCTTTCCTCAAAGCATCGCTCAGTTCATCATAGCTTTCGATCTTTTCGGTATATTCCTCAATGTTTACCCTGTAGGTAAGTTCGCGCCTTGTGTTTAATTTATCCTCCTGCCTGAAGGCTTCATCATTAAACACCGCAAAATAACCCTCAAGATACTCTTTTCCTGAGAACACGCTGTCCATCAGAGCCGGATCAACATCCCTTGGTATAAGGATATTTCTGTATACTTCTCTTCCATCCTTAAACCTGTAAAGTACGGTAAAATCATAGCCGGTAATATATGTATCCTCATTGTTCTTCTGGATATTTCCCGCTTCATTCTGGGCCTTCATGCCAAGCTTGGCCAGCTTAAGAACATCATCTATATTCGTAAGATACATATTTTCTTCGGAATAATCCTCATAATAATCCCGATTGCCGATAAAGAGCTGCATTTCCGAATTATAACCCTCAAGAAGTGCGCAGCTTTCAAGCCTTGAAGCAGCCGGAAGATAGCTGTCATATCCAAGAAGATCTCCCCTGAATATTACAAATACAAGTGCTACCAATGACAGTGCTATAACTGTCTGTCCTTTTCCCTTGGCAAAGGCCTTGATATCTCCCTGGAGAATTATCTCGGCAAAAATGCAGCTTGCCAGAGTCGCAAGAAGCATCAGTACAAACATCATAACATAGATTCTTGTATTCCAGACCATTGCGTAGATCTCTTTTACAATGATTCCGGTACCAAGGCCAACAACAACACAAGCTACTATCTTAACCACCCATCTAAAGGGTCTGTAAACTATGGTCTTACCTGCCCATTCAGACTTTCTTCCTCTGCTGGCAACTCCAACAAGAATGAGGCTTATAAGCGCCACCAGGAATGTATCAAGATCTCGTCTGTGAGATACGTCAAAGAATCTAAAAATCGATTCACAGTTAAGAAGATAGTCGTCCATTTTCACGAGATCTGCAAAACCGCCTAAAACAGCAACCCTGTCATAGAAAGGAGACGCAATGACCTTAATGCTCTCTCTGTAGCTTACTGTATCAAAGAAGATTCTCTTAAGTCCCAGTATCTCGCCACCAATGACTGTAGTAATGAAGAAAAAGAACATGGTCAAAAGCACAGCCATAGGCATTGTTCCGCTGAGCATCATGGCAAGAACAGTAACGCTATATACTGCGATAAAGAAAACAAGATTTCTGACAAGCTCAATAGAAACCATTAAAAGCAAAGGTCCGTTAACCGCTCCATAGGCAGCAGCCACTATAAGGCCAAGAATTTTGGTAAAAATATCCATTATCAAATATGTTGATATGGATATGAGAAGGTTTCTTGTTACCCTATTTCTTCTGGTGGTGGGCTGACTCAGATAAAAATCAAGCTGGCTCTGATTAAACAGATAGGAAAAGCCCTGGAAAGCAAACATAACTGCGATAATAGTTGTAAGGATCCAGCCCAAATTTTCCATACCCATAATACTTGATACAGCCCTTAATTTTTCATGGTACAAAAGTTCTGCACTCTGCTTGTAGACCCTGGCATAATTAACCGATCTTGAAAGGAAAATGATCAGCATCAGAATGTTGTAAGCAGCCATAAGGGGCAAAGCTATAAACGATGTCCAAAGTGTTCTGGATACGTATTTTCTGTGGTTTTTAAGCTTCTCAGTCAAGGACAAATTTTTTGATGTCATATCCCACTACCTCCGTCTCACTTATAAATATCTCTTCAAGTGAAAGTGCAAGAACCTCGAAGAACACAGGATTACCTCTCTTGAAGGCTGTCTCTATCTCTTCTCTCTCACCTCTCATTGTTATTGTATGAAGTCTTCCGCGCTTCTCATGAATAAGGACCTTAAGGCCTTCCAGAGCCTTCTTCTCATCCTCTTCATCTCTGAAGACGCACTGAACCTTCTGCATCTGAAGCTTCATATCAGCAATATCCTCGGAAAGGATGACTCCGCCCTGGTGAAGAAGTCCCACGTGATCACAGATATCTTCAAGCTCTCTCAGGTTATGTGAAGCGATAACCGGTGTAAGTCCCCTGTCTGCCATATCTGCTGCGAAAAGGCTCTTAACGCCCTGTCTTACCACAGGATCCAGGCCGTCAAAGGTCTCGTCACAGAATAAATACTTGGTTCCTGCGCACAGGCCAAGAAGAATCGATACCTGCTTTTTCATACCCTTGGAAAAAGTATTGATCCTGCGGCCCTTCTCAAGGCCAAAGCCGTCACAGAACTTAAAGAATCTCTGTTTGTCAAAGTTCTCATAGATTCCTTCGTAATAATCAGCCATTTCTTCAGGCGTGGAATTAGGAAGAAAATACTGGTCGTCGGAAATATAGAAGATATCCTTCTTAACCTCAGGGTTGTCATAAACAGGTCTGTTATCCACCAGAACTATTCCTTCATCCGGCTTGATAACTCCCGCAAGGATTCTGAGTATGGTACTCTTACCGGCGCCATTGGTGCCAAGCAGTCCAAATACTTCCCCATCGGACACATTAAGCGAAACACGATTGACAGCTTTTATGTTGTCGAATGATTTTTCAAGGTCAATTAATTCAATCATGCGTTGCCTCCCATTTTGTAGTAGTTTGCAAGCCGAAGCTTAATCTCTGCAAAAAGCTCCTCCAGAGGTATGCCAATATCATCAGCCTCCTTAAACAGCTCAAGAACGGCGGAAATAAGTTCCTCCTTCTTGCTGTCCTTAAGCGCATCATTACCTTTTACGAAGTTGCCCCTTCCCTTAACAGTGTAAATAAAGCCCTGGCGCTCAAGTTCCGCATAGGCTTTTTGAACCGTGTTGGGATTGGTGGACAGTTCGATGGCAAGGCTTCTGACGGAAGGCATCTGATCATCCGGCTGCAAAATCCCCTTGTACATCTGCAGTTTGAAATTTTCAACAATTTGTTCGTAGATAGGTCTGCTATCCTGATAGTCTATTAGTTTCATATTTTCCCACCCATACATTAAGTGTACTGTCACAACTAATACAGTTATATCACCCCGTATATCATAATGCAATACTATGTCACGAATTTTTTTGCTTTTACATAAAAATAGGACTTTTCTCTCCTACGAGATCAAAGTCCTATACATTCATATGATATACGAATTGCTCCATGACTATCGTCATTTTCGTAATTCTGCAAATATTCGGAAACCGCTAATTTACTGCGTAAATTGCTTATTCCTCATATTTGTTCGGGTCATAAAGTCAAAATGCTTAACATGCAAGCATGTACGCATTTTTGACTTTTGACACCCATATCATTCATATTGGAATAATACAAATAAAATCAGTTCTTGAAGCTGTGAACAGGTGCGGGAATTCTTCCCGTCCTGTTAACGAAGTTATCGCAGGAGAACTGGTTAACAGGCATTATAGGTGCATATCCGAGAAGGCCACCAAATTCAACTGTCTCACCTACACCCTTACCGATAACAGGGATAAGACGAACTGCTGTAGTCTTCTGGTTGATCATACCGATTGCCATCTCATCAGCGATAATACCAGCAATTGTGGTATCCTTGGTATCTCCCGGAATAGCGATCATATCAAGACCAACTGAGCATACGCAGGTCATGGCCTCAAGCTTCTCTATTGTAAGGGCACCTGCCTCTACTGCATTGATCATACCCTGATCCTCACTGACGGGGATAAATGCTCCGGAAAGTCCACCTACATAGGAAGAAGCCATTACGCCGCCCTTCTTGACCTGGTCATTCAAAAGTGCAAGAGCAGCTGTTGTTCCGGGAGCACCTGCGTGCTCTACGCCAATCTCATGAAGAATATCAGCAACACTGTCTCCGATCGCAGGTGTAGGTGCAAGGGACAGATCGATAATCCCAAAAGGAACTCCCAGTCTCTTGGAAGCTTCCTGTGCAACAAGCTGTCCAACTCTTGTTACCTTGAAGGCGGTCTTCTTGATAGTCTCGCAGAGAACCTCAAAGTTCTCGCCTCTGACCTTCTCAAGGGCTGTCTTAACGACTCCGGGACCTGAAACACCAACATTGATGATCTTATCAGCCTCAGTTACTCCGTGGAATGCTCCTGCCATGAACGGATTGTCATCAGGTGCATTGCAGAATATTACCAGCTTGGCACAGCCCAGAGAATCATTCTCCTTGGTTGCTTCAGCAGTCTTTTTGACAATGGTTCCCATAAGTCTTACGGCGTCCATATTGATACCGGTCTTGGTGGAACCTACATTTATTGAAGAACATACCACATCGGTTGTTGAAAGAGCCAAAGGAATAGACTCAATAAGGTGCCTGTCAGCCTCTGTCATACCCTTGCTAACAAGAGCTGAATAACCACCGATGAAGTTAACTCCCACTTCCTTGGCTACTTTATCAAGAGTCTTTGCAATACTTGCAAAATCCTCAGGGCTCTTGCAGGCTGCGCCTCCGATAAGAGCTATGGGTGTAACTGATATTCTTTTGTTAACTATTGGAATACCGAATTCTCTGGAAATCTGATCTCCGGTTTTTACTAGATCTTTAGCTGCGTTGTAGATTTTATCGTAGATGTTTTTGTTAAGCTGATCAAGGTCAGAACTTATACAGTCCAAAAGGCTGATACCAAGGGTGATGGTTCTGACATCAAGATTCTCTTTTTCTATCATTTCATTGGTCTCAACGACCTCAGATACATTTATCATGGCTCTCTCCTCAAAACTGTCATTTCATGTGCCGCTATCATTCAGATTCTGTGCATTGAATCAAAAATCTCTTCTCTCTGACACTTAATGACTACGCCGATCTCCTGTCCAAGAGCATCAAGATCATCCGCTACCGCGTTGAACTCCTTGGCTGAGCCTGACATATCAACAATCATCATCATATTAAAGTATCCACTTACGATAGTCTGGGAAATATCAAGAATATTGATCCCGGAATCTGCTAAATATGTGCATACCTTAGCGATAATGCCGACTGTGTCTTTTCCTACTACAGTAATTATTGTCTTATTCATAATTCCCTCCAGAAAAAAACCTATTTCAATCAAAGTTAGCAAGATATCCGGGAAAAGTCAAATAGTTTCACCTTCTTTTTACAATAATATTTAGTTTTAATCCTGTCGTTTCATAAAAAGCTTTTTCAACATGATCTTTTTGTTCATTAAGCACTTGAAAACGCTTCTTTTCCTTTTCAAAATAATCATCACTACCATTTTCGTCAATTGTCGGTGCACTTGATAACACCATTACAATTGAATTGGCAGGAACAGCGCCCTCTCCATGAACTGAATTAAAAAGAAGATAGTAATTGTTTTCCTGTGTCTTATCAATCATAAGCACATCGCTGATGGAGCTGACAGCAAGTTTTTGAGCATTCTCCCTTTTTGCAATATCGTTATAATCTTCCATAGCGGATAACAATTCCTGTCTTGCATCATCAGCTATACGGTCAATCCTTACAGGAGATCTGAGTGAAAAAAAGTCGAATTGAAGCGGGCTATACTTTTCATAGTAATCTTTTCTTTCTTCATTTTTGCCACGAAGTCCGTTTTCCTTCAAATAGGTCTCTGCTTCATCAAATACTATAACAGAATGAAAATAATCATTAAGAAGGAACTTGTAAAACTGGCAAAGATAATTATCCTCAGCAGTTAAATCAATCTGTTTATCATCAAAGATTCCTTTTTTATATTCAGTTTGAAATTCATCCATATTGGGGATTTTCAATCCAATATCATTATTCATCGTTATAATAGTCCTCATCTAATTATCTTTTTAGTGCTTATCTGCAAAGCCGCTGACTTCTTCCATCTCATCAAGCCAGTCTTTTATAGAATCATATTCATAAGGTCTGCCATTGATGTACACATCGTACTCAGGTGTTACAAAAATACTGTAAACAAAGCTCCCCCACTTGTCGAAAGCATTTATTCTGTACATCATATCACCATCATAGAGCTCTTTACCTTCTGAATATACAGCCTTACTAATACCCCCTTTAAGTCTGTCTACTTCATCTTTCTTAAGAATATAGCTTACTCCATCATCGAAATTTGTCTCTGTATGCTCCACAAACTTAATTTTTGATATAATATCAGTAAATTTCAGAAACTCCGGTCCGGGAAGTCTCTCTCCATTATCATAGTTAAGAAAACCATAAGTTGTTTCGAGATTACCAAGAAATTCATCAAGTTTAGTGTTATGTTCAAGATATGAATCTTCCATATTTAGATTATGGCTTGAATCCACATCAAATTTATACAGTTTGCTACCGTTTTCGCCGTAACATACAATACTGTAATCACTTCCTATGCCATTGCTTTGTCCGGATTGTCCTTTTTTCAATTGTAGTTCAGGAACTATTTGAATGAGATTAGACATTTCTTTTTGATCAAGTTCAATTTTTAAGGTATCGGCATAATACCCGGGAACCGCATCCTCTATACACACGGAAATTATACTCGCTCTTTCAAAGTCAAATGATGTTCTTGCGTGACTGCAAGCAACAAGTGAAAATAATACAACTCCCATTACAATAATTGTTATAAAAAACCTTTTATTCATCTTAAATTATCATCCTTATTTGTGAATATCATACTCATAATATGCAAAATCTATATCAATACCCTTCTGCGCCGGATCAAGATAGAATTTCCTGCCCCATGAGGAAACAATCAGCCTTCCATCCTCAGTTACACCGGTAACTGTCATAGCATGGCCGCCCTTGACAGTATATTCTTTTCCGTCTACATCATACATCTTAAAATTCTCAGCACGCATGATAACGGAGCCATCTGAATATTTATCAAAATTTTGAGGATCAAATACTATATCATTATCAATCTTTACATCAACACCTTTATCCTTCAAATACAATTCGGTACGATATTTCCTGGAAGCCTCATCTGTACCTTTATCGAATATTGCAAAAGGATTCTTATAGTCAGATCCAAATAACCCTTTATGATGGTTATCCGTATCTGCGTATAAATCACAGAGCAGTAGATCATAATTAAGTTCGCCCTGATTATCATACATAGGAAAACCAAAAGTCTTTTCAAACAACTCCTCATTACCAACATACGCAGAAAAAATGGAATTGCATATCGCAACATATCCGCAGCCTTCTTTGTTCATTTTCTCAAGGTATTCCATGATTTCATCATCGGTCATATTCGGATAATATTTCTTGATAATATCTGCCATTTCCTTAAAATGAGGATCTTTCTTATCAGTTTCTTTGGGATGTCCCTGATCACCACCGTACTGACCGTTATCATCAAATGGTGTATTTGTGCCCGGCTGTACTGTACCACCGCCACCGCCGCCATCAGAAACGCATACAGCATTATCAGAACCGCTCGGTGCATAAGACTTAGTACCACCTTCTCCTGTCAGATTAGATACAATATCCTCTTCCGTCTTGGAATATGTATCACAGATTGCACTAAGAGCTGCGCTAAGTTTTTCAACACCAAGAGCATTATTTAAGGCACTGGCCGCACATGCTGAAAGAGCAGCATCGATGGAAGCGCTTGCACGGATATTCATAGGCAGTTCGCTTCTGATGCTTTCAATCTCAGCACTGTATTGCCTGAGCTTAGACTGTACACTGTCAAAAGTTGCAACATTACTTTTGCAGCTTGTAGGATTAATTGAAAACATAGAATTTCTCTCCGATTCATATTTTTTATAATCCTTTATACCATAAATGCAAATAGAAATGTTGATTTTCTGACGAATGACACTTGAAATAGGACGAATGACATTAAAAGTCCAAAATCGGTGATAATTCCGACCTGCTGGCTACAATAAGAGGGAAATCATTTCCTCTGTAGGGAGTGTCGCCCATTTCTATTTCCACGCGGACAGTTTCATAAGCAAGCTCAGGTAGATTGTTTTCCTGTGACAAGTGGCCAAGGAAAATACCCTTCATCTTATCATTGAGAAGTCTGCAGAGAAGCTCACCGCTCTTCTCATTGGAAAGATGTCCCTTATCGCCGAGAATACGTCTCTTAAGCTGATATGGGTAAGGTCCTGTCTGAAGCATGCGAACGTCGTGGTTAGCCTCCAAAAGAAGCGCGTCGCAGTCTGTAAGACAATCCACAGTATATTCTGTATAGCAGCCAAGGTCGGTGGCAACTCCGACTTTTTTACCCTGACAATATACGCGGTAGCCGCAGGGATCCAGAGCGTCGTGAGAAATTGTCATGGGATCTATGATCATATCTCCTACGCTGACTTGCTTGTCGGCCACAACCGGAATAAAGCGGGATTGTGTCATCTCGCTCTTTTTGTCGCTGTTTCTGATGCCCTGTATGGTTCCTGCAGTGGCATAGATCGGAATATCATATTTTTTCAAAATGGTATGAAGTGCCGATATGTGATCCACATGCTCATGGGTCACAAAAATGGCGCTGATATCGGAAAGCCCAAGATCCAGGCCCTTAAGACCTTCTTCGATTCTCTTCTTGCTGACTCCCGCGTCAATTAAGATGTGGGTGTTGTCTGATCCCACATAGGTGCAGTTCCCGCTGCTACCGCTGGCAATACTTGTAAAACGCATAAAACAAAACTCTCCCAAAAACTTATTCATAAAAAGACTTATTTGCACCGGAAAACAAGCACAAATAAGTCTTAAATTCCAATTACCTTTTAATTATTTCCAATAAACTTCTATCTTATCGCCTTCATGTATAGGCTCCATATAATCCGGTGTTCCGCCGTTAAGGCTTGTAACAATGCTCCTGCCGTTTGGCTTGGACAGATCAAAATCTATGGCATCGAAGATATCAACGAAAATATAATCTGCCTTGCCATGAAGGGTTATCGGATCATTGTTGACCATCAGGTGAAGATCATGGGCAAGAATATTCCTGACGGGCTCCTGCTCTGCTTTCTCGTATACATTCTCCTCAGGCTCTTCCTTCAGAGTCATCTGGCCTTCTTCATCGGTGGTAAGCTTGAGGCTCTCGTCAAGGTCTTCAAAGGATTCCTCATTCTCCTGACTGATTGCCACCTCATCTGCGCTGGGGAAGTCCTCGTAGTAATCCATAATGGTTTCCTCGGGATCCTTGAACTCTACCTTGAAGTTCTCATATACAGGTGTCCCTGCATCGCCGCGCTCATTGTTTACTATTATAACAGTATCTTCCGTAAGCTCAATATCCATTAGCTCGGCAATCTGAGCAGCGGTATTATAATCAAGTACTTTGACGTCATCTCCGGGTTTGATATTGTAAAAACCGGTCTGAGTTTCGCCGTTAACTGTGGCATATCTTGAAGCTTCTACGTTTTTGCCGTTAACATTGACGTTAAACTTGGTCTTAAACTCAGGGATACTCTCTATGGTAGCCTTACCGGGTGCTCCTGCGGTAGATGGCGTTACATTTATTATGTCGTTGGCATGAATCTTGGAGTGAATATCCGCAGGCTGACCGTTGAGGGAAATAACAGCTGCCTCACCGGGTTCTCCCCTGGTTGTTCTCTCTTTGCCGTTAACAGTGAATTTTAGCTCTTCTCCTCTCTTCGGGAAAAGATCTTCGTTGGGGAATGCCACCTGCATGGCAGCATCCACAATCTGGAGCTTTCCGTTGTCATAGAGCTTGGTCTGTGTTCCGTTAAAGGATACGAAGATAAAGTTGTTGGCCTCTTCGTAGTAGCTGATACAGATACCAAGCGGTGTAACAAGAAGAGAATCTTTCTCAATCTCGTCATTGGTGAGGAAAACAATATTCTTCATTACTTCCTCACCTCTAAGAGCAACACGTTCCTCCGGAATATCCATATCCTTGGCTATAGCCTTGGTGTAACCGGGAACACAACCGCCTCCGCCGACAACAAAGACAGCGCTGACAGGCTTATCGCCGTTAAGCTTCTTAATCTCCTCTGTGGCGCGTTTGGCCATCTCGTCAACCTTAGGCTTGATGACCTTGGCTATTTCCTTGGCGGAAATAGTTTTGTTAAGTCCCATAATGTCAACATATTCAACCTTGTCATTATGGCTTGCGGCTATCTTGATCTCATCCGCTGTATTAAAATCAACCAGACAATGCTGGGCGATTATCTCTGTTATATCGTCGCCTGCAATTGGAAGCATTCCGTAGGCTGTAATAGAACCATCATCTGTGACACAGATATCGGATGTTCCTGCGCCCACGTCCACAAGAGCAAGATTCAGCATTCTGAATCTGTCGGGAATGGCAACCATCATTGCCGCAATAGGCTCGAGTGTAAGATTGGCAACGTTAAGGCCTGCTCTCTCACAGGTCTTGTACAGACCGTCTACGCAGTCATCGGGAAGGAAGGTTGCAATCAGTTCAACGCTTACCTTACCGGCCTTATGGCCTTCCAGATTGGCTATCTGATATCCATCCAGATAATAATGCATTACAGAATAACCAACCAGATAGAACTTCAGCTCAGAAGTATTCTTCTCAAGGAACTCGGCATAGGCCTTCTCAACCGCCGAGGAATCCAGGTTGTAGATATCTTCATCGGTTATGGTATGTCCATCAGGGAATTCATAGTCATAGTTAATTCTGACCGTGCGAAGGACACGTCCGGCTGCAGCGATACATACATCGGTAAGATGTACATCCGTCTGCTGTTCAAGGCGTTCCTTAACGATCCTGACCGTCATGGCAACCTTACCGATATCATGGATCTGACCGTCCAGCATAGCTCTTGTCTGATGCTTCTCTACAGTCTGAGCAATGACATTGAACCGGTTGTCACTCATAAATCCCACAGTCCCGACAACACTTCTTGTTCCGATATCCAGTCCGAATACAATTTTCTGATCTGCCTGTTCCAAACTAGCCATCATTCTCTCCAATCCCCGATTTTGTCATCTATCTGTTTAGCCGAGTAAGAAAGATCGCCGCTGTTGTCTATTACAAATTCGCAGTGTTTTCTGAAGGTTTCATCGTCCAGTTGCTTGCTGAAGATATCCGTAATCTTTTCATCGCTGTAGCCCCTGGAACTTTTAAGTCTCTGCCTTCTCACATCTTCGTCGGCATAAACATACCAGAGTTCATCGGCTATTCTGTCGTAGCCGTTTTCGATAAGAAGGGCTGCTTCCACAAAAACAAAGTCATGCTCCTTCGTCTCTTTTTCCCTGTCTATATTATTAATAATAAAGGTATTTACTGCAGGATGCAAAATATTATTTACTGTTTTTAGTTTATTTTTATCATTAAAAATAGCAGAAGCCATTTTTGCCTTATCTATTTCGCCATCAGATCCCAAAATCTCTTCTCCCAAAAAGGCCACCAACTCGTCATAAGCGGGATATCCCTTCTTCTTGATGTCATTGGCCACGTCGTCGGAATAGATTATCAGGCAGTTATAATGCTTATCTATGTAATCCAGGACTGTGCTCTTGCCAGCTCCGATTCCCCCTGTTATCCCGATAATATTGGTTCTGTCCTTAGAAAGCACTTTTTTCATCCCCTATCACTTAGCCTCATACCAGTCAGTGCCGGTATGGCATTCAACCTCAAGCGGTACTGCAAGAATCGCTGCATTCTCCATCTCTTCCTGTAAAAGAGCTGTTACTTTGTCCTTCTCATCGGGCGCAGTCTCTATTACCAGTTCGTCGTGAATCTGAAGGATGAGTCTGGATTTAAGCTCCTCTTTCTTAATTCTGAAGTAGACATTGATCATTGCTATCTTCATGATGTCGGCGGCGGTTCCCTGAATAGGTGCATTCATTGCAACACGTTCTCCGAACTGTCTGAGGTTAAAGTTGCTCATCTTAAGCTCCGGGATAGGTCTTCTTCTGCCATACAATGTCACGCTGTAGCCTGTATTCTTGGCATCGCTGATGACCTTGTCCTGATACTCCCTGACTCCGGGGTAGGTCTCAAAGTACTTATCCATATATTCCTTGGCTTCGCCCCTTGAAATCGACAGATCCTGGGACAGGCCGAAGGAACTGATACCATAGACGATACCGAAGTTTACAGCCTTGGCATTTCGTCTCTGAAGTGGTGTAACCTCATTCAAGGGCACATGGAACACCTTGGAAGCTGTAATGCTATGAATATCCTCACCTTCGTGATAAGCACTGATAAGTCCCTGATCCTGAGACATATGAGCCAGAATACGAAGCTCAATCTGGGAGTAATCCGCATCTGCAAAAACGTACCCTTCCTTTGGAACAAATACTTTTCTGATAAGCCTTCCAAGCTCTGTTCTCATGGGAATATTCTGAAGGTTGGGCTCTGTGGAGCTGATTCTTCCTGTAGCTGTTATGGTCTGATTAAAGCTGGTGTGGATCCTTCCGTCCTCCTCTATGAAGGCAGAAAGGCCATCCGCATAGGTGGACTTAAGTTTGGCAAGTCCTCTGTACTCCAGAACGTCAGCAACAATGGGATAATCGGGAGCCAGCTTTTCCAGTACATCTGCAGCTGTGGAATATCCCGATTTGGTCTTCTTCTCAGCTGGAAGCCCCAGTCTCTCGAACAATATCTCGCCCAGCTGCTTAGGAGAATTGATATTGAACTCAGTACCGGCCGCTTCATAGATCTTCTTCTCCAGCTCTGTGATTCTTACCTGGAGCTTGTCTCCGTAGGACTTGAGTTCGTCCCTTCTGGCTATGATTCCTTCTTTTTCCATGGCAAAAAGGATATAGGAAAGAGGCATCTCAATCTCATAGAAGAGCTTGTCCATTCCGGTCTTCTCAAGCTTTTTCTTAATCGCAGGTGCCGCTGCAAAGCAGGTGTAGGCAGCCTTGGCAGCATATTCGGAAAGGAGCTTGTCATCTGCATTTCGTAGCGATTCCTTGCCGAAGTAGTCCTCTTTTTTCTTCAAAGGGAGCTTTAGATATTCACCGGAGATATCTTCAATCCTGTAGTCGTTCTTGATGGGATTGTTCACATAAGCGCCGATCAGAGTATCGAAGGCTCTCGGAGAAGTCTTGTAGCTCTCATCCTCTTCGGAATAGCCCCTTACTCTCTCGCTGATCTCAGAAGGAGTAAAAAATCCAAAGCTGTCCTTGATATCGAAGGTGGCAAGAGATACGCTCTTACTGAGCTCTGCAAGTTTCTGCCCCAGATAATTCTCTGTAATAAAGCCCTGAGGCTGTATAAAATACGCGCATTCTTTGTCAAAGCAAAGCCCAAGCCCCAACAGGTCCTTCTGCTTGGTATCCTTACTCTTATATTCTGTTAATGGGAAATAGGCGACAAAATTGTCGATGGACTTTTTGCCGTATTCAAGTGCCCTTGCGAATATATCTTCAACCTCATTCAGATCTGAGGTTGTCTGTATCTTAAGGCTTAAGGAAACAGAGCTTTTTGCATCGTTAAGAGGTGATATTTCGAAGAGCTTGTCCAGAAGTCCCTGCGAAAATTCCTCCGTAATTGCAACTCCGCTGCCTTCCTCTTCACTACCTGTAAGGGAAGCATCAAGCTGTGAAAGAGAAGCCTTAAAATTCTCCACCTGAGATTCCACAGCAACCGGCGTATTCTCAGCTTCGGTGATGCTCACATATACAGCTTCGTAGTCGCCGGATCTAACCATCCCGGAAAGTTTGTACAATGCTCCGTATATTCCGTTAATCGGGTTACCCTCTCCATCATAAAAAATGGGAAGAGAATAATAAGCATCTTTTATAAGTTCGTTACCATTGATAATCAGTTTCTGCTTAGTCATAAATCCTCTTTTGTCATCCGTGTCAGCTAAGGGTCATTGCAAGTATAACGGTAACCACCGTCATCGCTGCCACCAAAAGCTCAAGAACAATGCTGGTGGCCACAAGATATCTTCTGGCCTTGAGCTTCTTCCTGGCATCCTTTAGCATATTATCCAGTTCATATTTAAGATTAAAAGTATTACCGTCCTCAAGTCTCTTCATACCTACCAGCACCAGGAATTGTATGGTGAGCTCCTCCCTGCATTCATCGCAGCTCTCCATATGTTCCAGGAACTGAGCCAGATCCTTGTTGTCCAGGTCGTCCTCAAGAAACGGCGATATCATTTTTTCCGCATCTTTACAGTTCATAATGAAATCCCAACATCTTGTATATTATAAAGCGTTCAAAGTATCTATTTCTACAATATATAGAATACAACAAAACACGCTGTTTTACAATGGTTTGGCACTGTTCAAAAGAGACGGAAGTGCTAGATCATTTAGAAAAATGACCTACTACCTCCGTCTCTGAAAGTTCATTTTATGAAGCGAAGCTGTCCTTAATCCATGCCTTGATGTCAGATACACCATGAAGCTTGGTATAGCCTTCCTCAGAAGTAATTACCAGGGTAGGTGCCTGCATGATTCCGAATCTCTCTACAAGTTCGGGATTCTCGTTAGCATCGAGAGTCTTGTATACTACTCCGGCCTTATCCAGCATTGCCCCTGCTATCTTGCAGTTGGGACAGGTCTGGGTCTTAAACAGCATTACGGACTCAGCAGTGATGTTATCAAGGCTGTTTCCGGCTTCCTTGTTGGCCTTCTTAACTGCAGCCTCTACAAAGCTTGATGCCTTGGGGCCTTCATGTGTAAGGACTGAGGTTCCGATATTGTAGACCTTCCTGTCCTTGTATTCCTGAGCCTTACCGTCGTTCCAGTTGGCAACGGGACGATAATATCCTGTAATTCTGCTGTAGACTTCGGTCTTCTGTCCGCAGTGAGGGCATACAGCCTGCTCTCCGGAGAGATAACCGTGTTCCTTACATACTGAGTATGTAGGAGACATTGTGTAGTAAGGAAGCTTGTAGTTCTCGGCAATCTTTCTTACAAGGCTGGCAGCTGCCTTCCAATCAGGGAGCTTCTCACCCAGGAACGCATGGAATACTGTTCCTGATGTATAAAGTGTCTGCAGCTCATCCTGGATATCGAGAGCAGAGAAAATATCCTCTGTGTAGCCAACGGGAAGGTGTGATGAATTGGTGTAATAAGGTGTACCGTCCATATTGGCTGTGATGATATCGGGATAAAGTTCCTTGTCATGCTTGGCAAATCTGTAGGTTGTGGACTCTGCGGGAGTTGCCTCCAGATTGTAGAGATCTCCGTACTTCTCCTGATAATCGGAAAGACGCTCTCTCATGTGGTTAAGAACATCCTTGGAGAACTCCTGGGTTCTTGCATCTGTCATATCAGCGCCGATCCACTTTGCATTAAGTCCCACTTCGTTCATGCCGATAAGGCCGATGGTTGAGAAGTGATTAGCAAAGGTTCCGAGATACCTCTTGGTATAAGGGTACAGTCCCTGGTCAAGGAGCTTGGTAATAACCTGTCTCTTGGTATGAAGACTTCTTGCCGCAATGTCCATAAGATGATCAAGTCTTGCATAGAAGTCCTTCTCATCAGCAGCCTGATAAGCAATTCTCGGCATGTTGATGGTAACAACACCGATAGAACCTGTAGACTCACCTGAGCCGAAGAATCCACCGGATTTCTTCCTGAGCTCTCTAAGGTCAAGACGGAGTCTGCAGCACATGGAACGCACATCGGAGGGCTCCATGTCTGAATTGATATAGTTTGAAAAATACGGTGTTCCGTATTTAGCAGTCATCTCGAATAAAAGCTTGTTGTTCTCTGTCTCACTCCAGTCAAAGTCCCTTGTGATGGAATAAGTGGGAATAGGATACTGGAAGCCTCTTCCGTTGGCATCGCCCTCAATCATGATCTCGATGAAGGCCTTGTTGACCATATCCATTTCCTTCTGACAATCGCCATAGGTGAAGTCTACTTCCTTGCCTCCGACAATGGCATTAAGGTTCTTAAGATCGTTAGGCACAGTCCAGTCCAGAGTGATATTGGAGAAAGGAGCCTGTGTGCCCCAACGGCTCGGTGTATTCACTCCATAGACAAAGGATTGAATGCACTGCTTAACCTCATGCTGAGACAGATTGTCTATCTTAACGAAGGGTGCAAGATAGGTATCAAAGGATGAAAAAGCCTGTGCTCCTGCCCACTCATTCTGCATGATTCCAAGGAAATTGACCATCTGATTGCAAAGAGTTGAAAGATGGCATGCAGGTGATGAAGTTATCTTGCCCGGAATTCCGCCAAGTCCTTCCTGAATAAGCTGTTTAAGTGACCAGCCTGCGCAGTAACCTGTGAGCATGGAAAGATCATGAATATGAATAGCAGCGCTTCTGTGAGCTCCGGCTATCTCCTCATCATAGACCTCGGAAAGCCAGTAATTGGCTGTGATAGCGCCGGAGTTGGACAGAATAAGGCCGCCTACAGAATATGTAACTGTAGAATTCTCCTTAACTCTCCAGTCATTGATCTTGAGGTAATCGTCCACCAGATCCTTGTAGTTAAGAAGCGCAGAGTTGACGTTACGAACCTTTTCTCTCTGCTTACGATACAGAATATATGCCTTGGCAACATCAGCATAGCCGGATTCTGAAAGAACCTTCTCAACGCTATCCTGAATCTGCTCAACTGTAATTTTTCCATTGGAAATCTTGCTCTCGAAATCGGAAGCAACGCGAAGTGCTACAAGATCTATAACACTTGAATGATAGTCCTTATCCAAAGCAACGAATGCCTTGGTAATAGCCGCAGAAATCTTACTGATGTCAAAGTCAGCGACCTTGCCATCACGCTTAACCACCTGATACATATGAACCCCCTTCTATTTCAAAAACAACACATTTTCTCTCTCATATTTTGTGTTAATAATAGGGTAACATTAATACGTATCATCGTCAATATATAGTAAACATTTAAATATAAAATACTATATATTGTGGTTTATATTCAGAAAATTGGTTCACAAAGCCGCTAAAATAAATGAGAATTCATTCTCAAATGCCCCTGGCTTGGGCATTTGGTACATTTTGGGAAAGAACCACAAGATATTGTTTGATGTCCTCTTCGGATGGCGGATTTAGCGTTTTATCCGGCACGTTTTCCCGACAAACGTACTGTTGAAGGAAATATTTATTCGCTCCTTTTATCAATTCACCAATTTTTGCAATGTCGGAAATGTCATGAAACTCCTTCACAAGTGTGGTTCGAAATTCATATTCCGTTTTGCCTTGAAGAAGAATCCTTATGCTCTCCTCAACAGGCCTGGTGTCCAGATCCTTAACGCCAACGGTCATGCCGTATTTATCAAGGCTGTTCTTAATATCCATGGCGACATAATCCACAAGGCCTTCATCTGTAAGTTCAGCCAAAAGCCCAGGATGATAGCCGTTTGTATCCAGTTTGATAAGGAACCCTCTATCCCTGATCTTAATGATAAAATTCTTAAGTTCCTTCTGAATACAAGGCTCTCCGCCGGATATGGCAACTCCGTCCAAAATGCCCTTTCTCTTGTCCAAAAAAGTAAAGAACTCCTCCTCTTCCATGTAGTCATCAGTCAGATTCTCAACGAGTTCAAAGTTGTGGCAAAAGGGGCATCTGAAATCACAGCCGCCCAAAAAGACGGTGCAGGCCACATGCTCAGGAAAGTCCAGTAATGTCATTTTCTGAAGTCCGTATATCCTCATGAATTAAGTCTCCGTTCTCAAAAATCACTCTAATTATAGCAGATTGAAAATATTGGAGCAGAGAAAAGACCCGGACAAAGCCGAGTCTTTTCTCTGTTATTTAATATAACACCCCAATCCGAAATGTTAGTCAATAATCTGTATATATCAGATCTCTTCGCTTCCCTTGAGCTCTTTGATTCTGCCAAGGAGCTTTTTCTCATTGTAAGCAAAGAATAATACAGCTCCGATAAAGCAGGTAATAAGAGCTACTACAGCTGTTGTTCTGTAGCTTGCAGGTGTCTTGTCCACTGTGATTGAAGTAAATACTACAAGTGCAAGAGCCTGACCCATCTTGAATGCAAAGGTACGAGCTGCAAAGAACATACCGGATCTGTCCTCACCGGTCTCAAGTCTTGTGCACTCAGCTACGTCTGCAACACAGGCCTGAGGAAGAATTCCAAGGATAGCCATAGGAACAGCTGCCACCACAGCAACTATAAAGCCCCAGTGAAGTCCCTTACCGCAGATGGATGTGATAAGGAATACAACGCAGTATGAAAAGAAACCGATAATGATAAGTGGCTTCTTGCCTATCTTCTTGGCAAAAACGTTAACAAAAGGATACAGGCAAACACTGATAAAAGTCATTGTTGCTGTAAGCAGGAATGTCCATGAATCCTCGATCTCCATGAGCTGTGTCTCATAGAAGGCAAGACCTGTCTGGAAAAGTGTGAGGGCAAAAAAGTAAATAACATCACTGTATACAAAGCGTCTGAACTGTCCGTTTGAGAAGGTGCTGATAAGTGACTTGAAGGGCTGTGTCTGACTGGGTTTGCTGTCAATATAATCCCGCTCGTTGATGTAGAACGCAGGGAAAATCATTGCAAGACATGCAATAGTTGCCATAATAGCAACAGCCATTCTGATCCCGCCTGCCTGTCCAAAGCTGCTCTCAAGAGCACCTGCAACGTTAGGAAGAAGGAATGAAATACTCTGTCCGACGATGAAGGTGAATGAAATAAAGGTTGATACGTTGATCCTGTGCTGCTGCGTATCTCCAAGCTCTGCAATAAGTGCGTTATAAGGTGTGCAGAACATTGTCATGAAGAGATAGAACACCATCAGAAGGATGAATAAAAGTGTATCGTTAAATACTATGCTTCCTGTCTGGGGAAGAACAAAAAGTGCGATAGTGCAAAGTGAAAAAGGAATAGCCATTACGCGCATAAAAGGAATTCTTCTTCCACCCTTATAGTTACTTCTGTCAGACCATCCTGCAATAAGAGGATCTGTTATAGCGTCAAATATACGTCCGCAGGCAAGAACAAGGCCAAACAGAGTAAGTTTGAATACAATAGGATTCTGTGTGATCCCTGCTGCAAAAATACCCGTGTTGGGATTAAGATCACTTGGTTCACCTGTATAATAGTAAACCATCCAGTTACTTACGATTCCGGAAAGAAGACTCCATCCGAACTGTCCCAGTGCGAAGATCCATAATAATGCGTTTGTAATAGGTTTTAGCTGTTTCATTTCTTGTTTTCCTCCTTAAGCTTCATTGCAAGCTCAATCACTTTCTTCGCCCCATCATAAATTCCCGCCTGCTTATTTGCGACAATTGCTTCGCACATCTCATCCAGAAGGCTTGTCTCAAGGAACTGATCAAGCATCTGAATTGTATGCGGTATATCCCTGCACTCAAGTGTTCCGTCACCAATTTCAGCAGAGTGGATAGCCCCCCACATCTCATGCTTTCCTACTCTTTTGATAAAGAGCTTGGGTACAGGATAAAATGCCAATTCACTTGGCTTGGTTACAAGTACATCTGCGCTTCTCATAAGAAGGTTGGTGGCATATACAGCCTGGAAAATGTCCTTGTGATAAAAACCGTGAATTCCGGTTATTTCCTTATTCTCGTCAAGAGCATTGGTGGTGAAGTTAAGTGTATCCTCCCAATCATCCATATGCTCCTTCTTAAGAGCTGCCATCTCGGGAATCTCTCTTACGAGCTCATCCCAGACATTGCGGTAATCACCTACGTTTACATAAAGAGCTGCTTTCTTCTCTTTGATGTAAGGAATGAGGTGCTTAATTATCTCGGCAAAGATCTCTTTCTGAGCTCCTGCTCCACCGATGGTGAGAAGGAATCTCATGGGCTTGCCGTTTTTCCTGCGATTAAGTCTTGCCTGACAATCAGCTTCGATGTTGCTTACCAGCTCATAATCAATGTAGTGGCCTGTATAAACAAGGTCCTTCTGAGGCATGGGTTTGCAGACATTCTTCTTGTTCATTCCATTGAGAATACGATATCCCATATATGCATTTCTGCACTGTATTGTATGAAGTGAGCCCTCGGAGAGGTGAAGGGCCATAGGCCAGTTGTCGGGAATTGCATTGACAACATTCTTCATTCCTGCGTGAATGGCTGCCTGGGCGGGCCATACATGTGTTGCTACAACAGGCACTTCCTTGGGAACATTTTTATAAACAGGTGCCATAAGTTCGGCATTCTTCTGATCCTTGGCGTTATATGAAAGAGCTCTGAAGCCTTCATAGTTCGTAGGCTCCCAAACAAGCTTATTGAAAATAGGATTTTTGGAGAGCCTTGAACCTAATGAATAGAGATCATTCTGATGTCCTATTACCTTGGTACAGGTGGTCTCCGGATAGGAATTGAGATCCATCCAGTAAGGAGTGTAGCCAAGATGGTGAGCATAGGATGCAATCGCCATTGAGATACGGTAATGGCCAAAGCCCATGCGGATGTTACCTACGATAATACCCTTGTCCTTATCAATTTCCCCCCCTGAAGAATTGGCAGACACGACAATATTCCGGACACCCATAATAGGTCCAATCACTTGGTTTTCGGTAACATTTATCTTGTAATCTACATTAGAATCATCCCCAAACTTTTTGATATAACTTTTTTTCGACTTCAAAGCGGCTTTATAATCGCTGTCCTTAACCCTGTTGCCAAATATCACTTTTGATCTTTCAGTCATCGCACTCCCTTTTCCGCCGACTAACCCTATCGGCTTTTCATAACATCTCTATCGAGGAAACCATGTTTTATTTTTCAAGTTTCCACATTGAAATATTAGCGTAATATGCACGAAAAAACAAGAAACGCTTTTTACAATTTTCGTTTCCTGCTTTTGTGCATTTTTACTTTTTATGGGATGTTTTATATGACTGCAACGATGGCCAGATTCTTATTGGCCGCAAGATCAATAAATTGATTTCCGCTCTTTACAACAGGTCGTGACAGATGCACCGGATTGATGAAGATGATCTCTCCGGTCTTGCCGTTGTTGAGCATAACTCTATTGGCTATAAAGGTGTTAACGATATTACTAAGGAACGTCATTATTGCATTTGGATCATATTTATAGAGGCCCTCAGCCTCAAATCTGGCAATAACGTCAAAGGGGCAGACTCCCTCCCTGTAGGTTCTCTTGGAGGTCAGGTCGTCGTAAGTATTAGCAACAGCAACTATAGATGCTATCTCATCTATCTGCTCACCTTTAAGATGAAGAGGGTAACCTGAGCCGTCTCTCATCTCGTGGTGCATCAGAATGCTCTTTTTGATATGCTCGTCAATGTCCAGGCCTTTAACAAGTTCATAGCCTTTGGTAACGTGCTCTCTCATTGCGCGCTGCTCATATTCGGTAAGTTCCTGCTTCTTATTAAGAATATCCTCCGGAACATAGAGCTTACCTATATCATGCAAAAGCCCTGCCGCTGTGGCCACCTGTATCTTTTCCTCCGGAAGTCTCATCCAGGTAGCGAGCGTGTTACAGATAAGTGAGACATTCAAGGAATGAACATATACAGCATCGCTGTTGTCCCTTAGGTTATGGAGCATGTCAAAAATGCCGGCTGTTCCCCCCGCTTCCACGAAAAGATGATAAACCGGCTCAGTGAGCTTATCCACATCAAGCTCCATGGACTCGTTCACGATCATCCTGAAGGCCTCCTCAAGTTCCTCGGCATATTCCTCCAGGTTCTGTTTAAATCTGATGAATTCCTCCGAGCTCTTGACACGCTCGGCATAGGATGGAGATGATCCGGAAGCGCTCTTGGGCCTTGCCGGCGCTTCCTTCTTCACATCCTCCACAAAGACATTATAAAGGGAATAGGCCTTGATCCTGGCTATGTCCTTTTCATCCAGAATCGTACCCTTAGGCAGAACAAGTCTGTCATCGATAGTATAAATATTTTCCGAGGCAACCATCCCCGGCTCTAACTTATCTACTGATACCAGTCTCATAAACGCCACCCTGTCAGCTTAAAATAATGTAACTTTCCAACTATATTATAGCATACAGTTGACGGTATTGCGTCCGCATGTTTCAGCTGAATTTCCAGTAGATTCCGTAGCTTTCTTTATACTGGTTAAAATGGGTTGTGAACACAAGAGGTGTCTCCACTCCGGTAAGATCAAACTCTGTACCTTCCTCTCTTTTTATGAGATGCTGACCGATATTGCCGATAAAATCATCTACCGTCTCACCAGTGGTGATCTTAAGTTCATCGGATTCACAGCTCTTTCCTGCTGCAACACGAACAGCCACGCCGTGGCTTGTCTCGCTTATCTTAGCTGTTCCAAGTCTTGCAGACAGAAGGTAAGGTCCATAGCAGAATGCGTAGGTGTTCTTCCCGTCCTGAAGATTGTGAGCACATATTCCCATAGGAAGCTTCAAAGTGATACTTGCGCCTTCCCTGACAGCACTTCCGGGCACGATAAAGAAACCGTCCGCCTCTTTGATCTCAGCCTCCTTGCCGTTTATTGTAAGCTGAGCAGCGCCTTTAAGCCACTGAGGTTTTCTGAAGTAAATATCATCTTCCGCATTTCTTCCCTCATGAGGAATGATCTCAAAACTGACAACATCGCTCTTATCAAAATCACAGCTCTGAACCAGTCTGTAATCATCCATGTCAAGCTCCGATGAAATGTACATTGCCACCACAAGCTTTCTGCGGAACCTGAAGTAGATGCCTCTCTGAAGCTTGGTGAAATTCTCATAGCCCGTGCCGGTGCAGCACCAGAAGTTGCCATCCAGTGTATTGAAGACCTTATGGAATCCAGTGGCCATAGGCTGGAAATAGGTGGTAAAACCGGTGTCATGATTAAAGGACGCTGCAATGGCATTCAGAAAAGTATTGGCGGAATAATCCAGATACTTCTTATCTCCCGTCACCGCAAAGAGTCTTCTGGCAAATTTCAGCATATTGTAGGTATTGCAGGTCTCATTATTGACATTGGTCCTCTCGGCGTCAAGGATATTGTCTTTTCCGAAGTGCTCATCCTCGCTGTTTCCGCCTGTTACATAGGTGTGCCTCTGGATCACCATATCAAAAAAGGCTTTGGCATATTCAAGATATCTTGTTTCATTATTGTCTGCTTCATATCTTGCCAGAGCACCGATGAATTTTGGAATTGTGGTATTGGCATGAACGTTGTCAAAAAGATCCGTTCCATCCGCAAGGATCTTCTCAAACAAAGGCTCCTCATCAAAGGCATGAGCAGCATCCATTATCCTTCCCGGGAACTCAATGGCAAGGGGGCTTCCTTTTTCGCCCAACTCTTTATTTATGAGATAAAGCTCGTAGAGACAGTCGTTCATTCCGCCATATTCAATGGAAAGAACAGTCTTTCTTGTTTCCTCAGACCAGCTCTCACAGCGGGCTGCGATCCAAAGCCCCAGAGCGTTGTCGATCTTAAGCGCCTTCTCATTGCCTGCGAATTTATAGGCAGCGTTAAGGCCGGACATGATCTTGTGCATTGTGTACCACGGAACCCAAGCCTCTGTAAAAATCTCCCCAAGTCCCTTCTCCACATTGTCAAACTGAAGGGCCGGATTGTCTTTGAATTCCTTTGACGGCAATGTAGCCGCAAACAGATATCCCTCATAGACGGTTCCGCTTGTCTTCTCCTGACACTTAGCGAGGGAATCGATTATATAGTCAAGTCTTTCACTCACCTTCTTTTTGTCGGAAGCACTTATTCCGGGGTACGCAAAGGCCTGAGACAGCGCTGTGATGTAATGTCCCATGGTATGGCCTCCTATGAGCCCGTCTTCCCACATTCCGCCGTAGCGCTCCTTGTGCTTCATAAAAGCATTGAGTTCTTCGCCTTCCATTCCGGCGATGATGCCTGCCGTCTCACGAAAGCCCGCAAGAAGACGGTCGGGATCAAGAAGAAGCAGGTTACTTACTTCTTTTTCAAAGGCTTCTTCAAAGTATCTGTCGGTAATCTTTGAATTAAAAAATCCTATGTCAATCCAATTGTTTTTCATACATGATTCTCCTAAAAAAATGTGATGTCATATCTTATTGTCTAAGAATAACATCACATTTTTATGATTAGAATGTTATAAAGTTTGAAATGGTATCAATTTGGAAGATGGATCATTCCTCCTCCAAATCATAGCTGATCTCATCAAGCTCGGCATGGTAGAATTCGGACCAGCTGTACTGATTCATATAGTCGCCCACATATTTGTATTTGGAATCATTACCGTAGTCAAGCCAGTCGTAGAGATCACATTCAATCTTGTCCTTGGCAATTGCCATACTGCCACGCTGCTTGAGAATGATACCGTCAAGCTTAAGCCTGGTGAAAGTATTCTGAAGATCCTGCCGAAGGTTGCACAGATATGACAGTTTCTTCTCCGGATCTCCGTCATCCTCCCAGAGGGATGCGATGATCTCACCGTTGCTGGTCTGGGCGCCTCTGTTATTTACAAGAAGTGCCACTATTTCCTTGGTCCTTGTATACTTAAAGGCCACAGGCTCCCCGTCAACAAATAGTTCAAAATTGCCGAAGGTCTGGGCAAAAACTCTTTTGTATCTCTTTTTGGTCTCGGGATAACGAAGCTGCTCCAGTTCCTTTTTTACCTCATTCCCGGAACCGGGCTTTTTGAGATATCCGCTGGCATGAAGCTTCATGGCTTCGAAGGCATAGTCGGTTTTATCCGTGAGATAAATCAGATTTACAAAGGGATTCAGGTCCTTCAGATACTTGCCGAGATCAAGCCCCGTCAGCTCGGGCATCTCCACATCAAGAAATGCCACATCTATCTCTTCCTCCCTGGCCTTGGCAAGAGCTGCCAGAGAACTGTCATAATAATAGCAGGTTGCATCGGGAATGGTCTTGGATAATAATCCCTTAATCTTTTTCAGGGATGCGCTGTCACTGTCTACTGCAAGTACTCTCACTGCGCACCTCCTTTCGGCAGGGATACGCTTTTGACCTGCTGATTCTTCCTCTGCTCCGGTGTCATGTGAAGAGGATCTGCCTCTCCCACCACCAGGGTTTCTCCGTCGTTAAGAGCCGCCTCATGAAGTGGCCCCGAGTTCATGTCTGCCAGTACCAGTGCAGCAAACCTGTCATAATTATCATCGTCGATAACAGGAAAATGGTATTTCATGCGATACCAGTGCTCAGGATCGTAGCCGGCGTCGCCGATGTAGAGCCTGTCAGCGGTATCAGCAACCTCTTGAACCCCTGCCTTTTCCCCGGGCTCCAATCCGGCGTCCTCACAAAAAAGAACACCGTAGGCCTTAAGAATCCTGTCCCTTACAGTTTCATCGCTGCCATTTTTATTTTTTCTCCCCGTAGGAGTGTCCATTACTTCGTAGTAAAAGTCCTGGGACTCCTCACTTTCTTCAAAACTCACAATCGCATCGTAGAACTTTCTGATGTCGATATCTTTAGCTAATGATGCCATTGGTCCTCCTCATAAAATGTTTTATTATTCTATCTTATCACCAAAGTGCATCGGAAAGTACACTAGATCAGATAAGCATATTTCCCCAGAAGATCAAAGGTAAAGGCGACACTGCTCCCCTTGGAAAGCTCCATTTTAAGGGCCTTCATCAGGTGTCTCATGGTCAGCCTGTCACCCTCCGCAGCAGCCATTGAGCAGGCATTCAGGAACACAGTCTTGATAACGCTGCCGGTGAAATCCTTGAACTGCTCCGCCAGAAAATCGATATCGATTTCATCGTGGGGAATCCTGTCATTAATAAGGCTCTCCCAGATTTCCTTCCTCATCTCTGTATCAGGATTGTCGAAATGAGCCACATATCTGATCCTTCGCATAAAGGCAGGATCAATGTTTCCCTTTATATTCGTCGCCATTATGACGATCCCGCTGTAGGATTCTATGCGCTGCAAAAGATAAGAGATCTCATTGTTGGCATACTTATCCTTGGAATCCTTCACTTCGCTTCTTTTTCCAAATATGGAATCCGCCTCATCGAAGAACAGAACCACATTGGCTTTTTCCGCAAAAGAGAACACTTTTTCCAGGTTCTTCTCGGTTTCGCCTATGTACTTGTCCACTACATTTGACAGATTGATCTGATATAAAGGAATGGCAAGCTCTCCTGCTATGGCATTGGCGGTCATGGTCTTACCGGTTCCCGGAGGGCCGCTTAGAAGAAGACTCATGGCGCTTCCGTAGATGTAATTCTCCTTCTGGCCCCATTCATCGAATACCTTGTTGCCTATCCTCACGCTCTTGATGACATTTTCAATAACTTCCTTTATATCCACATTGAGCTTCACATCCTTAAGCCTGGTCCTGGGATAGATTATCCTTCCCAGCTTAAGGTTTTTCTCCATACCACCCGCAGACAGTGCAAGCCTTGACAGGAACATGTTCCTGTCTTCACCGTCTCTTTTCTTTATGCTTTCCAGGCCTCTTATAACGCTCATGGTCTCGCTGGCATTAAGGTGATAGCGCATGGCTGCTTCATTTGGATCAACATCAATATCATAGAGCTTTGAAAAGCCTGCCCATAAAAGCTTTCTCTCATCATAAGACAGCCTCTCGGGAAGCTCCAGAATGAGCGCATCTTTCCTTCGTCTTTTCTTGATCAGAGCAGCTGACGTGTCGCAGCAGATGATAAGCGGCACCTCATAGTCAACAATGACATCCGCCACATCCCTCTCAAAGGCCTCAAGTATATTCTCATCATTATCATTTGTAAGCTCATCCGTAATGCCGTATATGCAGATGCCCGCATTCTGCAGCATTGCTTCTCTCACAAGCTCACTTCGTAGTCTTAAAAAAAGCTCACGCCCGGAGCCCGTAAGGTCTTTAAGACTGATAAACAGAAAATCCCTGGCTATGCTTTTGGCAATATGCTTTGCCAGAAACCTTCTGCCTCCCTGCCTTGAGAGCTGAACTACCTTGCCGCCCTTATCAAAAAATTCCGAGCCCTCCTTGAGAATATCCAGGTTAATAAAGGGCTCATGGAGATCTGTGTCTTTATCAAACAGCTCACAATACATTGATAAAAGACCGGTCATTTCATCACTTCCTTCAAGGAAAGAGACCAGCCTGTCATCAAGCTTAAGCTGCTGATACATTATGGGAGAGGCGGTGGAATCAAGGTTAAAGAACACACGCAAAGGGAGGGCATATTCCAGCACCTCCTTCTCGGAGGGAAAAGGAACACCCTCGATTGCATAAGCCAGTCCCAGGCATACTCCGCATTTAAAGTATTTTTGAATATAATCATTGAGATCGGAATAGAAAAAAGCTGCCAGTGACAGATCAAGAAGTGATCTCATCACATTACTTTTTCCCAGCATATCAAGAAGAGCAAAATATCTTACGGCCTGATGGTCTGACAATTGTCTTTCCTGCTGCGCCCAGTTGTCAATGGCGTCCTTGTCCCCTCTCGAAACCGCATCCAGAAGCTGAGGATATTCCGCAACGGAATCCTCATAGCCCTTTTGTCTGAGTACTTCATCACAGCGCATCAGGATGAAGCTTACGTTGGTCTCCAGGTAAGTCATGTCTTTTACTCTTTTCCGAAAAATTGATCCAGCTGTCTTATTTTCTCTTCCAGTTCACCCAGTTCAGAAATATCCCTTAAATAATTCAGGTAGGAATCCAGAGTCGTGATCTGATTTCCCCCTGCCACATACAATATCAGATCGATAAAAACGTCCAGCTGGTCCAATACAGTGGCCAGGAAAAATCTGATATTCTCTCTTTCATACTCTGCTGCTCCGATGTTTATGGGCTTTCTGTAGCCGTAAAAGATCTGTCTCAGGGGCTTGTAGAGACAGAAATTTCCGAAGGAAGGAAACTCGCCTGTCGACAGTATCACATTGATATCGTTGATGGCAGATGCCACGATTCCGAAGTTTTCAAGTTCAACTTCCTTAGCCAGAGTAATATTAAAATGCACCGCCGGGTAGGGATAGTCCTCCCCGTTTGGGATTGCCTCAATGGCAGCTTCAATTATTGCCTCGGCGTCATTGACTCCTATGTGCTCCGCAACTGCCCTCAGTACGCCTTCACTATCCTCGCATTCCCCAAATAGCAGCTCAAAATCTTCCTTAAGATTTTTTCTTATCTCGTTAAATCCTGACACATCCTCATTGTTTGTTCCCATTTTCTCCCCCTTCAATTATGAAATAGATTCAAGAAGTACATTTCTCCAATCAGATGGTGCGCCTACGGAATCAAGAAGCTTTTTAAAGCTTACTCTTTGAACAAACTGATTGTAGGTTTCGCCCTCGTTTCTCTTAAAGAATGTGCTGACCACTTCTTCTGCAAGCCTCCTGTCACCTTCATTTGGTGAGGCCTTAGAATTCATCAAAAGAGCATGTGTATCCACAGCCATGAAAACGCGCATCAGTGGAGCCAGGTAATGCTTATTATTTATACCGGTCTCTTCCTTTAAGATATCATTAAATCCGGAAACGCTGTCCAGTCCGCTGTCTCCAAGGACATAACCCACATTACTCTTTCTAAGCCCTTTTCCGATGGCGGCGTTAACAATTTTCCCAAGAAAACTTGTTACCTTGCTGGCAAGCTTAAAAGGAAACGATATCGGGTTAAACCAGGACATTTTTTCTCCAAGTCCCATAGTTGTTCCTGTGATATTCAGTCCCTTGGCAATACCATCAATAACAGAATTCGGAATTTCCCTTCCTGATTTCTGCTTTGCAAGTCTTAAGTAAAATGCCGCCTGGGAATTCTGATTGGCAGCATTTCCCAATTGCTGGGCATCACGTTCTTCATTACTGGGATTGACAATTACCCGCTTTGCTGTCTGCATAGCTGTATTAATTCGTTCGGAACTACTGCCAAGTCTGTTTAAGGAACCCCAGGATGCGATTACCGAAATTGCATCTTTCAGAACTCCAAACAGATCTTTTACAATTGAAACAATACCCTTGACGGGATCCGGAATCCATTTGAGAGAATCGAGTATGTCCGCTCCGCCGGAAATAAATCCCAGGACATTGTCAATAATCTTGGATATATGAGGCCATTTGTCATCCCCGGGCTTGATCTTTCTGAGCTTTCCCAGTGACTCAATGGCGTTATAAATATTCTTTATCATCAAAATTACAGTGTTGATCACATTGCTGATGCTAACGCCAAGGGTAGCATCCCCCAGCATTGCCATGACAGGTAAAGCCGCAGCGGAAATACCTCCCGCAATTCCAAAGCCGTACTTTTTGTCAAATTCCATGAGACTGCTGGTGGTACCAATATATTTAATATATTGTTTATCCATGAGTTCCTTGTTAACTCCGGGCAAATTCTTTGAATCACCCAAAGCAGCGCTTGTAATTCCACCCAGCGTGTCGATAAGTGATCCGTCAAGAAGGCTCTGTCCCAGATTGGTAAAGGAAAAAACGCCTTCTCTTCTGGACATAAAGCTCCTCTTAACATGCTGGTCCTGAACCACACCGGGATTCTCGTTATAATTGAGATAGTACTGGATGCTGGCGCTGTTGACATGCTTAAAAAAGTCAGACCTTCTGATGGCTCTTCTCAGTCTCTCCTGTTCATTGGTCTTTTTCCAGTTAGGGGTTCCGAAATACGTCGTCTGGGACTGATCCAGAATATCGTCTTTATTCTCGGAGAAAAATTCATCATTGATAAAAAATCCCCTTACCCTGTTGCCGGTTCTTTTGGATTTGGCAGTATAGATCTTGGAAGATTTCTGAGAAAAGAGGAGACTTCCGTTGGAGGCACGCTCATCCGCCACAAGATTGAAGGCATTCATTGCCTGTCGCTCGTCCTTGTTCACCTCGTTTTCAACCATAGCTCCGCCGGGGCCCACCTGATGTCTTGCCAGATATCCCTTGAAATTGTTGTCGATCTTAACGATTCTTCTGGGAGCATTCCCTTCCTGCTCATCTCCAAGGTTATTGATTCCTGCAGCGAAGGCCTCGAATTTGGCCATTGTGTGACGCTTGACCATGCCCTCCAGGACGTTATTTGAATTTTCATTCAAAGCTCTGGAAACACTGAATTCAAAATTGCTGTCATTATATGGATTATTGCGGGCATCATTGGCAAAGTTGTTGATGTTTTCAATGTTATATACACCTATATACTCAGATATATTCTTGGCAACAACTTCCTGCGGTGCCGGATTAGCAGCATCAGGTCGTTCAAAACCGGTCTTTAACTGATCCTCGGTCTTCTCCCTGGACATCATGTAATAATTTGCCATAAGCTTGTCATAAGCTCTGTATCTGGGCTTAAAAGTGTTCCTCTTATAATCTGCCAGATAATTATTCCAGCTTTCATTCAAAGAAGCAATCTGGGAAACGGCATTATTTGCTTCAACACGAGACTTTTGATAAGTTGCGAGAGCACTGTTTGTTTTACCTTCATACCTTCCGAATACTCGTTTAAGAAAACCCGGGTCCTCTGCCTGATGGGCCTGAATCCGGACTTTCAGACGCCTCAGCTCATCCGCATCCTCATTCTGGGCACTGGCTATCAGATTATCAATTGTTGCCACCATAGCATTAGCATCTGCTACACTCATGCGACTGCGGGCAAGAAGATATTCTCCGTACCTGATCTTTGACTCACGAATTTTTCTCTTGGCTAAAGCTGCCGCAGGAAGCATCTGATTATTTTTGTGATCCTGGTGCTGCCTTGCCATTTCCGCTGCCTCTTCAGCTGACAGTCGGTTTTCCTGTGCCATACGGGCCCGCAGAGTATTTCTTACGCCAACAGCTACATCTTCTCTATCAGCAGCGCCGCCGGCAAGTGCATTTTCCCCTGAATCCATAAAATTGTGTTTGTTAACAAGAGCATTACCGTTCAGGGTGCCAACATCACTGACAAGACCCTTTTCAAAAGACATTTTTTTCGGAGCTGCTTCTTTTACTTCAGGTGGCATAATATAACCTCCGTGTCGAATAGATCATTCTTCGCAGAATAGTTGATATATCGATTATTAATAGTGTAACATAGCAATCATACTCTCTCAACCTTGGGCAGTGAATGAGGTTTTAAGCTGTTTAAGCAGTAATCATGCTGCCTTCATCTTGTCAAAAATTCCGGTGATGGCAGATGCATCGGTCTTACCAATCTGATCCTTAAGTCCCAGTACCAGCATAACTGTCGTTGCCATTACCTTGGTCTCCCTTACGGGATTGAACTTGCTGGCGCAGTATGCAATGGAAGTTGCCATCTTCATACCCGTATCCCGGACAAGCTCATCCTCGTTTTCATATCCACTGCCCTTGCAAACGATATCAAGAACATCCCGGTCCATAAGCTCTGCCTGCATAACCTCCTTAGAGCCCGACAGCTGCTCATAGCTGCCTTTGATATCGGACACGAGCTTTTGTCCCTTATCTGTCTCGGTATAATAGCTCCTGAGCATTTTTCTGTCTTTGATACATCTTATGCAGTAAAAAGCAAACTGAACTCCAGCGTCCACAGCGCTCTTAACAAGGCTGGTGGCCACACCTGCATCAAGCTTTCCAAAGATTTCTTCGCCAAGGGCCATGCTCATATCAATGACATCTTTGGCAATAGCCATGTTCTGGATGGTATTGGCGGTTTCTTTGGACATGTGCTGAAGGTCTCTGTGCTCCTCCACAACATTTTCTTTTATCTTCTTTTGTCTCTCGTTCTCGAAGGCCTCCGCATCCTTAAGGGTCTTCTTATCCTTATCTCTTGTCTCCTGGCTGTTTGACATGTTCTCAGCCTTGTTAAGAAGCCTCTTATTTTGGATACTAAGGGCAATATCCCTGAAGCCGTCGATATATACCTTGTATTTATTTACCTTTCCCACAACCCAGGATACCTTATCCAGCATACTTTCTGCGAAGCCTGTAAAGAGCTCTGTGGAACTCTTGATAAATTCCACGCCCTCCTTGCCTATGGCGCCTTCTATAATGCCGGAAGTGACTTCTTTGGCCTTATCCTGTATAAGATCCACGAATTCCTGAGGCTTTTTAAGCAGCTCATCAACTTTCCCGTTGGCTTCTCTGTACTTGCTGATGGCAGATTTCACCACATCCAAAGTCTGTTTAACAAAAGGATTGGTGTCGTTATCTTCCTCAACTTCTCCCGTGTCCGGATCCACCTTGGACAGGACATAGGCGATGGCTTCGGAATATTTATTCTCAATGGTCTCCTTGATTGAAGTGGAAAGGGCTATTTTGACCACCGAATCGATGTCATCCATGTGTATCTTGGCATAGATCTTTTTCTTCATCTCCTCAGGCATTGCCCGAAGCTCGTTGTACTTGCCGGTGATGGCATGAATCTCATCCCTGATATCGCCGTACTGCTGCTCCACTTTATAATCGCCGATTATCGCATCAAGTCTCTTATCCTTGGCAAGCTCAGGCTTTTCCTCCATCTTTTTCCTGATAAGGTCACCTATCTTGTCAACCTTGATGCCCTCGGAGAAGGCTCCCACAATAAGCTCGTTTATCTCGTTGCCTAGGGAGGAACCGCTGGTGTACAGCTTTCCCACAAGCTGCTCCGTGACCATTCCCTTGATGTCGTAGCTCCTTGGATCGGTGGTGAGTATCTTCGGAAGATCCTTGATCCTCTTCTCTTTCTTCTCCTCATCGAGCTTTAACATCTCATCCAGCTTATCCATCCTTCTGTAGAGGCTGGGGCAGATAAGCTTGGTGACATCCTTTATTCCATTCTTAATATCAAAAATGTTTACTCCGCCGACAGTGGCCAGATCTCCCAGGGCATCCTTGGTGATAAGCTTCTTGCCCTGCTGAACACCGGCTCTGAAGAACTGATTGCCGGTATTATGAATGTTCTGGCGAAGAATGCTGTAATCCATGGATAACTGTCCGTGCCTTGTGATATCACCGGCGCTTCGATACAGCTCTTCGTTACCTTCGCGAAGATCCAGCTCGTAGGTAGCTCTGTTGACAAACTGAAGTGCACGAATGAACAGTTTCCAGTCCACAGCCGTATCTCTCTTGAATATGTAGTATTTCTCCTTGGCAAGCACATCCTCAACAGTTTTGGCACTCTTAAAGTCCGCAGTGTCATCAACCTGCGTTGACAGCAGAGATTTAAAGGCATCGGCATACGCCGTCTCGGAGAGGGTCACACCCTTGTTGCCGCTCATGGTCTGATCTATGTACTCATCCATAAGTCTGAATCTTCCGGTCTCATTGGCAAAGCATCTCTCCTTGGAGGAACGGAAAATATTGAAGTAAAGATTTTTCTTTGATATATCAAGGAAATCTCTTCTTGCCAGGACCTTGATGAAGAGCTTTTTCTGGTTCTCATTAAGTCTGACATAACCGGAAAGAGCCAGCTTGGCATCCTCATAATCCTCGGAGACTCTGTCTTTTTCCGATTCCTTTTTGAGAAACTCCTCCAGTGAATCTCTCGTTATGGAGGCCGGATCCTTGTCCTTTACATGCTCTCTGTAGGCTTCAATGGCCTTCTTGTTACCGGTGGCCTCAATATATTTAGGTGCATTCTGAAGTGCATACCTTGTAAGCCTGTCTTTATCAAGCTCATCCAGAAGGTCGATGGCCTTGCTGAGTATGTGCCAGTCCACCAGGCTCTTTCTCTCATAGCTCTGTGTGTCAAAATCCTTCTTGCCAAGTCTGCTGTCCTTGAGGGACCTGTTGTCCTTTACCTTGAAGCTGAGAGCCGTGATGAGAGCCTGCATACAGGCTCCTCCGCTTCCAAACTTCTCCAAAGCCTTCTCATGATTGTCTTCGGAGAACAAAAGCTTAAGCTCTTCCCTCTTATCCTCATCGATATGCTTGCCCGACTCCTTGGAACTGTCATCCAGAACAGCTCTGTTCTGAAGAATGGCGATAAGTCGGTACATATCAATGGCGTCCATCTTCTCAAGCCTCTTGGCTACCTTTTTCCTGTCCTCGATCTCCCTGTTTGCTTTCTTTAGGGCAACTTTTGCCAGCAGAGGTGCTCCCATGGTAAGGGGCACTTTGGCTGCGGTCTTGGAATAATCAATGGCTTTCTCGTATTTTGACAGCGCCTCCTTATCAAGCTTCGCATACTCAAGGAGCTTGTCCTTGACGGCAACGGTATCAAATCTGTCCTTTCTGAGCTTGTCCACCTCATCCATCTGTTTTCCCTTGCCCAAAAGGGCAGCCTCATAGATGGAAGAGATACCGTCTCCCATTCGGGTCTTGTCTTCCTTGGTGATAGGATCCTTTTGTGACTTCATCTTGCCTGTTATGGACTTTGCAAATACCCATGCTTTTTCAAAGGCAGAGCTGCTGAAGGCCTCCTTCTCGTCGCCGAAGAAATCAAGACCTGTATTGGTAAGCTTGTAATAACCAAGGGCATAATCAATCTTAAAGTCATAGTCCTGACCTGCCATGTACCTGGTCAGTTCCTTAAGTCTTGGCTCCACTTCCCTGTCGCGAAGTGTGCTGCTTGTAAGCACGGAAACAGAACCGGCATCAAAGCCGATGGCTCCTTTTTCCATAAGCATAAGACCAAGAGCAAAGAGTTCCTTTTCCTCCTCGGTAAGCTTGTTATACTTCTTCTCGCAGCCGTGACTTCCTTTCTCCCTGATGAGCTTCTCTATGCTGTCTCTTCCCATAAGCTCGGAGAAATTCCTGTTGCTCTTGTTATAGACCTTGCTGCTGACGGAATCATTGATGGCATCCCTGCAGATGTATCTGAGAGCCGTCTTGTCTGCTGCAAACTTTGACAGTTCCTCTTTCCATGCATTCTCATCAAAGCCGGAGCTTTTTCCCACACTCACTTCACTTATGATCTTCTCATGGAAATACTGCCTTAGTGCCAGCAGATAATTATTCTTGATAACCCTGTTTTCCTTCTTGTAATCCGCATCTGTATCAAGGGCCTCATCTGCGCACTTCATGAATCTGTTAACATAATCTATATAGGCATAGGCCTTTTTGGCCTTCTCCTCGAAGGTCTCCTTAGCCTTTTCATCCTGATCCTTTATTCCTATTCCCGTTGACAAAAGAGCTCTGAGATCCCTGGTGATATTGATTCTCTCCTGCTCAAGGGGAGCATAGCCGATCTTCAGATCTTCAATCTTTTTAAGCTCCTTGTAGTTCTTTCTGAAGGTCTTGTACCACGTTCCTTTGACGAAGCTTCTTTCTGCCCTGTAAACGCCCTTTATATCCTTATTTTCAAAGTTCTTCATGTTCCTGTAGGCATTAACAAGAAGGAGCCTCTGCTCGTCCTGACTGATCTTTTCTTCCTTTTCATCCGCGGTTCCAAGAACCCCCGCCATGTCATAGAGCCATTTCGCGTGCTTCTTGATCTCTGCTGAAAAAAAGCCATTTACATTTTTTTCCACAATAAGATCCGTCAGGAAGGGATCAAGGTCATAGTACTTTGATATTTCTTTTTTGATATAGTCCCTGCTCTTTTGCCAGTTGGTGTGGGAAAGGGATGTGCCCTTATCTGTTCCGATGGTGACCAGGGCTTTTCTCTTGAAGATATCCTCCAGCTCATCCGATACATTATCAAGTCCGATGAACTTATCCCTGCCCTCTCTGATGGTCTTCCTGTCAGCCTTCTTATCAATAATCTCCTTGCCTTTTTCCTTCATCTCATCGGAGATAACGGGTGTGCTGCCAGCGGTCTTTTTGTAGGTTTTCTCATAGTTCTCGATAAGAGCAGGAAGTTCGTTTAAAAAATCTTCCCTGGCTGTGAACATCATCTTTTTGGAAAGAGTCTTCATGAAGCTTGCGGCATTGAGATAGCCGGAGGTGGGTACATTTCTTCCTACTTTTCCATAGCCGAAGAAGATGCTTCCCGCTTCATTTCCAAGCTCCTTGATCTTCCTGTCAACAATATCTTTGTTGCTGTCAAATCTCTCGTAGGTCTTCTTTATCTCATCCTTTAGCGCCATTTTGGACGAAAGAACACTGAGTTTGGACTTGTCATTGTAACAGTCGGAAATCACCGCCTCGGCGCAGCTATAGACAGCTCCTATCTTCTTTGCCTTGCTCTTATCCTTTCCGACTACATCCTTCACCACAGAGTCTGTTGCCTCGGATATGGTTTTGTTTATGGAACCTTCATTGTAGCCGCTCTGACCAAAAAAATTCTTCTGCTCCCGCAGCATATCCTCTTTGATATGGGATATTTCGCCTTCAAGCTTGCCGTCATAGATAAGATCGAATCTCCGGTCTACGTAGATCTGCTTAAAAGCCTTCTGCATCTTCGAGGCATTAATCGCATCGATGTAACGGCCGAGCTTTTTGTCCACTTCACTCTTAAGATACTTCTCAAGAGTCTTCTGATCGCCGTCCATCATTACCTTGAACACTTCATTTTTTGAAATGAGCTTCTCAGCAAAAAGCTCATACTTACCAAGCCCCCATTTCTTCAGAAAATCAAGCTGCTTGATAAAGTGCGTATATCTTTCCTTGGAAAGGGTTGCATCATTGGAGCCGCCAGCCTTCAGGGCTTCCATCATTTTATCCTTTTCCTCGGTCACATGACCGTCAAAGGCATGTTTTTCAAGGACCTGAGTGACAATGCCATTAAGGTCAGAAACATCCAAAAGCTCAGGAGACATGGTCATCTCCATAAGCACTTCGTTGACTATGGCCTTGTTGTCCTTATGCTGTTCCCTGAGGTCCTTGACAAATTCCTTGTTATTTACAAGGTTTTTCTTGAGCATCACAGAGATTGATCTGATGGCACCTGTGGGCAGGAACTCAAGATCACCGATATCCTTTCCGCCGTTTGATAACTTACTTATAAGATTCTGCCTGAAGTATTCAATCTCATCTTTGTTAAGGACTGCTTTTATATCCTTACTGTCAAGAAAGAACTCTCCCATGATCCTGGCAGTAAAGCCCACGTCATGTCTCACTCTTTCTTTGCCAAGACTCTTGTAGTATTCAGCATAGGAAATATTGGGCTTGCTGACATCTATCCTGCCGTTCTTGCCGGACTTAAGGATTTTATCGAGCTCTTTTTTAAAGCTCTTTTTGTCATAGGTTCCCATGTTGTTCTTGAGCTCTTCGAGCTTGCCCCAGTTTTCGGCAGTGAGCCTGAGCTTCTTGTTCCTGCTGACCTTTTCTGCCTCACGGACTCCCTTGAGATTTGCATAGTAGGTATCGGCCCTCTTCCTTAGCTCAGAGGATTTCTGCTTAAGAACACCGCCTACGGTGCCATCTTCAGACAGGAATTTGGCAAATACGTCTCTGTCGGTCTTGGGGATCTGCAAAGTGTTCATAAGATGGCCAATCCTGGTTTCTGCTTCATATTCATCAGCAGCAATATATTTGATCCTCCTGATGCTGTCCTTGACCATGGCTGCGACCTGAACTTCTCCTCCGTAGACCAGAACAGGACCAATAAAGCTCTTAATCTTCTCTTTGATGCTCTCCGCTGATATCGAGGAGTAGCCAAGCTCCTGCACGAACTGATCGATAATAACAAGATTATCTGCGCTCTGGGCCTTAAGGGCCTGCAGCTTGTCGGCAAAGCCGTCGTCCTCTGATCTTACAAGAAGATCGTTGATATCACTTTTGCTCCAGTATCTCTGGTCATTTTCGTCAATTCCCAGCTCCTGCGTGAACTTCTTTTTTCTGGCCGTAACTTTCTCAATAAGATCCTTGTTGTCATTCTTATAGTCTTTAAGGAGCTTATCTATATGGGCTCTGAAATCATCGATCTCCTCAAAAATTATCTTTTTGCTCTCATCATCGGTATTGATCTTTTTGGAGAGATAGTCATTGAGCTTATCCTTCATGGATGAAAGCTGTAATGTAAGATCAGGATGCTCATCGCAGACCAGCTTAAGGGTAACCTTGTTGGCGATAAGTCTTCTGTTTTTATCAGCGACGATTCTTGCAAGAGTCAGCTTGTCCTTCTCAAGGAGCTTCTGATCCTTGAGAATTTTCTTAAGGACAGATTTGTATTCCTTTCCGCTCTTTAACCAGTCACCGATAACGATACCCTTTTCCTTGTCGGAAAAGCTCTGCTCATCTATGACAAGATTAACCTGGGCATCATCAACTTTTTTCTGAGCTGTGTTTATCACATTCGTTACATTCTGCTGGGTATAACTCTTAAGACCTTTGATGATATCAAGGATCCTGCAGCTGAGCTTGTATCTCTCTTTGCCGTAGTCATGACCATACAGTATCTTTTTGTGGCTCACCTGATAATATCTGGCAGTGGTCTCGGCAATTCTGAATACATCGTTAATATCCAGGGGGATATTGCCGCTTTTTTTGGCCTTGGAATAATTCTCGCCATAGTTTACCAGGGATCTGAAGGCGGATTCCATTTCCATAAATTCCTTGTGCTTAAGGTGGGTATCATCCTCCATGGCCTTCAGCACTTCCTTCATGGTCATGTTCTCAAATTTGTCATATTTGACATCAACAGCCTTCTTTTCGTCCTGATCCTCCTTAAGGATCTTCTCATATTTTCCAATCGCTCCTCCCACTATTTCATTAAAGGTGAGAGTCTCAAGGGGAAAAAGAGGCACTTTTTTCTTAGCGGATTTATCCGAATGCCTCTCAAGTTCTTCATTTATAACCGCAGCAGCACCTGCGTTTACCGGTATTTCCGAAGTCTGAGTCCTTATCGCACTCTGCTTTTGTTCCTTTTTTTGTTGCATCAGGTTCTGATCGCCGCCCATTGTATAACCCCTCTTTATCGAAAAATTGTTATATCTGAATATTCAAAGCTTCATCTGCATCAGACTTCCAATAAAAGCATTGTCACATCATCTGCCTGATTGCAGCCGTTTTGGAACTGTGATATATCGTCCCAGAGCTTGCCGATGATCCCATCTCCCTCAAGGGACGTATCCTCGTTAAGAGAATTCAGGAGTCTGTCCATACCAAAGAGATTCTCATGATTGTCCATGGCCTCTGTAATGCCGTCGGTATACATAAAAAGCCTGTCTCCGGCTTTGAGCATAAGTTCCTTATGGTTAAACTGTGCGTCTTCAAACACTCCCAGCATGACGTCGTGCTCTTCATCCTGTATTCTGTATCTGTCCGCTTCCCTCTCGTAAACGATAAGATCTTCGTGTCCTGCATTTATATAAGACAAGGTTCTGCTCTCCGAGTCATATATCCCCACAAACGCCGTGACAAACATCATATCCTTATTGTTTTCGCAGAGTCTTCGGTTCGCTTTTTTGACAGATTGCTCCAGATTGGCGGGATTCTCCTTCATCTCATTTTTCAGGATTGTCCTTGAAACCACCATAAACAAAGAAGCCGGTACTCCCTTGTCGGAGACATCGGCAATCACCAGCCCCACCTTATGTGCATCAATCATGAAAAAGTCGTAGAAATCGCCACCCACTAATCTGGCAGGCCTCATAAAAGGAAACAGCCCAAAATCATTTTCCGGGTTTTCAAGCTTATCCGGAAGCATATTTGCCTGTAGTTTGGCGGTGATCTCCAGCTCCGTGGACATCCTCATTTTTTCCTTTGTCACAGCTTCAAAATCTTTGATGTACTCATGAAGCTTGGACTCCATGCCTTCCATGGCATCCTTAAGGTCTTTTACCTCATCATTGCTCTTTATCCGCAGATGTCGGAAATAATACTTATCCTCAATGATATCTCCCGCAGCGCTCCAGTCATCTGCAGCATCCGACAGCTTTTTGATAGGTCTTATGATTTTCCTGTTTATGTAAGAGTTAATGACAAACATGACAAGCAGTGCGATAAAGGCAAAGAACAGCATGTAAATAATAGTGAAAATGTACTGATATCTGCCAATTTCTTCGTTGTAGCAGTCAATGTACATACATCCCTGCAGTTCACCTTTGTAATTACTGCTTACCGGGATCAGGACCTTGAGAGTCAGATCTGTGAAGCCATCATCGCTTTTGCCTATCCTGGAACTATATATCATGGAAGCGCCTCGCGCGCTAAAGAAAACCGGAGGCGACTCATCAAAGTCCTCCCAGAATCCGATCCTTTTATCCCACAGGTCCTGAACCTGGATTATCCGGCTTTTATTATCATCAAAAAGACATAGTCCCACATCTGTCACATTGGGATTTTTTTCTTTAATTACTTTAAATACATGACTTATCTTTAACTCATCAATCTCGTTTTTTTCAAAATCCTTTTTACTGAAATTATTAAGGTAATCGGGATCTGCTGGATTTTTCCTGTCCTCCTCCGGTATACCTTCGTATACTCTTCTGACATAATCGCAGGCCTTCTCGGAATTGGCACTTCCCACCACTCCGAAGGCGGTATCACCGACAGCGTAAAGATCAACTATCTGTTCATTTACAGTAACGACAAGAAAAAGTACTCTTATGGCCATGATTGAAAAAACTGTAAATGCTATAGTCATAAGGATCACTGCAAGACTTGCCTTTTTTCCCAAAGTAAAACGAAGCTTTCTTTTAAACTTTCTGAAAATCCGATCCTTATCGATTTTGAACATAAGTTACAAAAATCCCCCTACAGTAGTCCCTTGAATGCACTGTCATCATCCTCCTGAGTAAGCTTCTCCTGAAGCTCCGGAAGGAAAAGTATTGCAACACACAGTGCAGCGCTTATGGCAGCGATAATGAAAAGATATACTCTGACTCTTCCCTTAAGGCCGAACAGATCTGGCATTCTAAGCGAAATATCCTCCGTTTCCAAAGCATCATCATCGGTAATGCTCTGCTTTTTGGATATCTGGATCTCTTCCTGCGCCTGCATAAGAGGAATGGAGGTCAGAACAATCGTATAGCTTGATGCATGGTCAAGTTCAAAGGTGGCCACTCCCTCTGAGCTGACGGTATCCGATGCCAACAGCTTAAGCTCGCCGTCATCCTTGTCATAATGATAAAGATTGGCGAAAAGTCCTGCGTATGCGCTTCCCACAGGAAATGACAGACCGGCCTTGAAGCCGAAGTCACCGTCGTAGTTAACATCAAATTCAAAATGGGGATTGGTATCTGTAACATCATTTAATACTTTGTCAGGTATGGCCTTACTTCCAACCTTTACCCCAAGATCCCTGTCAGTAAAATCTTCCTCAAAGAGGGTCTGACTGTCTACACTCCAAATGACATTTTCCGGCATCTTGAACTTTACCAATATTTTTTTATCCCTCATGGTCTCAAAAACCTTGTAGGGAATATTCGAAAGGCCGCTCATCTCGATTTCTATGGTGGAATCATAATCGGCTTTACTGATCTCGCCGGTGATCCTGTCCCATCCGCCTGTTGCGGCAATTCCTATCTTGGTGCTTCCTGTTGCGTCGCTGATATAGGGAGTTCTGCTTATCTCCCTGGAAAGCGGTTCCGTTGCGGCAGTGCTTCCGGTTAAAGGTTCTTCGAAGGTGATGCTTCCGGCACTGTTTCCGTATACGGTACCGGCAGCGCCGCTTCCGCCTCCCTGACCGGAGGCAGGTCCCGAGCCTGCTATGCCGTTAGGTGCGGGAGTAAGTCCCGCTCCTCCGGAGCCTGCGCCTGAGTCCTTGGCGTCGTTGCCTGATACATCACCGGCGGCGCCGGACTTGCCGTTTCCTGTAAGGCTTCTTACACTGCTGACATTCCCTGCCTTGTCTATGGCAATGGCAAAGAAGTCATATTCCTTATCTGCTGCAAGATTATCGAAGGTGTACATACCTCCGTAATTACTTCCATCCTCTTCCGAAACTGTTATAAGCACACCGTTGTCCTGTATAAATTTCTTACTCGGCTCCGGATCCTTGGAGGTCTCTCGGCAGATAAGCTTGAATCTGTCCACACCGCTCTCTTCGTCCTTTCCCACCAGGAGCACAAGAGTCCCCGAACCGCTTCTGGGCGAAGATAGTACAATGCTCTTAACCTCAGGGGCTACTGTATCGCAAATTATCTTACCCGTGGAAATATAGGTCTCATTTCCAGCATTGTCCGTTATTCTTGCATAGATATAGTTGTTCCTGTCAACCTTGACGATTATGGAATCGCCCTTGGAATAGATTCTCCAGGCCCTTTGCTCCACGCTCATAACATTATTGAGATCGGCTATCGAAGTAAAAAGCTCCTCGGAAACATAGTAGTTTATGGTATCAACGCCGGAGAGTTCATCCTTGGCTGATATAGTGATCCTGCCATTTTCATTGGCATAGAAAGCCACATTGTTCTTTTTCTGGAAGCTGCTTGACTTATAATTGTCGGAGATTATTGAGCCCTTGGGAGAATCATAGTCGATATTTACATAGAGAGTCCCTGTCTTTTCATCTCCCGTCTCGTTGTTCCTGAAATCCAGCTCCAGTACATTCCTTCCCGGATCGTGGACATCATAGCTATCCTCGTAATCATCCTTGTCCTTTTCGGAAATTGAATATCCATCGGCGGTTATTGATACTGAGACGTTATACCAGTCCCTTAGATCCTCGCCGTTGTAACGGATGACTACCGAATCATCCAGCTCTCCTTTTTGGGGTTTCTCCGGCTCTTCCTGCTTCTTGGGTTCCTTGAAATGGCAATAGATACAATAGCCATCTTCATAGGTACAGTCCTCGGTTACCTTCTCCTCGGTGCAGCCTTCTACCTTACACTCCTTTATATGGGTCCCGTCCTCATTGGAGGTGTATACATACTCATGATCGTGATCATCCAGCTCCGGGTCATCCTCAGGATTCTCAGGGTCTTCGGGATTTTCAGGATTCTCAGGATTTTCAGGATTCTCCGGATTCTCAGGATTTTCAGGATTCTCAGGGTTCTCCGGAGTATCAGGATTCTCAGGCTCCGGTTCGGGCTCGGGTTCCGGTTCCGGCTCAGGCTCGGGCTCAGGCTCTGGTTCAGGTTCAGGTTCAGGTTCCGGCTCAGGCTCTGGTTCAGGCTCAGGCTCGGGTTCAGGTTCAGGTTCCGGCTCAGGCTCTGGTTCAGGCTCAGGTTCCGGCTCGGGCTCCGGCTCAGGTTCTGTCAAAAAACTTCCCTCATCATCCGCATAAGCAAATATGCTTCCAATACCCGTCGCAGTGCAAATGAGACATAGTGCCATAAGCCCTATGAATACTCTCTTTGCCGCTGCTTTTAAGTTCTTGAATTTTTTCACAAGTTTCATAAGCTCACTCCTCGAAGGCATTCATCCTATGATCAAAGCCCCACGTCCTCCGAATAGGGTTCAAAGTCGGACTTGGTAAATACCTTGCCAACCTTAACAAATTCGTACTTAATGGCGTTCAGATAATGCTTCATATGTACCTGACCTCCGGCATTGGGATCCGCTGCCGCAAGGAAAGCCGCATTCAAAATGCAGTTCTTGATATTACCACCTACAAACTCAAACTTCTCCGCCAGGAATCTGATATCAACATCCTCAGCAAGCGGCGTATTCTTCGGTATTGTTGTTCTCCAGAGCATTTCTCTGGTATCCACATCCGGGAACTGGAACTCGACGATATACTTCATACGTCTGAAGAACGCCGGATCGATATTGTGCTTGTAGTTAGTTGCCAGTACACAGACACCGTCATAAGCTTCCATTTCCTGAAGCAGCAGGGCCGTCTTGTTGTTGGCGGAGGCCTGGTTGGAGCCACCGTCATCGGAACGCTTTGCAAAAATGGTATCGCACTCATCGAAGAAAAGGACGACATTACACTTCTTGGCTTCTCTGAATATCATAGACAGTGATTTCTCGGTCTCACCGACATACTTGTCCACAACCTTTGAAATATCTACTCTGTACAGCTCAAGGTTAAGCTCATGGGCGATAACCTGTGCCATCATTGACTTACCGGTACCGGGAGCACCGAACAAAAGAACTGTAAGTCCTCGGCCGTAGGGATACTTCTTGGTATAATCCCAGTTCTCATAGACCTGTTTTCTGTAGGTCATCTGCTCAATGGCATGGGATATGGTCTCTCGCTGGCTTTCGTTCATAACGATATCGTCAAAGCCAAACTTGGCCTCTACTCTCGTTGCCTTCTGAGACAGCTCGGAGCTCATCTGGGCGTAGCACCCCTTAAAGAGGTTGGACCTTGATATCTTGTCCTCCCTGTCCATATTTGAAAGGGATTTGGCTTTTACAAGGGCGTCGTGAATCTTGCCGGAAGTAAACAGAAACTTCGTTGACATCTCCAAAAGATCCACATCCTCCGCCAGATCATAAGCTTTTGCAAAATACTCCCAGCAGGCCTGCCTCTCACCGGTATTGGGTGTCGGGAGCTCTAAATCTGTGAACTGACTCTTGGTAACTTCTCTGAAATCGATATAGAGCTTACTCATGGCAAAAACAAGAACGTCCTTCTCCGTAAGCTTGGAAAAGGCAAGATCCATGTATCCGAAGAACTTCTCTTTTTCCTCATCTCTGTAATTAAGCTCCGTGAGGCAGCAGCAGCTCTTGGTCAATATACATTCTCTTGTCACCGACCACAGCGCCCTGTCCACGAACTGGAAATCATAGTTAAAGAGCTTATTACAGTTCATGGCTATGGCCCTCAGTCCCTTTTCTCTGCAGAAATGCTTTACGAAGAAGCGCCTTCCGCTGCCGTCATCTCCGTAGTAATAAAAGATCCTTACTCCGTCCTCATAGGAGGTCTTCATAGCCTCAAGCCTTCCTACGTTGGCCATTATGGGATCCAGCTCCTTGTCGTCTGTTAGCATATACATAAAACGGCTGTAATTCTCATCCAAAAGCAGAGGATTTCGGCCGAACAGAAAGTCTATTATTCTCTTGTCTGGGGAAATAATTGTGGAAAAAGGCATGCTTCCCGCAACCTGCAGCGGCAGGATGGGTAAAAGCTGCTCAAGAGCGGCACTCATATCACCATAGGCATTGGTGATTGAGAAGGCATCACCATAAAACACCTTGGCTGCAGACTCAATCGTAGGTGCCGAGAGATTGCCGTTTTCATTTACAATATGAAATACACCGGCGTAATCAGTCTGGGTGGAAGCCAGGATTCCGCAGGCGAAACAAAACTTGGTAAAAGGCTCATAGGACAGTCTCTTGCACAGCTCGTAAAAGGGAAGTTCAATACCCTTTTTAAGCGTAAGCTCTGCTCTTTCGTCTATTACTCTGAGCCTCTCCAAAATAGGGATCTTGATATCTTTGTTTATCTCGGTCCATACATTGGATTCAACTTCTTCTTTTTCCTTATCCTCTCCTTCCGAGGAATAATCCGAAGCAAAATTTCCCAGAAGATTAAGAAGATCGCTGTCCAGTTCCTCCTCTTCTTCGTCTTCCTCCGATGAAGAATCCTGATCTTCCTCATCGTTAAAGCCTTCTGATTCCGATTCTTCGTCATCTTCGGAATCATTGACTCCCATTCTGTGTTTATAAGATTCGATCAGTCTGTTTTTACAGGCATCCGAAGCCATCTCAATATCGGGATACAAAATGTTTTTGTATCCGCCTTCGCCATTGGCATATAAAACTTTTAACTTTCCAATGTAGCCGTCCAGAGAGCCGTTTACACAGTCAAAGATATACTGCATGTATTCGTTGTAGCTCTCAAAGGGCTGCACGTTAAGATCATTGTTAAAACTAGCCATAGCTCTTCCCCTCAAAATCGCTAATTGCCTGTTCTGAATGTTCCTTTATCAAAAACGCTTTTTGCCGTGTTGATTCCCGTCTGTTTTTTTATGTCAAAAATTCCGCCTTCCGAATCGTTAATAAAGCCAGTTTTTTTCCTAACGGCGTAGGTGTAGGTCTCCTCTTCTTCATCGGGCGAAGGCTGTTTTCTTATCTCATCCTGTCGTCTGTTCTGCTTGTTGATCATATCATCCAGGTTCATATAACAAACCTCCATGGGATTTAATAATCAAGGTCTTCCTGTGGAGGCTCAACCATTTGGATAAATTCCGCAGGAAATTCCTCCTCGCTTACTTCCACCATATTCAGATACTCTGTGGCACAATATCCAACAGTGCCTGTGGACATAACAACCTTACACCACTCATTTCCCGGAAGGATTACATAGCCGGGAGTACGTTTATTCAACTTGGCCAAAATATCCGCATCTAATGACGGTGCAGAGCGAAGCCTTAAGATCGTATATCTCGTTCCCGTGGTGAAGGTAAAATATCTCTTTTCTCTTGTATTCTCCGCTTCTGCCAAAGTATCTTCCACTGAAGCTCCGGCATCTGACTCAGCTGCCTCAGGAACTGTTCCTTCATCTGCCGCGGCATCCGCATCCGATAACAGCTCCGATGCTTCCACAGTCTCTTCATCACTGAAATCATCCTTAATTGATAAAGAGGTTGCTGATTCATCTCCGACAATTGTCTTACTCATTACGGCAGGCGAAGCCCCCGGAGTTCTGTTGTCTTTGTTAAAAACAGAACCGGTATCGCTTAGCATGTACAGTGCCCCAAATGCCACCACAACAAAGAAAGCAAATAAGGCCATAAATAATCTGGAAGTATGTTTCATATCTATCCCCTCAATGTTTAGTCCGAAACCAATTATCAGGTAGTAGGAAGCTGAATATAGATTCCCATTCCGTTGCCCTGCGGGCTTCTGGCGTAGATTGTGCCCCCGTAGTGTTCCACAATTGCCTTGGCCTGAGTAAGTCCGAGGCCGTTTCCGCTGATTCGGTTGGAGCCCTGGAAATTAAGCTCAAATATGTGCTTGGTCTCGTTTTCGGGAAGTCCGTTGCCGGTATCCTTGAGAACTATAAATATGTCATCCTCGATGGTGGATATAGTAACCACCAGTGTTCCTGCCTTCTTCATGTACTTGATTGAATTATCGATGATATTCCTGAACATGATAAGAAGTCTCTTGGCACTGGCGTGAACTATCAGTTTCTCCACAGCACTGGAAATGGTGACTTTAAGTCCCACTGCCTTGGCGTCTTCGTCCAGCTCTGCAATGGCCCTTCTTGCCACTGCAATGATGTCCACATCCGCTGCGTCCTCGTCATCCGGCGGAAGAAGACTCTCATAGAGATTATCCATTGTCTTTTGTGCCTTTACATTTCTGGAAAGCTCCTCCTGTGCTTCTCTTGATGATTTCTCAGCGCTTTCCGCCTTCTCCGTAAGCTCTTCTATGCTCTGTTTTGCTCTCTCAATCTCCTCATTTTTGTCATTGATCACTGCCTCAAATTCTTTGTTTTTCTGCTCGATTTCCGCCTTCAGAAGACCTATCTCCTGCTGCAGATGCTCAGCACCCGTGTAATCGTTGTGGGCCTTGTAGCACAGGTATGCGAAGTAGGTCATGCTGATGGTCGCTGCCATAAACATCAGCACTATCAGCGTAAGTGAAAAATAAAAGAATCCGAATACTGTTGCTGCGTAAAACACACATGCCAAAATCAAAGCGATCTTTTGTTCACGAGACATATAACTTACCCCCACCAGTAATATTTTTATCAAGACTTATCTGTCTCTTGTTTTTTATTGAAAGTGCACTCATATCATGAGTTGCCATTATAACTGTCACTCCATGGTCGTGTATCACACTTAAGAGCCGCAGTATCTCTGCGGAGGATGCCGGATCAAGATTTCCTGTTGGCTCATCCACCAGAAGATACCTTGGATTGTTTATCATGGCCCTTGCAAGACATACCTTCTGCTGTTGCCCACCCGACATCTCCTTGGGAAGTCTTTTATGAAGGCTGTCGATTCCCAGCATCGTGAGCACATCCACAATCTTCTTCTCCGCCCCGGTGGCCGCACCGCCGGTGGCAAGAATCGCAGTCAGAAGATTGTCGTATACCGACAGCTCCTGAATAAGCCTGTAATCCTGGAAGACCACACCGATTTTTCTCCGGTAAAAGGGAATGTTTCTTCGCTTAATTCCCTTGAGGTTCTCACCGTCCACATAGATGCTGCCAAGGTCCGGTTCTTCCTCCTTGAGAAGCATCTTGAGAAGCGTGGTCTTTCCGGAACCGCTTTCTCCCGTAAGCACAATGAATTCCCCGTCGTTTATCACCTCGGAAAAATCGTTGTATACATCGATCCTGCCATGATCGGTTATATAGTTTTTAGAAACCTTAGAAATATTTATCATCTTACACTCAGAATTTTCTCAAGTCCTGTGACCCGAAGCACATCAACGATACCTTCATTGGCATTGATTATGGACATGCTGCCACCCTTGGACTGAGCGGTCTTTTGCCCGATGATCAGTGCACGAAGCCCCGCGCTGGATACATAGGTGGTCTCGCTGAAATTGATGATGATATTGGAGCTTTTTACAAACGCCTTCAAAACAGCGTTTTGAAACTCCGGCGCAGATATGGCATCAACCTTGCCCTTGACATTAAGCTGAAGCTTATCCTCAAACTTTACTTCCTCAACTGTCATATTTTTCTCCTCTATAAGCGATAGTTTATTATCCGGCTTCTTTTAAGCCTTACATGAGAGTGATTGCTCCGTCATAGATAGCCTCTTCGTCCAGTACAACATGCTTCTGCTTCGGAATTGCCGCATTCATATCAAGATAGCTGTTGCCATCCACAACAGCCTCTTTCTCCATCTGAAGAAGCCTTATTCTCGTTCGCAGAGGCCTGAACTGATCAAGCAAAAACATCAGCTGGTGCCTCAGATCCTCCGACAGCTTTTGATTTATCATCACTGTAACATCAAAAATGCCGCCGTCCTGAAGCCTGTTCTCCACAATTACCGAATCCTCGCCCACCAGTATGTCCACGATTCTTTGAAGAGCCCATTTGGTGCCCTTCATGCGATTCAGCTGATAGGCTTCCTTTACAATCTGACGCAGGGTCTTCTCCGGAAGAAATCCTCCCTTCAGATCTATTCCGAACCAGGAGCCGTACATCTCAAGAAGCGAGGCATCGCACTTGTCCAGGTCCAGAATCTCGTAGAGCTTCTCGTTCTGATCGCTGTAGTCATTGTAAACACTTGAAAAAATGGATATATATCTGTGGAAAAAACTGTTCCTGTCGTGATATACCGCCGGGAAGGTGTCCATAAACACATCTCCCCTGACTCCGACTCTCATTTTTCCAACACAGGCGCTGCCGCTTCCTATCATCTCCAGCGCTATGAACAAATACCTGCCGGAGAGTTCATACAGAAGTCCGTCCTTTGTGTTGACAAACCTCTTGGCGCCTAGCTGTTGAAGGAGCTTAAACTTGGAATAGCTGTTTTCGGAAGGATCCTTGAGATAATCCCACAGTGATCCATGGTCTTTATCTACGTAATAATCCAAATTATCAAATGCTATAACATAAATATAACATACTATCTGCTCTGCCAAAAGTAGTTCGCAGGACAACCGCCCCCACTCTGAGCCGGGCTCCACTCCATCCAGAGGATGCAGGAAAACACTGTGTTCCAGCTCATTTTCATCAAGGATCAGCTCCCCGTCTGCTCCCTGGGTGAAGCCCTTCACCAGACTCTTTTTTATTCTGTTATTCCTGATTGAATACCAAATGTCGTTAGCCATTAATTCTCCCCGTCTTATCTGTCAGATGATACTATCTCAAGGTTTATCTCTCCCGGATAACATAGCACATCCTGACGCGGATAAATATCAAATTCCTTTAGCTGTGCCAGGTTATTGTTCTCCGAAAACAGAGATAATTCATACACGTATTCCACGCATTCAAGATCCTCGATACCGTGAAATACATCCTCAAACTGCAGCTTATCGCCAAAGTTGTGATCGGAGTTTATATAATCCAGAATAGTGCGTATTCTCTCGATTATCTGCTTCCTGCAGTCCAAATAATGTCTTTTAACATAGACTGTGCACTTGACTCCCACCGGAACAAAGGAGGGCTTGATTATCATGAACTTGGAGGTGATAAGCCTCCTGTCCTCAAGTCTTGCCTTTACCCTGTCAATGTAGATATTGGACAGCTTCGGAAAAGTCTCATCGGACTCCGGAAGGATCACCAGTCTTACCAGATTCTCGTTCTCTGACATGATTGCCTTGGCCTTTTTGATGCACAGGCCCGGGGTTGTTATGGCCAGCTTCTCGTAATCCGCTGCGGTGACTGCCCTGTAGGGAGTTCTCATATCCATAAGGAACCTCTCCCTCACCTGATCCAGATTCTCTCTGAAGCACCCGCCTGTGGCAGCACCGGGATTATAGAAATGAATACCGCTGTCACCCTCGATGGACAGTCTGTTTCCGGCGGTTATGTTTCCCAGATTGCCGGCGGTAACCGAAACACCACCCATGAAGAGATCCGCATCTATGAAATCTCCGGCATCCTCTATGATTATTCTCCCATCTCCCTCAAGAAGGTGATAATAGAGGGCTCCGTCAGCTTTTTTCTCAGGTCTTACAAAATCGTAGAGATAGCCGTTCTCATCCTTTCTTCGTGCTATCAGGAAAAAGGTCTCGTGAACAATCTTCTTTATCGGAAGCTGTATCTCCTGATCATCGTAACCTATTACCTTACCTACGTTATAGCGCCGCATTACCTCTTCGCTGTAGAGGATTACTCTGACTGCGTCCTTTACCTTTATGGGAGCGTAGCCGTGCTTTTCTTCCGAAAAAGTAAAACTTACGCTTCCGTCATCGTTTTTTTCGTAGTTAACAAATCGTCCATTTCTGTAATCTTCGGTTGTGAGCTCGTATCTTCTGTAGGAAGAGCCCTTGTTCTCCTTTCCGAAGATGAGGTAATGTACATCCTCACCAATGGGCGATGTAACCTTTATAAGATCGTTTTTGTTGGAGGTGGTGCTGAAGGACCTGGTATCCTTCTGCCAGACCTCAAACAAAAATCCGAACACATTTGTTATCTTGGGGACAATATCATAGTCGGCTCTTTTTAAGGTGGCCCTTATGCAATAGCCCTTTTGCGGCGCTTCATCACAGATCTCCGGTTTCCTGTCAGGAAGGGCAACTCTGATCTCACCGCTGTTTACAAAGGCATTGGTAAAATCCCTTGCACTTATCTTTACAAACCCCTCTGCGGTGTAGCACTCCCATTCAAGGTCGGCGAATATGTGCTCAAGTCTGTCCACTGTCTTGTTTCGATAGGACTTCTCCACCATTTTTATATATAGGATTATCTCTTTAAGAGCTGCTATATCACCGTCAATAATGAAATACACACTGTTTCCGGCTTTTGGCGAATCCCCGAAGAGCTTGGCGGGAACGCTGATCTCTTTGTCCAACACATAGCTTATATCCCTGAACTCTCCGCCGCTACATGCGAATACATCTGTGATCCTGCCGCAGCCAACGGAAATATCCTTATTTGTTTCGAAGCAAAGGTCGCCTATATGGAACCTCTGTCCGGCTCTGAGGATCCCGGGCCGTGTGATCTCTTCATCCGAGAGAAGCACTCTTGCACACTTTCCTCTGGCGGGAACGAAACCTGCCATCTTAAGCAGTGCCATTTTTGCTCTGTAGCTTAAGTTGACGATCTCAGCTCCCTGCAATGCGGAAAAAGCCGTGAGATTCTCAATTATGGTAATACCGGGATCGGAGGCATTATAATTGGTCCATTCGGAAGACCTGATGGGGAGCTCCCTCATCACATCTTCCATCCTCTCTTCATAGGTTCTGCCCTTTAAATCCTCAACATTCAGCATTCTTTCGTCCTGCCCATCTTTTATTTATTGGTAACAATAACCTTGTGATTGCCGCTTCTTGTAACCATAAAGGGTGTCAGCTTGATATCCTTGGCATCCACTTCATGTTCCCCTTCGCAGTCCACGTACCTGGCCGTGATGGTGATTCTCTGGATAACCGCTCTGCTCCTCAGTACTCCCAGTCTCATAAGTATCTGTGACTGCTTGGGGAGCGTTCCAATGGCCCAGCCCTCATGCTCCGGACTTGATACGGGATTCAGATATTCAGCCAACACATTCTTGGCTTCATTCTGAACCTCAAAGCTGTCATCCATATCCATGACCATAGCCCAGACATTTACTGAAATATCCACAAATATAGGCTCCACGATATGGAGGTTTTCTTCAGTGACCGTAAGCTCGCAGTTCTTAAGTATTTCCTTCTTAAGCCCCCCTGCGATCCTGTGATAGGAAAAGGCTCCGTCTGCGAAATCCTTCATCAAAAGAACTACAGAGATATCCGAAGGATTAACCACACCGTCTATGGTCTCTCCCACCACTACCTTAACCTTGTCTATGCTGTCCGAGTACTCCATTACAAATCTGATGTAATCATTCTCGGATACCAGGCGCCATCTGGAATTCATGATGCCTGCGCACCTCATAAGAGCGTGGTCCATAGTCTCCAGATTGCTGCCGCCATGGGCTCTTATGGGATTGGACACGGAATCTATAAACGGCGCTGCACCCACCAGATCCGTTATCATTCCTTCAGCGAGATTGCCGTATTCGCCGTCGGTACTTCTGATTCTTGCCTTAAAGGCTATATCGTCGGTAACTCTTGGAATATCGCACTTGGCTCCGTCGGAAAAGACTATATTGCCCCGCATTCTGTCTATGCGATAGCTTCTTCTGTCCACGGCGTCGTCGAAGCTTTCAACCTCGTTCCACAGTACGTAAAAAGCGGATATTCTTCCCAGGAAATCATACTCGGCCCTTACTCTTTCCGGCTCCTGGGCCATTAGTCTGTCCATTTCCTCTTTTCTTGTATAACCTCTTTCATTGACCCATACATAAGCGTCAAGGATATTCTGAGCCCCCAGAGCCACCGTCATATTGGGCATGACCTCTTCGATGTAGTAATCGTTCTCATCGCTGGTCTGCACATTGGTGACTATCACTGCATTAAGACAGAGTCTTACGATATGCGGAAGGAAAATATCGCTAAAATCACTCTTCTGGGCCCTGCTCCTCTTTAGCTTGATCCAGTAGAGATTGTTGCCCTCAAGGCTGCACTCCTGCATATCGGAGGGTGGAAGAAACATCAATGTTCCGGACCTTGTGAAGTCCTCTGTGAGATCCGTAAACCTCATCTGGGCAAAGCCTGTGGGACTATAGTATTCAAGGTTGCATCTCACCGCGTTCTGATTGCTGGAATCTGCCAGCTGGAAATAGATGCTTATGGGGCCGTCGGTGAGCTTTTTATCAAGTCCGATAAAAAGTGCATCCTCATGGTAATCTATCCCCGAAAAAGCCGTGAAGGGCTTATTTGATGTAAGTGCGTAGGTAATGTCTTCCTTGGTGGTTCCTGCTATTTTCTCCAGTTTACTGGGTGATACAAACTTACCCTCATAGGAATATGTTATCTTTAGCTTTTCTATTGTCGGATAAGTATGAAGCGCCGGGCGAAGGTAGCAGTTGTCGGATTTGGTTATCCTCATTCGAAGACATCTTCCGCTGTAGGGACCACTCTCTGATTCCTCCCAGTCCGAGGGGCAGATAAAGGAGAGCTTGTAATTTCCATCCTCACAGTTTACGAACAGTCCTTCGTATTCGGAGTCGCATTTAAGCTTCTTCCAGCCGATTCCGTTGAAGTATTCGATGGAAATCTCATCCACAACCGCCGCTGCCTGGGCATCAAGAGGAGTCTTCTTTGGCTTTAACTTGATGATGGCAAGCTCTGCGTCCTCCTGCTCCGGTGTAAGTCTTATATGATTTTCCTTAAAGGACACCCTGAAATCCAGAAATACTCTAGCTTCTCTCTTGGAAAAGCAGGGATTGTGGCCTATGTAGCACTCGTTATACACAGAGAGTGTGTCCGAGAAGGGCTCAAATTTCTCGGAATTTAATTCAACAGCTCCGTCTCCCACATACTCAGGAGCTCTGCTGTCACCGGCCGCTGAAATCTGAATGTTCTCAATCTCCAGATAATCGGTCATTATCTCCTGACACTCCAGGATCACCGCCGACATCTCAGTGCCTCCCACCCTGACTTTATTGGAGGGCTTGCTCTTTATAAGCTCATAGGTCATTCCGTCCTCAAGGAGCTTTACACTGTCAAATTCCGTAAAACTCTTTTTCTCGGGATATTTAAACAAAAACTCTTTTTTCTCGATTCTTTCTATAAGAGCCTTTGCTCCTTCCAGTCTTACATATATCGGTTCGTTCACACCTTCCAGAAGTCTGTCGTGGTATATGATGAGTACGCTCTTTCCGACATTTTGCTTTTCGCCAAAAAGTGTAAAAGGCTTGATCTTGAAGCTCTCATCCAGAGGTTCCAATGTATGGGTGCTCTGGCTTTCTCCTTCCTGGGGCTCCTCCGTCAGATCCTTTTCCATTATTATGTCCTGAGTCGGGATTATCTGAGGTACCGCAATGTCTCCGTAGATAGGGGTGAGAGACCCTTTTTCCGCATCTGTCATAAATGCGCATTTGATCCTGGACTCGGTGACATAGAGATTTCTTTCTGTCTCATATATCACAAAACCCGAATCGGTATAGGGCGAATCCGCGGTAAGCCTTGTCCCCTTCGGCACCTGGGTTCCCATAATGGAATTGCCGTCAAGGTTAAAGATGACCATGCTGGCTGCAGGCTGTGCCGGTCTTAAGTTGGAGTCCAGCATATTTACGAACTCCATGTGATATCGCTCAGGCATCTGACTCATGAGACGATTGTTCTCCTCCAGCTGCCTTGCGAATATCTGTGCTATCACGGAGCCTGCGTCGGGATTGTATCTGTTAAATCTCCACTCAGGTGTATAGCTTTTTGCCAGTCTTTCTATTCTGTTTTCAATCTCTTCGATAGATTGTGGTTTGAATGCATTGTTCATAGGTTACTCTTCCATGTCGATTATTAGAGGCTCGTAGTATTCTTCTTCCTCAGAGGGTTCAGGTTCCGCATTCATGTAGAAGGGGAATACCATATTGTCAGTCTGATTGGTCTCTGCAAGTGTATAGTCGATATTTATCAGAATATATCCCTGCTGTGCCTGCATTTCGGTTGTGATATTAACATCCGATATTCTCGGCTCCTGTGTCAGGACGCTCTCTTCAAGCTCTCTTTTCATAATAGTAAGCTCTGTGAGATTCATGTCCATGAATACGTAAGAGGCGCTCCTTGTACCGAAGGAGGGTCTTGTAAGTCTCTCGGTAACCTGCGTCATCAGTATCAGATACACCGATTCCTTCACCGACTGCTTCCCTGCGCTCATCTTAAAGCGCCCCGTTGCCGGGTCTATCTGGATTGGAAAAGTAACTCCGGTACCCAAAAATGTCTGTTCCATACATTTCCTCCATATCACTAGCCAAGCTTAACCGGTGTTCCCTCAACTGATACGGGACCGGAGCTTGAAAGCTTAAGCATTGAATTACCGTTTGCCGAGACGTTACCGCCTTCAATAGTAACTCTGTTGTTTGATTTGAGCTCTGCGGTATTGGTGGCTTCTACCTTGACCTTGGTGGCTTCAAGTGTAACGGTTCCATTACTTCCGTTCATGAAGAGCTTAATGTTGTCTCCCACCCTAACGGTCAGCTTCTGTGCGGCAAGTACTGTCATCTGGCCGTCTTCCGTCTTAATCTCTATCTTGTTGTTTCCATCTTTATCGGAGAGAAGGATCAACTTCTTTTCATTGTCCATCTGGAACTTGTGATTATCCTTGGCAGTTGTGATGGTTATCCTGTCGTTATCTCCCTCTCCTTCGTGATTGTCGATAATATCTATTTTGTTGCCGTTTCTGGACTGTATCCTTTTTATATCATTATTCTCATCAAAAGCCTTGCTCATGAAGGTGGAATTGGTCTTTGGAACCGCCCCTATCACAAAGCCCCTCTCGATATTCCCCTGCTCGAAGATGACGATCACCTGATCCCCAACCTCGGGAATAAAATACTCTCCCCACTTCTGTCCGCCGTAGGGAAGGGCCATCCTTGCCCACACCAGCTTGTTTTCCTCATAGTCCCTGGTCGTGATGTTTACCTGAACAAAGCCCTGTTTCTCTTTCTCATAGTTCTTGGTCACGGTACAGACCAGAGCTCCCATTATTCTGTTATCGCCCATGGCACTTTTTTCTACCTGGTGCCTGGCTACTTCGTCGACCACATCAAAAAACGGCATTTTGTCTTCCCCCGGTTACTTATAATGTTGATGCCTTTCCTTCTATTTCTGTCAAAAACTTTCCGCCCAAGGTGTAGGTGTGGTGCACATCCGTTATGTAATACTTGTTGGACAGTGCATCTCCGAAACCTTTGAGGGTGATGAATCTTCCCGGTACTATCTCCGGAATTCCCACGATGGTCATTCTGATACTTCCCAGTCTGTAGGACATTTCCTCCAAAAGGTAATTTGCTCTCGTCTCAGCATCGGCCTGAGTGTTTATTGTGGAATCTATATACACATAGGACTGTCCCGAAACAATGGGCTTTGCCTTGCCTCCCAGTGAAAACTTTCCGTTGTTTTTCTTTTTGACCTCAATCTTGCTGGCCTTACCTATATCAAGGGTTCTTACCTTAACTTCACCGGGAAGTCCCGTTATGTCATAGCTGATATCGTAGGTAATAATAATATTTGAGGGAAAGAATTCCGCCAGCTCCTGCGTGTTGGCTTTGGCCTTTCGAAATACAATATTTCCGCCCACCGAGAAGAACTCATAATTAAACTTCTTGGCCGCCTTGCAGACGAAATCATAGTCGCTTTCAGCCACCATCTCGATCCTAAGGTCCACTGAATTGTCCTGCTGTGTACCTCCCGGCGGCTTATCCGGAGTATCGGTGACATCGATGCTGGTAATGACCTCATTGTTCTGAAGAGTCTGATAAGGAGACTGATTCAGTATCTCCTTGACGGCATCGCTGTAATAGCTTGCTTTGAGCCTCTTTGAACTGTTGTTGGCCATCATGATTCCCTTGACATCCATGGCCGTTACCTTGACGTTAATGTCCATAGGCGACTCATCGTTGTAGGAAAACTCAATTCTTGCTACATAGCCCCTGAACACCTCCGTCATATCTGCGGAGTAACCCATGAGAATCTTCACAGGGATCCCCAGAATAAGGTATTTCTTGGTCTTTCCCACCGAAAAGGCTCCTGTATCCGGATCGTACATGCCCGCAATTGAAAAGGAAGCAATGCTTGCCTTCAGATCGCTGGTGATCTGTACATCCACATCCACTATGGAAAGATTCATCTTCTTATCCTGTATCGGATCCTGATCACCAAGATAAATCCTTACGGAAGGATAGTAAAAATTCTTATATCTTTTGTATAAGCTTTCAAAATCAAGTGCTGCCATATTCCCCCACAATCACAAATGCTATTCTCCGAAACTGCTTTTATATACTTTTCTCCAATGCTTTTCGGAGGATGGCAATTCTTCTTTATCCAAAAGTACTATTCCTATGCTGATCACTGCCCTGCAGGGAGTCCCGTCCACATTAAACATGGTATACTCCGCATTTACACTATGGACCAGCCCTTCATAGATCATGTCTCCCCAGACAAATCTGCAAAGACGTTTGCTCTTATCTCTTACTATTGCTGTCAGAGCCTCCACGTCCTTTTGCACCGAGTACGCATCGGGATCATTTTTGAAGGCCATCTTAAGCCCCTGTTTAACAAGTGAAGTCTGCCCCAGAGTGTATTTTTCAGCAAAAAAAGCTTCCTTTACATCAGCTTTATCCAATACAAGCTTGAGGTTCATATCAATACGGGAGTTGGCTGCCGCCATACGGCTTGATGGCTTTGGCCTTCAGTATTTACCAAGCTTTGGAGGTATGGGGATATTATTGGCATCTCTGGGAATCTCCTTCGGCGCTTTGTCCTCTCTCTTTTTTCCGAAATCCTGTATAGGCACTTCTTCACCGCCATAGCCGTTTATGGTGATGTCCTCAGGATTAAACTGAACATGGTATCTGTACCATTGAACCTTTTCCACGTCGATGAATTCGCCTTCCTGAGCATTATCCTCTCCGACGGCATCTTTAAGCTTGCCCTTGGCATTATTTACGGCATCCTTGACCGTATCAATATTGAACTTACCGACGCCGGAAAAGCCAGTTTTCGTGCCGTTACTTGGTCTGGGAGCATTTGCTTCCTTGGGCATTATTCCGGAAAAATCGCATATTTCAAGAACAGCCTTTTCATTTATTCCTATAGCTCCCTTAACGGAGTCTGCCGCGTATCCTAAAAAATCCATAGACTCTGCATCCTATCTTTTTTAAAGATTTAAATTGAGGAAGTTGTTGTTGGTCAGAGCATCAAAAGTACTTCTCTTGCCAACCGCGCCCTTATCAAATTTTGCATAAAATGCCTTATCCCAGTAATCCTGTTTGTAGACCAGCTCACCGTTTTTGCTGGCTTCCTGAGTTATCTCCAGATGCACAGTTCCTCTGACAGGATTGCCTCTTGTGTTGAACATGGTGAAATGATTGTTTACGTTCGTAAGAGTTCCGCGAAAATGCATCTTCGCCCAGCTAAAGATCACCTGCTGCGCATGACAGCTTGAAATGAGTGATAAAAGAGCATCCATTCTCTTTCTCACCGAATGCCCATCAAGTCCATGGGTGGTCAGATCCTTGGCCTTGTTGTAGACATTTCCCACATTGGGAGTAAGATTCTCCAGCATGAAGGCATCCGCCGGATCCATGTCATCAAAGACCAGGTCAAATGACAATTTGCTCTTTCCCGTAAAATTTGCAACCTCCATGTGATTCAGACCACTTGCGTTATTGAAATTCTGCTGTTTACCGGTAAGAGAATAAAGTCTTATTGTAGCAGGATTGTACTGAACTGACATTTTTATGAATTTATTAGTATCGGAAGACTCTTCATATATTTTGTCAGTGGTTTTTTTGCTGCCCCAGCCGGATGCTTTTTTGAGCATCTCGCCGGCACTTGCCGCAACCTTGTCTGATTTACTGAGCTTCTCCACCAGTTTATTCGCTTCATTGCCGATATCTGTCAAGGTCACCTGGCTGTACAGATCGGGCTTTAGGATATATAGAACTGCTTTCTGTGTCGCATTATCGGAAAGAATTCCCGTAGCATCCTGAAGTAATCCCATTCACATACCTCCTTTTATCAATAGCCGCGCCTTGCTTTCTCATTTCTCATCTGTCTTTCTATCTTGTTCATAACCCGGTTGCTGATGGTATTCATTTCTGACTGGATCTTGCTGTCTATCATTCTCTGAATATTCACTGCATTTATCTGTTCAGAGACATTACTGTTAGTAATAACCTCTCTGGAGTTTATGTAATTATTGGAGGTTATCACGTCGGACTTAACGTCCTCCTTGATCTGCTTTGAGATATTATGCTGCATGAGCTGAAGCTGTTCGTTGATCTCATCGCTGGTAAGGCTCTCCTGATATTTATGAATCGTCTCAACGGGCCTTATATTGGCGTGTTCCTCAGTAAGAACCTCGCCTCTGTCAAGTCTTACTCTTGCTCTTTCAGCCTTAATCTCCTCAGAAGCTTCGATCTTACCCTCTTTTTCAGGCTCCGGAGAAGGTTCCGACGCATGGTTGATGTCGTAGATGAGCTCACCCACTTCTGCGGTTCTAAGGCCCTCAGGAGTCTCCGGGTTCTCCTCATTTCTCTGATACTTTTCAAGAAGTCTGTAGATCTCGTAGGACTGCTCCGGGAAAATATCCTTTATACGGGAGAGGATTTCCTTTTCCCTGGTGCTTCGGATCTCCTTCTCATGATTCAGGGTCTCCATGAGCTTCTCGGGGGACTCCAGTGTAAGAGCTGCTACCTGTCTTGTCTTTTCGAAGGGCAGCTTTCTTGGTCCGCTCTCTTCAAGGCTCTCCCTTATCTTGCTGATCTCCTCTATGTATTTGGTCCTTCTCTGCTCATTCAGGGCCTCAATCCTGTTGACACTCTCGGTTATCTTCCTGATATCGGCATCTGTAACATTATCGCCTTCCTTTACCGGAGGGTTCTCTGTCTCTGACGGCTCCACCGAGATTTCCGAAGAAGGGATAGTATCGCTCTCAGCTACAGGTTTATATAACTCATAGCCTGAGCCGCTCTCCACATAGCCGGAGGTCCTCTTTTCACCTTCACTTCTTATCTGCCGGATATAGTCTCTGACGTTTTCCCTGGTCATAGTCAGGGACTGCATCTCTTTGGTGTTTTCTTTGATAAGAGCTATCAGCTCGTTCCTGTTTATAAAAAGGTTACTTCCTTCGGCCTGTCCTTCTTCCTCAGTGACTCTTTCGAAAATAAGCTCTGCTCTTTCGAAAGGCGCCTTCGTATTTTTACCGGAAGAAGAAATCTCTTCGGACTCACCTGCTCCCGGTAGTTCCCGTTGATCTTCTTCAAAGAAAACAGTGACCATCTCGGGAGTAATTCCCAGCTCTGTGATAATCTCCTTTATTCTTTGCGTTTTTTCCTCGGAAACCTTAACCTTCTTACTTTCCTTTAAAAGCTTGATAAGCTCCTGCTTCCTGTCGGTTTCGGCCTTGACTGTAGTAGTGAGCTTTTCCAATGCTTCCAGCTCATGGAAGGTTATGGTATCAAGGTAGTATTTCTTATCTTTATTTGTTATCTCCATGGAACTTCGAATATAGTTCTTTATAAGTTCCAGATTCTCCAGTGAAAAATCTGCGCTCTCTTCGCCTCCAAGAAGCTGGATCAGCTGAAGATTTTCACTCATTAGCACGGTATTCTCAAATATGTCCCCGGAAGGTGCAGCACCTTCGATGATATTGGAATATCTGTTTAGTATCTCCTGTATATTATTGCCTGCCGCAACCTCATCTCTGAGGAAGAGAGCTGCTTTTTTGAGTTCCTCAGCTCCCCTTATTTCTTCTATGGTTACGTTGCTGTCACCAATGATGAAATTTTTGATGATCTCGGGATTTTCAATCTGCTCTGATACAGCTTCTTTTCCCGTAATGAGGTTTATGAGCTGAATCACGCTGTTACTAAAGCTATTGCTCTGTGTTAAACTGTACTGCTCTTTGCTGCCGCCGTAGAGACTGAGATACCGGTTAAGAATCTCTCTGGTCTCTTCATCTTCGTGGATCTCATTTCGAAGGAAGGTGACTGCATTTCTGATCTCTTCGCTGCTCTCTCCGGCTTCGCCGCTGCTGATAAGTCCCTGAATGTTATTTTCCGTTATCAGCTTTCGGATAAACTCGTTTATAATATCCGTGCTATTCATGGACTCAATATATTCGGAGAGGACTTTATATATGTCACCGGATTGTCCTGCGGTCTCCAGGATCTTTTCCGATATAGTCCTTATGGTCTCGCTGTCAGACACCTGTCCCAGTATCCTTAAGACCTCCAGCTGAAGCCTTGTAAGCTCCTTTTTCTCAGATGTGACTTCACCGGTTCTGTAGCTGAAGGAAGCGCTGTTATATTCTTCAAGAAGCTGGCCGGTTCTGCTGCTGTAAACGGTGAGCTGATCGATCATTTCCTGAATGCTCTCTATGTCAATTCTGGAGAGCTCATTCATAGTGGCATAGTCAAAGAGACGGAACTCGTTACTGATCTGACTTTCATTTACATTGATAACCTGCCTGGATATCTCGTTCTTTATCTGTGATGCTCCGATATTGGTTATCAGCTTGGTGACAATCTCATCGGAGGCCTTATAGAAGGTATCCTCAAACTTAAAATATGTATTCCTGTCAAAGTAGAACTTGTCAAAACCGGTTCTGTATATATTTTGCAGAAGTCTCATGAGAACTGCGCTGCTGATCTCATTTCTCACATTCTCGGCAGAGGTTATAAAGCTCTCAAGCTCCTCCTCATAGGTATTGGTATTAAGAAGGACAAGATTGCTGTCTCCGGGGAAAACCCTTTCTCTCATCACTGAAAGAAGAAGGTTCTGGGCTGCGTAGGTCTGATCTGATATGGAGTACTCTGCCTTTTCCATCTCATTGTAGTTCTCGGAGCGGTTGAAATTGGAAACTATCTGATAAATAGCACCCGTGCTTAATCTGTCAAAAATTGTGTTGAAGAGGTAATTCTCCCTTTCCTTCTGAAGTCTTTCCCTCTCGCTTATTCTTTCTCTCTCAAGGGCGTTTAAAGCAGTTTCACCGGATTTTGTCTCGCCTTCTCCTTCGCTGCCTTCGTAGCGAATCTCTGCGTTTCTTACATTAGTTACGCTGATGTTTTCAGCTCTTGATTCATTATTGGAAACAGATACATCAGTGACATATTTCTGATTTTCTCTGTCAAGGAGCTGTCTTTCCGTGGTCCTTCGGCTCTCGTTGTAGTTGTTCACCGCCTCCAGCATAGTGCGCAGATTCTCGCTTTTTTCCAGATATAGATTGATCAGAGCATTTACATCCCTTGTCTGCTGTGACATCTCATAAAAAGCGTTCATGAATTTGTGATCGTCTCTTATGCCCAGTCTGTATAAGGAATCCGTGATAAATACTCTGTCCTGGTAAGTAAGATTAACTGACGCAGAGGCAACTATGCGGTTCAAAACATTGTTTAGAATCTCAACCTTGTTGTAGTTGTTCTCGTTTCTTACGGACTGATTAAGGACACTTGATATTCCCTCCCCCTCAGTTACATAGATCTCAGGAGGAGTGTTAGTGATATGAAGCAGGTCCTCTTCGTCGACGCGGGTCTCCATCAGAGAGTAGTTGCCCATGATCCTGTGATAGAAATTCTCTGAACATTTGACGTATGAAGTTTTCGCTGTAATCTCTAATGGAGCCTTGATCGTCAACATAGGTTATGTCCTTATCGTTTTTGTTTTATTTTTTGGAAAGAGCTTCTGCCATCAGCGCTCTTCTCGTGGGTGGCCAGATGACCTGAGGAGCTCTCTCGCTGTCCTTTGGAGAAACTTTGGCGTACTTATTCTTGGTGCCGTCCTTTTGCATCTCATACTGAGGTTTCTGTTCAGCCTTTTCCGAATCTGTTTTGGACTTAGTCGCATATTTAGCCGAAGTATTGTCCTTCTTCATTTCGTACTGAGGCTTCTGCTCCGGTTTCTCGGAATCCTTCTTGGACTTCTCCGCATACTTGGCATTAGCATTGTCCTTGCTCATCTCGTACTGAGCTTTTTCTTCGGGCTTCTCGGAATCCTTCTTGGACTTCTCCGCATACTTGACATTAGCATTGTCCTTGCTCATCTCGTACTGAGCTTTTTCTTCGGGCTTCTCGGAATCCTTCTTGGACTTCTCTGCATATTTTGCCGTTGCGTTATCCTTCTTCATCTCATACTGAGGCTTTTCTTCAGGCTTCTCGGAATCCTTCTTGGACTTCTCTGCGTACTTGGCAGTTGCGTTGTCCTTCTTCATCTCGTACTGAGGCTTTTCTTCAGGCTTCTCGGAATCCTTCTTGGACTTCTCTGCATATTTGGCAGTTGCATTATCCTTACTCATCTCGTACTGAGGCTTTTCTTCGGGTTTCTCGGAATCCTTCTTGGACTTCTCTGCGTATTTGGCAGTTGCATTATCCTTACTCATCTCGTACTGAGGCTTTTCTTCGGGTTTCTCGGAATCCTTCTTGGACTTCTCTGCGTATTTGGCAGTTGCATTATCCTTACTCATCTCGTACTGAGGTTTTTCTTCGGGCTTCTCGGAATCCTTCTTGGACTTCTCTGCGTATTTGGCAGTTGCGTTGTCCTTCTTCATCTCGTACTGAGGCTTCTCTTCTGGTTTCTCCGAGTCCTTCTTGGACTTCTCTGCGTATTTGGCAGTTGCATTATCCTTACTCATCTCGTACTGAGGCTTCTCTTCAGGTTTCTCGGGATCCTTCTTGGACTTCTCTGCGTATTTGGCAGTTGCATTGTCCTTGCTCATCTCATACTGAGGTTTTTCTTCAGGCTTTTCCGAATCCTTTATGGACTTCTCAGCATATTTATTTGTTGCCTGATCCTTCTTCATCTCATACTGAGGCTTCTCTTCAGGCTTCTCCGGATCCTTCTTGGACATTTCCGCATATTTGTTATACGTATCGTCCTTGCTCATCTCATACTGAGGTTTTTCTTC